>JAQVMT010000013.1 GCA_028703495.1 Clostridia bacterium | reverse complement strand
CCCTCGTCCAAGTAAGAGTATTTCCCTTATACTTCGTGGGATTGCCGACATTATCGTAATTGAAGTTGGCTGTGCCGCTTAAGCCGTTCCAGCTTGTCAACTTATCCTTCCATGTCGTATCGTATCCGTAAGAAATTTTGTTTGTCGGCGTGCCAAGCGTTCCCGTGGTATACGCGTATTCGGTTTTGACGGTTATATTTCCGCCCACGTCGTATGCGAAGGTCCAAGTTTTGTTAAGCGCGCTGTTATTCTCACGCGATAAGCGATTCAAGCCGTCATAGACATAACTAACCGTATTGTTGACGGTGTTGCCTGTTTTGTTTACGATTTGAGTTATATTTCCCTTTGCGTCATAGCTGTAAACGTCCTTGCTTACCTCTGTCGCGGTGGATCCGCCGATTTGAGTGGAATATGCCGCGCTGTAAACATACGGCGTTGAGCCGATGATCGTGTTGTTGGCGTTGCGCCTGCTGTAAAAGATATAATCTGTGATAAGGTGGTTGCTGTTGGTACCGGCATCCAAGCTCATACTGTTTTTGACCTTGGAAACCCTGTCGATGCTGTCGAAGGTCTTTTCGTTCTTCCACAGATAGTTTGTGTTCAAGGTGGTTAAGCTGCTCTTTACGACATCCGAGGGTTCGGCTTCGCCACCCTTATATGCGAGCTGCGTAACATACTCATCGGTTCCGATTCCCAACGTCGTTTGCTCTATCCTCATGTGCATATCGTATTCGGTTTCCGATGTGTCGGTGCTTCCGCCCGATTTGGTGACGTTTTCAAGCTTGCTTGCGCCGTTATAGGTATAGGTTTCGGTCGTATTGGTATAATTGTCGATCACCTTCCTTAAAAGGCTTGTCGACGTTGCCGAGCTGTCGGGTTGTGTAAGCACACTCAATTCTGTATCCGTCTTGTCGGTATAAATATTGATCAGCATATCGGTATAGACGGGGCTTTCGACTGTTCCGGTTACCACCTGCGTTTTAATGTGTCTTCCGTATTTGTCGAAAACCTTTCGGGTTTTTGCGCCTGTGGTGGAGTTATTGAATTCCGTAGTGGTATAGTCATAACGTGTCGAGCCCTGATTCACAAGATATTCCTTGCTTATCGCCTCTGTTCCGGCAATTTCCACCTTGTTTATATTCCCGAACCCGTCGTAAGTAAAATCGTAGTCGAAGCTGTTATGCGTTATTTTGTTGACTCTGCCATGAGAATCGTAGGTAAAGTCGTTCGCGCTCGATTCGCTTTCGATTTGGCTTAGCCTTAAATTGTCCGAAGTATAGGAATAGTCCGTATCGGTAGATGTCGGATCGCTAACCTTGGTTAAATTGCTTGTCGTTGCCGAATACGAATACTGCGTAGTGTTCGTATTCTGTCCGATGTATTCTTTCTCCGCGGTCTTAAACCTGTTATCTACTGAATACTCTGTATTGTAGGTAATGTCAGTGTTCGACGAGCTTGAATTGTATAACTTGTTTTGAGTCATACTGCCTTTTGTGTTGTATAGGTATGAACGGCGAACGCCCTCGTAATTACACTCATACGTCTTTTCATAATTGGAGTTGTACTGCGCCGTGCTAATGCTTCCGGTTGTGACGGTACCTACTGTAATATTGACGTTTGTAGTGTTTTGTATGTAATACAAAGGACTGTGCGCCATTAGGTAGTTGTAGGATACATATGATTCTGCATCGATTACGGAGCTTACCAGCGCATCGACGTAGCGTATGGAATTGGTGTCCTTTTTAAACCTTACGTTTCTTGCATTGTGAACCATATTTCTGCCGCCGTTCGTCCAAAAATCAAAAGTCAGCGTGTCGCCGCTCCCTGTGGATTTTCTGAAACAGTTAACAAGATTCATGGCAATATCCGACTCCAACAGCTTATGCGATGTGCCTTCGAGAGATTGCGTTACGCCGTTTGCATCCTCATAAGTAAAGTCGACGTCGTCGGTTAGCTTGTACCAGTTAACCAAAGTCGTTATATTGTCTTCGGTTTTGGTTTCGACATAGTCCGCAGCATCTGCGGCTTGAAATGCTTGATTAACGCAAAGATTCTTTTTTCCCGCAACATCGTTTGTCAGTCTTATTCCCGTAAATGTTGCCGTTCCTACATTAAAGTTGTGATACGCGGTATAGCTAACCGTAGTGATACTATCAACATCCATTCCGAGTTTGAATTTCACCGAGCATAACTGCTTATCCCTTATATCGGGATCAAAATGTAACAGTACATTCTGTGTCTCTTCTCCCGATAAGTCGGTAATAAACAGCTTTAGATAAGTTTCCCTGTTCGTCACGCTCTTTTCGCTGGCGGCTTCAAATAGTTTTACCTCCGCGGAAAGTAGGTAGTAACCTGTGTTATCGAGCGATTTGAACTGGATATCCGTTCCCGAAAATGAAACGGTTTTGGATGCGGCTGTTGTTTCGGTTCCCGTCACCACGTTGTCGGAAAAAGCAACATCAACGTATTTGTTGTTGAGCAACGAGCCTTTATACGTTTCATAATCGCGTATTCTTCGTGCGGTTGCTCCGTAAATGGTTTCATTGGATCCCGAATAGGTGGATTCGTACTCCTTAACAAGTCCTCCTGCATAATCGAAATGATATGTATAATGCACATACCTTTCATTCATATCGATCGTTTTGTATCGTCCGTAGTTCAAGGAGTGCGTAGACACGAAGTTATCTCCGTACTTGTTGCGAATGAAACTAACGCGATTTTCCGTAGCCCTAGTATACATCATGTAATCCGTAACCTCCTCTTCGGAGTTCACAAGCACATAATCGTATGCCTTATTTAAATAGCCCGAACTCATTTCGTACTTTGACTTTATTCCGTCGGAATCCGTAATAATCATATTTCCGCTTTGATCCAATGCCATAGTAATTGTTGCGGTACTTTCAAATGGCTTCTTGATCGTCATTCCCGAATTAGCGAAAACAACAACGGTCGAATTAGACATTCCGTCGGTTATTGTCATTGAAACGCTTTCATCCGCATTAGTAACATAGCTGATTTGCGTTGCAACATCGTAAATGTCGCTGATTGAACTTAATGTGTAATATGTACCTGTGGCGGCAAAAGTCAAAATGTTTTCCTTTATGTCGCTGATTGTTGCAGCATTTGCAACCGAGTCGAAACTCAATGTCAGCCCCGAACCATTGTTATCGATATAAATGGTATCGGAAGATGTGTTGTTTACTGCCGAAACGAACAAATGCCTTACATTTTCGCCGTCAAAGTACGCATAACCGCCGGATACCGATACTATGTACTGCTGATAATTCAATTTCCATCCTGCGGGTAGATATGTGCTTATCACCGAATACTCGGTATTAGCCACCTCAAAGTCTTCATAACTTAGCGACAGCGACACAGGCATCAATTCTCCACTCATACTAAACAGCGGACGATTGTGGCTCGCCCTCCCGTTCCTCACGTTCACCTTGTAAGATGATTTCGACAAACTTCCCTCTATATACTTCTGATAGTCAGGCTCATCTTTTGCGGGAATATAATCGATTTCCAGCCTTGGCTTTGTCATGAACCCCGCTGTTTCCGTACAAACATAAAAATTATTTGTTTCTGATTCGGTTTGCGTTGTCAGTATATAATACCGTGTTTGATTTGATGCGAAATACATATCCGTGATATCGGCTTTGTATCCCAATCCGTCTACTTCCAATAGGTCGATAACCTCATCGGTGCATGCGTATATGGGCGTTTGACTTGCTCCGTGCAGTTCTAGAGTGCCCAAGGCTCCCGATGATTTTTGCAAAACTATCCTTACGCTTGTGATAGTATCGTACGGACTAAGCCCAATAGAAGTCTTGTTAATTGCAGGCACTTCAAACCAAGCTCTGTATCGCCTACTTCCCACAGCTCCTACCGCAACTGCATTGCCTGTCGTGGTATCATCATCGTCTCTTACCTGTGTAAATGACTTTGGCGTAACGGAAATCACATTGCTCTTTGTTTTGTTATCCGATGAATCGCCGTATATGACAACTCTCTCTGTTTGATCGCTAAGCTTGTATCGCTTGACGAACGCGGTGTCTTCTATCTCTTTGATAATCTCTTTCACACGATTTCCTCCTGTTAAAGTATATTGTTAGATTGCCGTTGAGCCTCCCTCCTTAAGCTAAGACAATTTTCCGGCGCAATCAAAATACCGCTTTTGTATTTTACCATTTTATGGTAATGATGTCAAACACATAGTCCGATTGCTCCACAAACCGCCCGATTGGCATTGTAGTTTAACCGAAAAAGTTCGACTTGGTGTAAAGCTTGCCGATATGTTACACTCGCAAATCTTCTACACATATTATAGACTCAAGTTTTTCGCATTTTGGGACATCGGTTTTCAAATTTTTTTAAGTTTTTTTTGAAAATCTTTTCTGTAATTACTTTTGTCTATATACTAGACTCAAGTTTTTCGCATTTTGGGACATAAATAAAAAATTATTATGTAATTTTACTAATGATTTCTTTTCGGATATATTAACGTCTTTTTACCCTGTTTCGCAAACGCCCAACCGCTCCATTAATAGACTCCGTTGATCGCCAAAAGATTTGATTTCATAGATAATTTATAAGGAATCCGTATCGGATAAAGAATACTTTACGAAAAAATATGGTACTAATTATTCCGACTTGATTTATACGTTTAAATTCACGCTTCCCACGCCAACTGCAATTGGTTTCAGTTATCGAAAAACTTTCTTAGTGTTCGCAAGCTTCGCGAATATCTCTTGCGCACTATATCGTAGCTTTGCCCCAAAAGCATTGAGATTTCTATAAGGGAATAACCTTCCCAAAGGTGCATATATACTATTTTCCGATCGGATTTGCCAAGCTGATCCAACCCTTCCTTGGCATAAAGATATTCGTCGCGAAACTCCGAGGCGTCTTCCATCTCTGTAAGCTCTTTATACTCGGGATTTGTTCTTAGATACGTCTTTGCCAAATTGTCGCATACTTTATATACCCAAGATGTAGGAAAATCAATTTTGGTTTCTATATCAATAGTCAAAAGCTTCAAGAAAAACGCCTGCGCTACATCGTCTGCTATGCTTTTGCCGTATCTTACGGTTATGTACATAACAATTCTATGGAAATAAAAACCATACAGCTTCTCGAAAGCTCGTTGATCTTTTTTAATACGTTTGATTAAACGGTTGAATTCAATCTCGTTCATACTCAACGTTCTCCATATCCGTATCCACGCGCCGTTTTATTTTTAATTTACTATTCTCATAATACAATGAGTAAACACTTTTGTCAAGATAATTTACAATAAGTCTTACTTGTAGAATACTCAAATCTTCGCTTTAGTGACAGACAAATAAAAAGCGTATATGATTCCATATCAATTAACGGCTATTCATACACAAACGGTACTGAAATAGCACGGCTTTGGGAAATATAATTTCGTTTTAATTATTGAATCTATCATTAATTTGCGTATAATACAATAAATCATCGACTTTTTTAAGTATTTTGCCCTTTAAAAATCACTCGATAAATAATACGTTATTGAAGCTATCTAATAAACAGTCTTATGTATTCAACTTCAATTTGACCATCCTTAGTTTAATAAAAAGCTTCGAATCGATAGAAATGAATAGCTGCGATTGTGACAAAGGCTCGATCCCACGCATCAAAAAAACATAGCTTGTCGAGCAACTTACGAATAAGCGTTCTTGCTTATCTGTATTAGTATTCGCAACATCAGCCGACGTTACCGCAAATCAATTGCACAACCGACCGCACATAAGGTATGTCCTTTGATGGTACGCCGTCAAGCGCGGAGGTTATGTCCTTCCCCAAAAGATAACCCTTTATTCGTGGAATAACTCCGACGTCAAGCGAATCCGAATATACCTCAAGTTGCGAAACAAATGAGCCTGACAAGGAGTACTCAACTTGAACGACACCCCAATCAAATCTTGCGGCACGTACGTTATTCATGGTTATTTTTCTTCCGAAGACAAACTCGGGATCTGAAAGATGCGAGTAATGTGCGTTGTAACAACCGACATGCCGTGTGCAAATCTCCTTTGCCTCTCGATAAATCGGATTTATGTTGTATTCAAATATGGCTTGTTTGATTATCTCGTCCGAAAGTCTGCTCACGGTTATATCGGGATTGAGTTCTGCAAGATTAACTATGCGCGATTCCACCGAGCGAACTCCGTAGGTCTTCAGCTTGCTTTTGTCAACCGTCAACAGCTTTCCAAGCTTGCTCTTGTCTGTATCGATAAGTATCGTTCCGTGGTGAAGGCTCCTGTCTTTAAGGTTTACAAAAGCGTTACCCGAAAATTTTTTTCCCTCCACCGCTATATCGTTTCTGCCGCTCAACTCGGCTTTGATGCCGAAAGCATCTACCGCACGGCAAATCACGGAAAATTGCCGCTGCAAGGAATATACGTTTTTGTCAGCAATAAAAGTAAAATTCAGATTGTTTTTATCGTGGTAAACCGCACCGCCTCCCGAATAACGTCGCGCGAGTATCGTCCCTTCGGCGTGCAGTGCGTTGACGTTCACCTCAGCATAAGCGTTTTGATTTTTGCCAATTACAACCGTATTGTCATTAGTCCACAAAAACAGCGAAACGCCGTCTAAACATTCCAGCATCACGCTTTCGGCTGCCAAATTCTCATAAACGGACGTACTCGACGTCCTCACAATGTTCAAACTTTCCATATAATTAGGGAGCAGTAAAACCGCTCCCTTATCTCCTTACGCTCAAATCGAGTGTCTTGCATGATACCCGTATATTCTGCATATTAGTTCAGTCTTCGGTATAACAACACTCGACTAGTCCGATATCAGATGCCGACCAGAACCAATCCACATTCTTCTTATGTAATAAGAAGCTGATTAGTGTAAAATGCTTGTAGAACCGCCTTGTTATTTACCTGCTTTCCTGTTATATAAAAAGCTTATTCAACGGGATGTCGCTTTGCGCGGCTCTTGGATTTGCAATACTCCTCGACCTTGTCAGCGATTTGTGGCGCAGTAAGTCCGAACTTCTCGAATAGTCTTTGGGGTTTGCTCGAGCATCCGAAATTGTCAACAGAAATAACCAAACCATCAAGCCCTACATATTTATGCCAACCAAAGCTCGATAGAGCCTCAACGGCAATTCTTTTCTTCTGCCTTGACGGCAGAACCTTGCTTTTATAGTACATCGGCTGTTTCTCAAATAATTCCATAGAGGGCATGCTTACAACCCTCGCACTTATTCCTCTTTCCTGCAAAAGCTCTGCTGCATCCAAGCAGGTCGCGACCTCGCTTCCCGTGGCAATTATGACACAATCCTTTCCGTTCCTTAGTATATACGCGCCTCTCTTTGCTCCTTCAGTTATGGTTAGGTTACGTTTAATATCCTGTCTTGACAATACAATAGCAGTAGGTCCGTCTGAATTGACAGCATATTCATAAGCGCACGCAACTTCATAATTATCGTACGGACGGAATACCGTTAGGTTTGGAATGGAACGCAACGCAGCCAGCTGTTCTACGGGCTGGTGAGTTTCGCCATCCTCGCCTACTCCGATTGAATCATGAGTGAGGATGTAAATAACCTTTAAATTCATTATCGCGCTCATACGAACACCCGGTTTTAAAAAGTCGCTGAACACAAAGAATGTGGATACAAAGGGAACAAGACCGCCATGAAGCGCGATTCCGTTTGCGATACAGCTCATCGCGTGTTCCCGTATTCCGAAATGAATGTTCACTCCCGCACGATCCTTGGGACCGTAGTCGCTCCTTCCGTCGATGTGAGTTAAATTGCTCGGCGCAAGGTCGGCTGATCCGCCGAACATATTACGCGCCTTGGAAAACAGCTTGTTCAAAACAACGCTTCCGCTTGCTCTAGTCGAATAGTCCTTATTCGGGTCTAAACTCTCCGCTAGCTTTTTCGCACAATTAATATTCGGTTTTTCAAAGAACTTAATCAGCTTATTGTAAAGCCTTGTATTGGTTGTCGAATACTGTTTTAGGCTTTGTTCCCAATTTATATATGCGGCTTTGCCCTTTTCGACCGCAGCGCGAGGCGCAACATAAGCTTGTTCTGGAACGGTAAACGGTGAGTAATTCCAATTGTAGAATCGCTTGGTTTCTTCCAGCATCTCTGCGCTTAAAGGAGAACCGTGAGCCTTCGAGGTGCCTGCAACGGGACTTCCGTATCCTATGGTGGTATTCACGATTATAAGAGTAGGCTTTGAGGTTTGTCCCTTGGCAATCCTTATCGCCTCGGTAATATCCTTCACGCTGTTTCCGTCTTGAACTGTCAAAACGTCCCAATTCTGGGCAAAAAACCTATGCCTTACGTCCTCGTCGAAAGCCAAATCCTTGCTGCCCTCGATTGTTATATTATTTTTATCGTAAATTAGTATCAGCTTACTGAGTTTAAGCGTTCCCGCAAGGCTGACGGCTTCGTTTCCAACGCCCTCCATCAAACAGCCTTCTCCGCATAAGCAATACGTATAGTGGTCAAAAAGCGTATTACCCGCCGTGTTGAACTCCGCAGCGAGCTTGGATTCCGCCATCGCCATACCGACGGCATAAGCAATTCCGTGCCCCAAGGGTCCAGTGGACGCGTCTACACCCGCAATTCGGCTTTCGGGATGCCCGGGAGTCTTGCTCTCAAACTGACGGAAGCTCTTTAAATCGTCGATAGTCATATCGTATCCGAATAGGTGCATCATAGAATACAGTAAAGCCGATCCGTGTCCCGCAGATAAAACGAATCTATCTCTGTCTGTGAAGTCGGGATGCTCGGGATCGATTTTCATTTCGCTAAAAATCGAATACATAGCAGGCGCAGCTCCCAACGGCAAGCCGGGATGTCCCGATTTTGCCTTCGTAATCGCCTCGCAAGCCAAAATTCTGGCGGCAGTCACCGCAATCTCAACCGAATCCGACTGCACGTTCTCGGTCTTTATACAGCCGCATTTGTCGCTTTCATATACGTTCATAATTCCTCCAAAAGACTACAATC
This sequence comes from Clostridia bacterium, assembly GCA_028703495.1. Classification (GTDB taxonomy): domain Bacteria; phylum Bacillota; class Clostridia; order Christensenellales; family CAG-314; genus JAQVMT01. Next base: position 48,636 of record JAQVMT010000013.1, on the reverse strand, counting down.
CATATTTGCCGGAAATGACCATAATCACAACAAGCCATAATATTATAACCTACTCTCAAAATTAAAGCAATCCTTTTTGCATTATTCCCGAAAATACGATTCGATAAAAAGGTAATTGACAAAGTAAGTTCCACTGTGGAAATGATATGCACCCAAAAGTTGAATAGGGAAAGCAAGCTCCACCGTTTTGCCACACCTACTTCCACGCCACCTCTGCTGTGGAAGTTACTTTGCCGATTAGCGGAAAAAATCAAAAGCTAATTCAAAATTGTGCGCATTAGCGGTATTTGAAGTAGCATTTCTTGATTAATATTGACATCGAAAAAATATTGGATAATTATTGTTTGTATGTGTATAAACTCCTTTCGTAGGGCAAAAATTAAGTGAAAACAAAACGCGATCACAGCGTAAATAAAGGAGAACGATATGAATACACTTATCCGTACGGTCAACAGTATTGCAAGCTATTGGGGAGATACATGGCTATGGCTTTTTTTCTTCAGCCTGGCATCTCTTACTCTTTTTCTATTCGTCAACATTTTCTATAGCCCTTACAGAAAACACAATAAAATGTGCGAAAAGTTCGTTTCCCGATGCTATACCTCGGGTAGGGATAAAGCCTCCTTAAAATATTGCATTCCCAAAGAGTACGAGCAATCGCTTAACGGATACTTTTCGTCAAACGAAGCAAAGTATCCTTCGGAAATACTAACCTTTCCCACTAAGAATCAACCATTTCGCCTTCTTTTGCCTACGATTCTGGTTGTCAATATTTGCACTATAATCGGTATCTATTTTTCGCACTACACCGACCTGAGATGGCTTATGTTTAACCTTTCCCAAGGTTGCGTTCTGTTGGTTTATATCGGGTTGATCGCATTGGTTTACAGGGAAAACAAACATAACGCATACAGCTGTTACAAAGCATTTTGTACAAAAGCCGATGTTTACATCAAGAATACCTTTACGCAAAACAGCGCTAGTGCGCCCTCGTACGCCTCACCCGTTTATCCTCTTTATAACAATACCATGCAAAACAATACACAAGTCAATCATAACATGAACGTCGTAGATTCGAGCAACAGACAAAGCAATATCAATCCAAAATATATGCAAAAATCCGACACTGTCGACACAGGATTTATCAATCCCAATCCTTACTCGAGAAGTACCAAAGGGATAAATATACCATCAGATACCCAAGCCACACCGAGTATGCAGTACAGCCGTCAATCCTTTGAGACTGCGTCGCCCTCCGTACCAAACAGCGCACCATATACCGACACGCACACTCAAAAAACTCCTATCGACAGCCAGGCGTGGGACTTCAGAAATAATTTCAACAATAACGAATACTATCAAAAAGACGTAAACGCGATTTCCAACGAATTTAGCCGCTTTCAGCGTGAATTCAGCAATATGAAAAACGATCCGCTTAAGCAAATCAGTTACCTTGTGAATAACGGCGTGAGCATAGAACAGGCAACAAGAGCTGTTAATCTGCTCAACTCTAAGGAAAATACAACTCAATCCAACGAACTCCTAAATTCACTGCTCTTCGATACAATCATCCCCAAGTCGAAGAATTAATCCGATCGAAAGGCACAAAACAGAGTCTTTTTACATGACTTAGTGCAAGCAGATAACTAGCACAGGTTTTAGCAATTGAAGTTAATGTCAATATTGAGAAGAATGTCGAAATAATCGAAAAATCGGCATATCGGTATAATAAACACCGCATACGCTCCCCGAAAATTATCGGGGTGGGATGCGGTGTTAATATTGCATAAACGGGTTTTTCACAGTCATTTGCTATTTGAGCAGAAAATAGCCCGATCAATCTACTTAATCGTTTTGATTATAGCTTTTTAGAGCTTTTGAAGTCCTTACCCGATTTGCGTTTAAGAACAATCGCAGCTCCGAATGCAGCAAGTATCGTCAGTAGCAACGTGCCACCGATTCCACCGCCATTATTGCCAACAGTGCCGCAACTCGATGTAAGTGCATTTTGGTATTGGATTCTGTTCCTCAGCTTCTCTATTTCTTCCGAAAGAGACTGCGCTTTCTCAAGTGCTTCGTTGTTGGCTTCCTGCAGCTTCAAGAGCTCGATTTGCATTTCCGCACATCTCAAGTATACCGCATTTGTAAGCAAGGACACATTTTCTTCCTCGATTTGCGTATAGCGTTCTCTCAACGCGACAATCACTTCTTCGTCTTCAAGTGTTACATCATAATTAATAAACAAGTCGTCGTTGAGTATATAAGCTATGACCTTCTTTTCGGCAGTAACCAATTTTTCATAGTTTGTAACATAGCTTGCCTGCAACTCGGTTAATGCATCGTAAGCTTCGCGAACCTTAAGCACTTTTTCCGCATCTGCAGAAGAATGAACGTCAAGGACGTCTATCATATTTACCACATAATAAGCGTGAGTGGGTTGTGCTGTTACGATTATCGTAGCGGAAGGCGTTCCGTATACCTTTACGCCGTCAACCGTCATCCAAGCTTGAACATAGTACGATGCAGGTACGAATAACTCGAGCGAATCATTCGCGTATGTGATCCAATCCACAATATTCAGCTCGCCGTTTTCGTCATATCTGTCTGCGGTTGCAATCAAGGAATACTCAATCTCGCCGTTTTCCTCTGCCGTTCCCTTGTAGACATCTATGCCCTCAATCCAAGGACCGCAAAAGCCGTAAAGACGAACATCGGTATCGTTTTCACCGCACTCATAGCGTAGACTGTAAATCTCAAGCATACTCGCCTGCGTATAGTCGAACACATAAAAATTCTGCGTATAATAGCTGTATAAATAATTGCTTCCGTTCTCGGGATAATACATCCATGTTCTGGCAGCAAAGTTTTGGTAGTAACCTTCCTCGTACTCCAAAATCGGGGCGCGTTTGCCCTCAAATACAACCAAGCATAAATCCAAACTGTAAAGAGCTTTTTCGCCGATTGCCTTGATGGTTTCGGGAACGGTAATAAGCCCGATTTTCTTTCCGTAGAACGCGCAAGGAGCGATTCTGACGTACTTCTCGGGAATTGTAATGCATGTAGACCACGAGCATTCGCCTTGATAGCGCAGGTAGTTTCCATAAATATCGCCCACTATATCGCCGTCGTTGAAATAACGTGCGTTACCCTCGGTAATGATGTAATTTACGTCAACAAAGTCCTCGAACATTTGGTGCGTGCCAAAGTCGATTGTAGTAACCGTCGAAGAAATGTAAACGTTTTTGAAAACGGACTTGAAGAACGCGCCCTCACCGCAATAGGTACAGCCTTCGGGGATAATCAAATCGTCTTGATTAAACACTGCGTAATCGAATGCGAACGAACCGATATGCTCGATATTTTCGGGCAATACAAAGTTCTCGACGAAGATCTTGTTTCTCGAAAAGGCGTAATCTCCGATATAATAAACATTATCGGGAAGCTCGATCGTCTTTAAGGAGTTTTTGTAGAATGCGTTTGTATTAATGCGCAAGGGCGTCGTGCTTTCGGTAAAGGTGATGGATTTAATACTGCAACCCATAAAAGCACCAATACCGATTACCTCGAGGGTTGAAGGCAGAGAAAGCGTTTTCAACCTGACAGCATTCATAAATGCGCTTTCACTGATTATTACAACTCCTTCGGGGATGGTAAGAGAAGTAATCGTTGTATTTCCGAAGAATGCGTTAGCTCCGATTTCCACAACGTTTTCGGGAATAACCACCTCTTCGTCGTTTCCGTTGTAGGCGATCAGCACGCCGTTCTCGTCGATTACAAAATCTTCACCTTCAGAGTTGACCGTAGGTTTGCTTCCCATATTCGACAAGTCGTCGAAATCGACCACCTCGGCAATATCATCGACATCGGAATTCTCGATGTCAACCTCATTCCATATTTGCGAACCGCCCGAGTCGGTTGTATCGTTTGCATAGGCAGATTCGGGAATAACCAAATTCCTTACAACCCAACCTGAAATATTAAATGCGTAATCGTAAACGACAAATCCGACCATACAATTATCCTTAACCTTATCGATTAAGCCTAATTCCCAAGTCGCGGTAGTTATAGCTCCTTTTTCATCGATGTCGAAGGCATACATATGGCTAGCGATATTTAGATCAAAATATACGTCATCACCACTTCCGCCGATACTGAAGGGCATTACGCTCAAAATGTATCGGTTATCAATCATATCCGCGGTCAAATAGTATTTTCCGTCTTCCTCATAGATGCTTGCACCTATAAGCTGTGGAAGCTCGTTATCTATCGCAAAGCCGAAGGATACGGAGGGTCGGATGCAGGAGGACACTCTGTCGGGGTATTTTGCCTCAAATTCGGTAATACCCGTTATCGTTAAGATTAGTTCGGTATTGTTGGGCAGGCTTTCGTAAAACGCTCGCGCACCCTCTGAAGAGAACCGCAAGGTGGAAATATGCGGAACTCTCAAACTGTAATTAGTTGCGGATTTCCTTCCTGCGTAATACTCCTCATAGTAGTACTCCTCGCCCGTCACGGCATCAGTAATTGTGTAATACAGAGTGTCCATATTATGGAACAATCCGATATACGAACCCATAATATACTCGTATCCATTTCCGTTTGGCGCAATTGCACACTTATCCGTATAACCCGTAATATTATCTATTTCATAACCTGGCTGTGCATTGGTAAAACAATATGTACCGAGCATAACTGTCATGTAATAAGTCGAGTAATACCCCCAAAGAGCACCGTAATACGTGGACATTAAGTAGGATTCTTCATCATAAACAGTGTAATCGAACATCGGACTTGTCGTCCAATCGCCGAAGAATCCCAAATACGGAACGTTAAGATCAACTCCGTTTTCATCAGTATTTTTCAAGCTAACAAAGCCTTCTACATAGTTTCCGCCGACAAGGTCTGCGTATTGCAACATATAAGCACGCGCTTCGTCACCTAAAGTAATAGTAACCGTAATGGATGCAGTTTTTCCCGCCGACACGGTTATCGTTTCCCCGTTATAGCTTCCGTCTCCCTTTACTTTAATGTCAAAAGTGCAGTCGTAAGAGAAGTCCACGTCACCGAGAGTGTAAAACATTCCTCTTGACTCCGCTGTTAAGACAATAGTTTCGGGAGTATAGGTTAAGTCTGTTTCTCCGAAGTTAACTACGTTAAACTTTAGGTCGTAAACGCCCTTACAAAGAGGATCGTCACCTAATTCAATTTTAGGCTTTATGTTTCCGTCTACAGTAATATAAGCGGTTGTCGTTACCGAAGCCGAAACATCGATAAGTCCCGCGCCTTGCTTTCTGGGAGAATAAGCCACGTCAAAACCATCATACATTATATTTGACGTACTCATAATAAGTCCGTAAATAAGATCGGCTTTCTCCTTTGCCGTCAAATTGGGGAACTTCGTGTTCAAGTATTGCTTCACGACCGCCACAGAACCTGCTATGTTGGGCGCCGCCATACTTGTGCCTGAATAAGTTTCATAACCGGCATAACCGAAAGTAGAAGATACAATTAATCCACCGGGAGCCGTTATCTCGGGTTTTAATTCCAACGTACTTAAACAGCCTATGGAGCTGAAATCGCTCATAGCATAGTAGGAATTCATAATTTCCTTACTGAACGTAACGGTATTATTCTCGGAATCTACAAGCTTTTGTCCGTCCTCCATATAGATGAAAATGCCGGGGATTGTGTATTCGGCAATGCTCATATTAATCCAAGCACCGTCCACATTGTCCCAAATAATGCAAGCAATTGCGCCAGCGTAGGCGGCATTTTTAATCTTGTCGCTAAAAGAGGAGCTTCCACGCTGTACAAGTGCGATCTTACCGCTGACATCCAAGCCCTCGTAATCGCTCGCATCTCCCAAACCGGGTATTACGACATACTCGTAATCACCGTCAAAGTTGCCGTATTTCGCAATCATATCATCGTAGAAATTGCGATCATAGGTGTTGTTATAGTAAATCTTTTCACCGTTTAATAGGAATCTTCCCTGCGTAGACAAGTAAGTGTCGCTTGATGCCACCGAAAGAGCCTGAGAATAAGAAGAAGGAGAGCCTACCACACCATAGTCAATATCCCAAACCGTGGGAGAATTTCCCAGCAAGCCCGTGACGCCCGCGGAGTAGCTGTTACCCGCAGATATACTTACAATAACGCCTTGATCCTCGGCAAATTGATAGAAGGAATCGGCATATTCTTCATAGGCAAAGCCCGAAGCAGAACCTATGGAAATGTTTATTGCATCCACCCCCAGAACCACCGCATCGTTTACGGCAGCCAAAATATCGATTGTGCTTATACTGGAGTATTTATTTATTACCTTCATTATAAGAAGCTGTGCCTCATAAGCAACTCCCTTAAAGCCCTCTCCGTCGATACCTGCATCTCTATCATAGCCGGCGGCGATACCCGCGGTATGAGTCCCATGGTAAATTGAACTGCCGCTAGTCGCAAAGCTTGCATCGTAATCGATGTCCCCATAGTCAAATTGGAAGGGAATCTTGGTGCTATAATACAGTTGTTCATATTCTGCTTGGGCGTTGGAGTATACTCTTTGGTAGGTATATCCATAAGCTTCGACATTGAAAACACTCGTTGCCGCCAAACTACTGTATTTTGCTCTGACATCGCTGAGTGTGATTTTCGGATTGGGTACGGAATTTATGAAAGCATAGTGATTGAAGTTCAAGCCCGTGTCTATCATCGCGATAGCCGTACCAGCACCCGTGTAACCCAACTCTTCTCGCGCGGTTCCCAAATTCATTTGAATCGCCGAATTTGCGGTGTCGGGTGCTGAATATACCTCAGAAACGCAAACGCTTTGAACGCCCGTTACGGCACCTACCACGTCTAGATCGCCATACTTGACATTTGCGGCAATGGCGTTGACCATTGAAGTAAAGCTATATTTGAAAGTTATCTCGATTCCCGATGCGGCAATCGAATTCATAACCTCAATTTGTTTATCCAATAGGTAGTCCGTATATTGCGTACATTCGTCCGTCAATACAAATTCCGACAGAGGAACGCCGGCTTTATTTGCAAGCTCCAACGCGCTTGCCTGTTCCATATTAATTATAACATCGACGTTCTGATCATCGTCTATAACGCTGATTGCGCCGTATTCTACTCCACTCAATAAATTGCTCAATAAGTCGGTCAAGTTCTCCTGATCAACTTGGGTTATCGTTACCTCGCTTTCGTCCTGCGCGAAGGCGGCGGGATTGTCATTTACACAAGTAAAAAACGCTGAGAAAATCAACAACGTCGCTATGCAAATGGCAAAAAAGGTTCTGTATTTCATTATCTGTTCTCCTTTTCGAATTCTGTTCATATCAAAGCATGCAAATATTCTTCCAAGGCGTTTAAATCCTTAGTTAATCGAGAAAGCTCTAGAATCATTTCGTATTTACTTAATTCACCCAAGGCGAATACCGCCCTAGGTGAATTAAAACCAACAAACACTAATTCGAGTCTTTTTCTATAATTAGAAGCTTCTTAGTATTATAAACCTACTTAAGAGTAGGATAAACTCCGTTTGCAATATCCAAGTTATCCAAATTCCAAACGTCGGCACTCCAACCTTTATTTGTATAGAAGCTCGCCTCACTCATAGCCGCTGCGGTACAAAAAGAGAATTCAACACCCATACTTTGCAAGGTACCTCCTTCAACAGTAAAACCTTCCACGACACAATTATCCTTCGCCCCTGCCCTGCCTTCGACGATTCGATTAAAATACGAATATGATATACTATCTCTATTGCACTTAAACGATCCGCCTAGAACCATACAAGCCGTGAAGTCGTAGTCCTCGTGGGCTGATGAGAATCCGCCATATCCGCCCCAAGGACTTGCAACTGCATCGTTGTTGACAACGATTTTTACATCCACAGCGGAATAACAATTGGTCATATATCCACCGGAATATCCCGCAAAGCCTCCGACTCCTACTGAAGTTCCTCCGTTGCAGTAAACGGTAATAGAACCCCAAGCATAGCTGTTGTCTGAACCGCCGAATGTCAGCATTCCGGCAAGACCTCCGCACCAAGGATTATGGGTATCGCTATTGTGCGTTACAATAATATCGACGTCGGTATAGCAGTAGCTGATGTCAGCACCTATACCTCCTTCCTTTTCGCCGATCATACCGCCGACTTGAAGCGCGCGGTTAACGTTGGTTCTGTCATAAATAATCGTGCCTTTAACATAACAGTGTTTGGTGATGGAATTGCCCGCGTATCCGATTAAACCGCCGCACTCAAGCCAATCGTTACCGCCGATTACCGCACATACCTCGGCACTAATATTGATGTAAACGTTTTCCATCCCTACGTTTTCTACGATAGGTCTTGTCTCATAGTTCTCAACTCCTCCGAAAAGACCGATTGCCGTTCCCTTGGATTCCGTAATCCTCATATTTTTAATTACGTGTCCTTTTCCGTTGAAGCTTCCTATAAATCTGTAAAACTCTCCCGTGCCATATGCCCAACCGTCACCTATAGGCGTCCATTCAGCATAGTTAAGATCAATGTCGTTTGCAAGCTCGAAATATTCGTATGAAGTATTCAAACCTCTATTTACATAATCCGACAAATACGCAAGCTGTCCCGCTGTTTTAATTATGTAAGGATTTGTTTCTGTTCCCGTTCCCGAATCAAAGCTTGTTGTAGGAGTGATTCTGTATATCTCCCAACCCGCATAAAGCGTCAAATCTCCGGTGACTGCCGTGTCAAAGTCGTATTCCGCGGTCAATTCCGCATCCGTGTACCAAGCCGTAAACAAATAGCCTTGATTAGTAGGTTTGTCGGGTTCTTCAAGTGTTTCACCATTCAAAACCTCAACCTCGCTGTTTTCATCACCGTTGTTGTACACAAAAGTTACCGTGTGTCTTACGATTGCAGTTGCCGTGTATTGAGCCTTTACAACAATATCTCTCGTTACATTCGTAAAATCTACGTCCCAGCCACTGAATTCATATGTGTTGTTGTAATCAGCTTCTCTCGTAGGATCCGCAGGAGCTTCCGCAGCTTCACCTTCGGTTACGCTTTGAACGCTAAGCTCGCTGTCGTCCCAGTTAACAAATCTTACCGTGTAAACTTCAGGGATCTTCTCAAACTCTACAACAATCGTTACCTCACCCTCGGGCATAATAAAGCTTGTGCCCTCGATCTCTTCACCATTAACGGTAATGCTCTTAATTCTGTAGCCTTCCAATACGTTTACCGTCAAATCGATCTGCTCGCCCGCTTTTCCGTAAACTTTAGCGGATACCGTTCCGCCGTTTCCCAATGTGTCAACATCAATCCCGTACCTTGCCGCAGCTTCCGTACAGGCAACAAACACCATCAGTGTTGCCAGCATCAATACCAATGCCAATAAGATTTTCTTCTGCATAACTCCTATGCCTCCTAAAAAAAATTTGTTTGTATGAGTAATCCGAATTTGCTGTACGAAATCTTTGTCTTTACCTACCCGATCTAAGCTCCGTTTCTCCCCACCGATAGATATCGTTTTGCTTTAACATAAAATTCTTCATAGGAAGATAATCCTCTGACGAACATCGGTAATACATCTGTTCACGGTTTACTTCATACGATGTATTTAAATTTTATCACACATAATTACGATTGTCAACGCAATTAGGTGATTTTTTAAAGTTTTTTTATCGGTTTTTTGTTATTTAATAGTAGTTCCATACTGTTTTCGACTGTGCGTAAGGCTGTCTTTAAAAATTAAACATAAAAAAATGCACCTCCAAAAGTGTCTTACTTTTGAGGTGCATATCACATTAATTCAAAGTTATATTTAGTTGATACACAGGATCTCCGTCACAAACTATATGAAAGTATGCGTGATACAGGCTCTTACAGCGTCGTATTGAGTGCGACGAGAGCGTACATAAACGTACGCAATTTATCGCGAGTAAACCACGCGGTCCGAAGCTGCGCCTCTTAATTATTTCAAGTTTGTTATCGGAAAGCCTTAAACGGGAACCACTCCGTTATTTCCGTCTAACAGCATTGTATCGAGCTTATACTTTCCTGCTTGGCGATATTTGAAGAAGTTAAGCGCAACTTGGGGGAACAGTGCATAACTCAACACGTCCTCCTCCTGCTCGTAATACTGCTTGATTTCCTCACGAAGCTGATCAATCTCGGGAGCAAGCTTATCTGCAGGTCTGTATGTGATGATATCGCGATTTCCGAGCACCTTTTCCACAACGTCCATATTGGGGGTAGTAGTCAATCTGCCGTAGTCGCCGTGAAGCAATCCCTTGCTTTCCTTAGTGGCAATCTTGTAGCGTTCGCCCGCAATTACGTTTAGCACGGCTTGAGTGCCTACAATCTGGCTTGTCGGAGTAACCAACGGAGGGTATCCGAAATCCTTACGCACTCTCGGTACTTCCTGCAAGACCTCCTGAAGCTTTTCTGATTTTCCTTGCTCCTTAAGCTGATTAATAAGGTTGCTTAACATTCCGCCGGGGACCTGATAAATCAAGGCTCTAACATCGACTGCAAGTACTTGAGGAGATCTGAAGCCGTCATCGGTAAGACGTTTTGCGACATTTTTAAAATGGTTGTTAATATCCGTCAGCAACTCGATATCCAAACCCGTGTCGTAAGGCGTTCCCTTAAGCGTAGCCACCAACGATTCCGTCGCGGGTTGGCTGGTTCCGTTTCCCAAAGCCGAAAGCGAGGTGTCCACAATGTCCACACCTGCCTCAATAGCCTTCAAATTAACCATATCGCCCGTACCTGCAGTATTATGCGTATGCATATGAATAGGAACACTCACCGTCTTTTTCAATGCCTTTACCAGCTCAAAAGCCTCATAAGGCAACAGCAATCCCGCCATATCCTTTATACAAATCGTATCGGCGCCCATCTGCTCAAACTGCTTTGCAAGCTTAAGAAAATACTCCCGTGTATGGAAGGGGCTTGTCGTATAGCTGATTGCAATTTCGCATTGTCCGCCGTACTTTTTTGTGGCTTTAACCGCTCTCTCCAAATTTCTCGGATCGTTCAAGGCGTCGAAAATTCGTATAATATCGATTCCGTTCTTAATCGAAAGCTCAACGAATTTATCCACAACATCGTCGGCATAGTGCCTGTATCCTAATATATTTTGTCCTCTGAATAGCATCTGCAGCTTTGTATTCGGCATTGCCTTTCTCAAAGCCCTCAATCTGTCCCAAGGGTCCTCGTTCAAAAAGCGCAAGCAACTGTCGAAGGTCGCTCCTCCCCAACACTCCAGGCTGTAATAGCCGACTTTGTCGAGTTTATCCGCAACGGGCAACATCTCGCTCAGCTTCATTCTCGTAGCCGCTTGCGATTGATGCGCGTCTCTTAATATAGTATCGGTAATCTTTACCATAACCCACCTCAATAATCAATATCTTTCTGTCTAGTTATTTCCGTTCGGCACATACAAAGAAGTGCAATAATATCGCACTTGCGCTCAAAACGCACCCAGAGCGTGCCAACATAACGACTTATGCGCATTTCCGCACAAAATATCATGGTAGCGCCCAAAACCAAAAATCTACGCGAAAAACGCAAGTAGGAAGCCGGCAGCGACCGCACTTCCGATAACACCTGCAACGTTAGGTCCCATAGCGTGCATTAATAAATAGTTCTGCGGATCGGCTTCCAAGCCGACCTTTTGAACAACTCTGGCAGCCATAGGTACGGCAGAAACTCCTGCCGCTCCTATCAAAGGATTTATCTTTCCTTTTGTCATTACGCACATTAGCTTACCAAGCAAAACTCCTCCTGCCGTAGCAATCATAAACGCCAATAAGCCGAGTGCGATGATATAAAGCGTTTGTAAAGCCAAAAATTTCTCGTAATATGTCTTCACGCCAACACACAGCCCAAGTAGTATGGTTACCGTGTTGATAAGTCCGTTTTGCGCAGTATCGCTCAACCTGTTTACTACACCGCTTTCCCTCAAAAGATTGCCTAACATCAACATTCCGATAAGAGGCAAGGAGTCTGGAATAATGCAACCGCATATCGCTGTGACCGCAATCGGGAAAATTATTTTTGCTCTTTTACTTACGGTCTTGCTCTGCGCCATTCTGATGGCACGTTCTTTATTAGTAGTAAGCAATTTCATAATCGGCGGCTGTATAATCGGAATCAACGCCATATAGGAATATGCGGCAATTGCTATCGCTCCCATAAGTCCGTCCGCCAATTTGGATGTCACATATATTGCCGTAGGTCCGTCCGCTCCTCCGATAATACCTATCGAAGCAGCTTCCGCATCCGAAAATCCGATCATCTTCGCACCGATAAAGGTTACAAAAATACCTATTTGCGCCGCCGCACCCAAAAGCAGACTTTTCGGATTTGACAGCAACGGACCGAAATCGGTCATGGCTCCGATTCCTAAAAAGATCAGCGGCGGGAAAATAACCCACTCCAATCCCTTGGAAAGATACCAAAACATTCCGCCGATCGCTACGGTTTCTCCCGCAGCGTTCTGCACGGGCGCACCGTATAGTATCTTATATCCGCCCGGAATGTTTACAAGCAGCATTCCCACGGCGATCGGTATAAGTAAGTTCGGCTCGCATTTCTTCGCGATTGCGGCATAAAGCAGAACGCAAGCCACAATTATCATTATATAGCACTTCCATGCGCCTTCTGTGACAAATGACTGATAAATGCCCGTGTTTTCAAAAAACTGCAACAGCTTCTCTCCAAAACCGCCATCCGTCAAAATTAATTGTTGCAACATTCTTTCGCTCCTATTTTATATAAGCCAAAACTTGACCGCTTTCAACGGTAGCTCCGCTGCTTACCGCAAAATGTATAACACCATCGGCGTTGGAACGAATTTCGTTTTCCAACTTCATAGCCTCAATAATCAACACCACGTCGTTGTTTTTAACCGTTGCACCGTCGCCTACTACTAATTTCAGCACAACACCGGGCAAAGGCGATTCGAGTTTTACACCTTCGGCTTTTACCGCAGGCTTTGCAGCAACAGCCGCAACCTCTTTTTTAGGCTCGGTTTTTGCTGCGGGAGCAACGCTCTGCACCGCCACGGGAGCAGGTTGCACGGGAACGCCAGTTAAAGCAGCGGTTCCGACTTCGTCGACTTCGACATTGTATTCGTTTCCGTTTAGTCTTACTATAAATTTACGCATGTTTCCTCCATAAGTCAAACACTTAGTTAGTACTTTACTTTACTTCTTACCGCTATTCACGCACAATATACGTGCGCGCTTATCGGTTTTGTCGGTCAAATATTCTTATCCGCATTCCCGACAACATCTTCTCCATTAACTGCGGTTAGGGTGCAAGCAACCCCCTGAGCTAGCTTATCTCCGCACTTACACCGGACATATGCCATGTCTCTTATGCATCGAACGGGAAAGCAGTAACCCAAATCCAAACCGAAAATCGGTACGATCGATATTTCCGCATACCCGTTTCTAGCCTTGCATACGCCAACAATGCTCAGCGGTTAACCTTTGTTATTCTTCTCACGGTAAAGCCTGTGGAAGTGCGCTCGCCCTTCTTAACTTCCGCATCCAAATAGCAGGATACGGCGGCGCAAATGGCGGCAACGGTTTCATCATCCAACCCATCGTTTGTTTCGCTTTGGGTAACGGCGGCAGGAATGGTTTCGACCGCAGCCTTGTTTTTGCTTTTATCGCACTTGGCTTTGCCTAAAATTCCATTTTGAATGGATATATACAATACAAGAACCATCAGAACGACAAATACAACCGCAATGCCGGCTATCGCCACCCAAATATCCATACTTGTAAATTGTCCAAGCAACAGTAATCCGTTCATATTTTTACCTCTTTACGCTCTGTTCCAACACCATAAACAGATATTGCTTGGTGTCGCAGGGCTTTATGACGTAATTCACAAGACCACAGCAAGCAGAATTGTAGGCATCGCCGTCCACTTCCTTGTAGGTTATTTCAATTTCCTTGCGCACACGCTCGGCAGTCTTTGCATCCTTGATCCTGTCGGAGTATTTCAGCTGCGCACCCGCACTCGCACTTATCGGAGCAATGTATGAATCCGCCCAAGCGATAACTGCGCCACAATCGGGCTTCCCCACAAGTAGGGAATACCCCAAACCAACCGCGCTTCCCGTAATAAGAGCAATCCTAGGCATGCTGGCGCATGAATCAAAGCAGTAATAAGCATCGGTTACTGCCCTAACGCTTCTCCATATCTCCGATTGCTCGACCTCGATACTACCCTTCAATCCTTCGCAATCAACTATCGCCACCGTGGGTATTTCAAAATCATTCGCCAATCTCAAAAATCCCGCCAATTTGTCCAAAGAGGTCTTGTCAAGATTTTTGTTATCTCTATCGGATGCAAAAATTCCGACCGCATTTCCACCGATACGGGCAAAATACGTCCTTATAGCGCATCTTACGCCCGAGTAAAGCTCCAACACACTGTCATCATCGCTCACCGACTTAACAAGCTCATCATAGCCCATACTCTCCGCACCTTGAAGCTCAAAATTGTTCTCATCTATATTGACTTCTTTTACGCAATCGCTCTCATACACAGAAATATAACTCAACAATCTGCCCAAAACGTTGCGCAAATCACCCTTTTTTGCACTTAACGTAGCCAATCCGCTCTTCTTGCAGTTAGCGGCACCAAAGTACTTCTTGGGCTCATATACTTTGTTTTCCTTGCTCAACGTAACAGCAGGACTGCCGAAACATACCGTGCAATCTTCATCGACAATAACCGCATCCGCAATAGCAGCAAACTGAACCATTATTCCGTAACAGTTGCCTCTTATAACGCAGATGTGCGGTACTCCTGACCTACGAAGCTCCTGCGCTTCTGCAATCAAATCGGCAAAGTACGCCAATACTCCACTTCCTTCCAGAACGTTAGCACCGCATGAATCGATTACCGACACAAACGGAATCTGACCTCCGCAAGCATTCTTCATAGCCGTAGTAAACCTGTACGCAGAGTTCTTTCCGAAGCCACCCTGATTTACGTTGACATTGAAACACGCAAGCTCCACCGGAACACCGTATACCCTCGCGCTTCCGATCACGACATCGCCATCGTTGCCCTTTCCGTCAAAAGAGGCAAAACAGTTCTTTTCAACCCAGCTTGCCTCATCAACGGCTCCGTTGATGTAATCGACAACATTTTTTACCGTTTCAGTGTGTTTTCCGATCCTTTCACCATATAACACGTTTTTATCCACTGATATTCTCCTAAACCGTCTCGTTCATAAAAATATGAACACATATTCATTTTGACATCTAAAAAATACGATACTTATCGTATTTTTATATTGTAAGTTTTTTCCGGAAAATAAACCGAACAAAACCCAAAATCAGATTTATCATATCACGTTTCATCAAAATAAGTCAAGTTTATTTTACTCAAAGAGGCAATAAAGATTTTATTCCGCGCTTTTTCATTACCGCCCGACAGCGTTAATGCGACAGTCCAACCAGAATAGCCATACTTTCTCACTATCAATATATGAGCTAATTATGTTAATGGTCAATATACTTGTAGGTATATGCATTTAAGAAGATGCTGAGAATGATGTATGAAGTAGGACACACAATGTTTATTCATTATAGTATCATTTGACCGACACAACCAAGGATTATTTTTATGTGATATCTCATTGGTTCACTTTTTCTTCCTCTATTCTAAGCTACTAGCAATTTAGTAATATTACGATAAAGAATACATATTTTTGCAAAATAGCGTTTAAATGTTTGACTCACTTTAGAAAATATGCTATTTTATGTATGATATTAATACAAAGATGTTATTTAAGTTATCAAGCTGATACGAATATAAGTAAATGCTTTATTTTGATAACAGGTTACTTCAAATGTATCTGCAAAAAGCGGCTTGTATACGCTTAAATGCATTAGATCAGAATTACACTATTAGCATTCATTAATGTATGAATTAACTAAAGGAGAAATGGATGGAGACAGAATTCAATGAAAAACTAGCAAAAGAGATGGATAGCTTAAATTTCAACTTAAGAAATTTATTATTCGGTCCAATTCAACAGATAGTTAAGGGATCCGGGAACGAATTTATGCAGATGCCTTTTTCACACAGAAAGATATTGTCGGTTTTGTTTAACGCAGGTAGTTGTTCGGTAAAAAAGCTTGCATTAAACGCATATCTTTCTGTTGCAAATATGGGAAAAGTCATAGATAAATTGGAAGAAAGCGGATATGTGATCCGCAAGTTCGATCCCAACAACAAACGTGTAAATATTATCGAGTTAACCGATGCAGGGAGAATGATAATTAAAGAGTTCGATGAGTTGTCATACGCTGCTGCTGACGAGATTATGAGCGTTTTCAGTTGTGACGAAAAGGTTAAAGTTTTGGATTTATCGTGTGAGCTAAACGAGTTGCTTAGTAAGATTCAAGAAAAGGAGGATTAGTTCGATACTATGAAAACAAGAAATAAGTCTATAGTTTTATTGCTAATGGTATTTGCGTTGTTAACGATTGTCTCATGTACAAAAGATAAAGTCTTTGACTTAACGAACGAAGTACACGGATATGTCGATTTGGATTTTGAAAAATACGATGGCATAATCGATCGCGTGTACAATGGGGGAATAGGCTTATCCGAAGGGGAACTGACTTATATAGACGACAACGATGTTGTTGCGGTTTTCGTCGTGCTCGGAAGCGGACTTACGGAGCGGTACTTTTCTGACAGTCGCGACAATATAAGCGATTATTTGAGTTCGGACGAGGCTCTTAATATCAAAGCTAGTATGCTTGCCACGCAAAACAACGTGGTAAAAGCCATGTCCGACCGAGGCATTGAGTTTGGCATGGTTACTCATTATGATGTACTACTTAACGGATTCGGAGTAAGCGTAAAGTACGGCAGAATAGAAGAGATTAGGCAAATAGACGGCGTGGAAAAGGTAATTATATCCGAAACCTACGACTTACCCACACTCTCATCCTCTGTATTAAGTGGCACTCCGTCTCAAAGCGGTAGCGACGGAATATTTGCCAACGACACGGCATACGATGGGGCAGGTGTGCTTGTAGGTATTCTTGATACTGGCTTGGATTTGTCTCATCCCGCTTTTGCAAATGCACCCCGACAGACTGCTCTAAGTAAAAACGAGGTTATGGGCTCGATAAAGAATACCGTTGCTTTCGACCTTATGGACAGAGGCATAACCGCAAACGATGTTTATATATCGGAAAAGATTCCATACGCTTTTGATTATGCGGATTTGGATTGCGAAGTAACACCCTCACTTGATTCTACTATTAACTATAATAACAATCACGGAACGCACGTTGCCGGGATAATTGCCGCAGACTGCGAAGCTCTTCAGGGTGTTGCACCACAGGCACAGTTGGCTATTTTTAAGGTTTTCAGCGACAAAACCTCGGGTGCAAATTGGCTGAACATTGTTAACGCTCTGGAAGATTGTATTGTAATCGGAGTCGATGTCGTAAATCTATCCCTCGGATCTCCTGCTGGTTATACTTACGATAGATCCGAGTCGTTTGACTTTATTACCGGCGTATTTGATACGTTGGATAATCTGGGCTTGATTGTATGTTGTGCTACCGGAAATAATAATACGTCCGCCTTTGATTCGAATACATACAAATCACAAAGTCTTCCCGATAACCCCGATAACGGAATCATCAGTTCGCCTGCCTCATATTATGCCTCATTTGGAGTGGGATCAATTAACAGCAATACCGTTAAGTATGCAAAAGTCGGAGATTATGAGTTTTCTTTACACGATGTTTTCGATGAATCAAGCGTATCAAGCAATTTTTACTCTATATTGGGAGACTCCGATGAGGCAGTCTTTCCCTTTGTAGTAATCGGCGGTTCGGGTGAACAGAGCGACTACGATGGAATCGACATGAAGGGTAAGATAGCCGTTGTTAAAAGAGGCACAACAAGCTTTAACGATAAACAGACATTAGCGGCAGAGAACGGAGCTATCGGATGCATTATATATAATAATGTGGAAGGCGAGCTAAACGCTGCCGTTTCCGACTTAATAATTCCTACCGCCACGATATCGCTTGCCGCCGGAACCTACTTGGAAGAACTCGGCAACGGAGAATTCTATATTAATTCTGCACTTAATAATTACTCTACTTCGTTGTTCTCATCAATGGGAGCATTGGGCGACCTTTCTATCGGAGTAGACATTTTGGGCATCGGAGGCTACGTCTATTCGTCTGTATGCACCGAATATGCCGAACACATGAATACTGAACCATATGCTGTTTATAGTGGCACCAGTATGGCGTGTCCGAATATAGCCGGCGTATGCGCTGCTGTTCGCGGCTTCATAAATGACACTATGCCTAATTTGACCGCCGAACAAGCAAAGGAAACCGCGTTCCGCTTGATGATGAGCACCTCAACGGTATTGACGAACGAAGAGGATGTCATAATATCACCGCGCAGGCAGGGGGCGGGAGTTGCAAATATAGATAATATCATTAATACACAAGCATATTTAATGGTCGAAGGTAGCGACAGAAGCAAGATCAACTTAGGGAGCGACTACAATAAAGAAGGTATTTATACCCTTTATTTCGATCTCGTGAACATCACAGGCAACGAGATTTCGTATCAATTAAATGAATCGACAGTTACGGAAAGCGTTGTCGATGGTTATATCGCAGAGGTTGCTTATCCCCTAACGGGAAGAACAACATCTTTTTATTCGGATTCAGTATTGTGCGAAAACGGAGTCGTTACTGTCGGAGCATACGAAACTGTCGAGATAAAAGTTGTAATTGTGTTGTCTGATGAGGACAAGAAGTATATGGACGATACATTTGAAAACGGAATTTATGTCGAAGGGTTCGTTTTCTTGAAAAACTCCTCCGACGGAGTAGACTTAAGCATTCCGTTCATCGCATTTTACGGCGATTGGTACAGATTGCCCGTATTTGACGGTACGGTCTTCGAAGATTATCAAAACGCTCCGAATGCACTCTACTATGCAAAGTGGTTTACGAGTGATTCTTTCTCATTTGCTGAAATGTATAACCTTGGCAAATATACCTTGCCGTTGCCGGAAGGAGTGGAAGCACCGGAGACTACTAACGACTATATGGCATACAGCGATGAGTTCGGCTTCTTTATGGTGTGCGCATCGGTTTTGCGAAACACTACGAATATTCAACTTAGGCTGTATGATGAAATGGCCGATACTTACTACATAAATGAATCAACCGGTTACATCAAAAAAGCTTATACTGCATCAAACAGCGTTGTCGTAAGCTATCTTAATTTTGACAACGATATGTTAAGCTCGGATTTCGACTTTTCAAACAATCAATATGTTTACCTGCAGCTTGTGGCTGATTATGAAGATGTGAAGAATGTGGATATTCTCAGCTTTAAATTGAACGTAGACTTGGAAGCTCCTACCCTATTGGGCGCTCAATTCGATGCTTCAACGTCCAAAATGCAACTGAACGTTTTTGACAACCATTATCTTCAGGCAATTAGACTGTATACGGAGAGGGACGGCAAGACCGAGGCATTGTCAGAATACGCGCTTCCCGTATACAACTTCGAAAGGAATAAGGACAATAGCCTTTTTATAGATCTTGCACCGTACTTGTCCATACTTAACGATGGCAAAATTCAAGTTGAGTTGATAGATTATGCGTTCAACAGCGAGGTTTACGAAATATCTTTGGGAGTACGTTCGACCACCGAAGCAGAGTCAATTAACCATGATATTCTAAATTATAGTGGCGAGAATTCTACGAAGCATGACAGCAGTCAAAAGAGTAACACTATCTATAATGAGCTCGGCGAGCTTATCTATGAAAGTGTATCCGAAGAAAATTCTGAGTTGTACTCTTTAGGCAATATAGTAAGCGTAAGCGCAACCGTTATCGAAAATGAAAGCGGATACTTTACAATCAACGATCAGGGGAAATTACTGTCCTACAGCGGCGACGGCGGCGATATAGTAATACCCGACGGCGTTAAGGAGATAGCGGAAAGAGTATTTTTAAACAACCAAACTATAACGAGCGTGGTAATGCCTGAGGGATTGACTACTATCTGGCAAAGCGTATTCTTTAAGTGCCGTAACCTTACAAAGGTCGTCCTACCGTCTACATTGACACATGTGTATGGCAGTGCCTTCTCCGAATGTACCGAATTGGTTGAGTTTAATCTTGAAGATACTTCGCTTGTTTACGGCTATTTCTTTTTGAGAAACTGTCTTAAATTGAAGGAGTTAACATTTCCGGATACAGATTCCCTTTATCTGTTCAACTCTTTGTATGCTTTGACGTCCTTGGAAAAACTAGTATTTAAGGGAAATGTTTCTTATTTCTGCGGAAATGGGCAATACCTGCCTGCCTTAAAAGAAATAGTTTTTGAAAAAAATGCCGTTTTAGGACAGGCAACAGGCGGTTCCTCAGAATTTTTGTTGTGCAATAACTTGGAAAAAATAGTATTTAAGGGAAGTGTCGCAAATTATTCGTCTGCTTTTGCCTCATGTTTACCCAAATTATCTGAGGTTGTTTTCGAGGGTGATGTCCTTGCGATGGATAGATACGCTTTCAATAATTGCCCCGAACTTAGCAGAGTAGCCTTCGGTGGCGATATTCCTGCAAGAAGCGGCTCCCGAGCCTTTGCGTGCTGTCCTAAACTTGCAAAAGGGTATGAGCTTCTTCCTCAAAACACCAAGTATGTCTACGGCGAGCAGGGAATAGTGTACGACAAGAACGTGACCGCTATCTATGTTCCGAGCGATTGGCAATACGATGGAATTTACTATATGCCGGCTACAATCACCACACTTTCTCCCGGGAATTTTTCTTCTGTTGACCGAGTTTTATACAACCTTTTGTACAGCCTAAAGTTTGGTGACGGCGCATATTCATTGTCGATTATTTTCGAATATGATAGTGTTAACACTGATAGAAAGTCTATGACGGGAATTGTGCTAAATAACAATATATCTTCCCTTCCAACACGGTGTTTTGCAAATAACGTTAATCTAGTATTCGATTACTCGAGAATAAAGGAATTTGGTGACTACTCATTGAGAAACACGGGATTCGAAAAAATAAATATGGGTGACAACGTATCCTATATCGGAAGAGGTGTCTGGTCCTACTGCAAAAAACTATCCGAACTGAACTTCCCGACAGAAGCCGTTAAACATACAGATGAGCTTTATGCGGGATTGCATAATATTACCGACGTGACGGTATTGACCGCGGTTGATTCTACCTATAAGATGTTCACGGACTGCATTAACCTAAGACGCGTCGTTTTTACCCAAAACAACGGAATTACTGAAATTGGCAATTATTGTTTTATGAACTGTGGAACTCTAAAGGAAGTAATCGGACTGGAGAACATCAAGTATGTGGGAGCAAGCGCATTTAAGAATTGCTCTGATTTGACTTCTATTTCCTTACCTGACGTGCAGTCAATCGATCAATATGCTTTTGCCAATTGTGATTCGTTGAGCATAATCCCGTACTCGAATCGCTTATCATACTTGGGTGTGGGTGCTTTTTACGACTGTATCTCCATAGAATCAATCTATATCCCTGCTTCGCTAGCAACTTTGGAAAACTTCGACTCTGCGTTTGCAGGTTGCACGGGAGTTGAGGAATATATCGTAGACAATGAGCACAATTTGGTAGTATCTTATCACGGAATGTTATTCAATAAGGATATGACTAAGCTCTTGCTTTATCCGATAGCCGCTAGATGCTATTCCTTGGAGCTGCCCACTACCTGCACCATAATAACGGAAGACGCTTTCCGCGGTGCAAAGCATATCGACTTTGTTACAGGAATTGGCGTCAATACGATAGAAGAAGGTGCTTTCAAAAGCTCCTCGATTGTCCGCTATGAAATGCCTTCCTTGAAAAAAATCGGAATTGAAGCATTTGCATATTCCCAACTTGTAACCGTAACCATAAACGAAATCGAAGCAATCGGTGTCTTTGCGTATGCAAACTGCGAAAACCTTACGAAAATCGAAATCGGACAAACATGCGACTTCAATATAATCGAAGTGTTTAGAAATTGCAATCTAACTAATATCAAGCTGTTGGACAATTGCGAGAAATTCCGCTTTATTGATGGCTTTTTGGTTAATAAAACCAATACTTTAGTTTACCTTTACATCGGGACTTCGGAGGATGTCGCGATTCCGGAGGGAATCGTAAAAATATGCGATGAAGCATTTATCAATAGAACAAACATTGTTAATGTTACCCTCCCTGAATCGCTCAAGGCTGTAGGTAATAAAGCTTTCTTTGGCTGTTCTTCGATTAAAAAAATAGTGTTTCTAAGCGAGGAAGCGCCTTTGTTAGAGGGTAAAAAATACGATGGCTACTCCCGATGGTATGCGAACTTCGTAACCTATATCGAAGAATCCGACAGGAGCATCGAATTGTACGTACCAAATGGCACCTACTTAACCTCCCTTTTCCGCTCATACTTCGATAAGATATACGTATCGACGAATGGCGTTTATGTCCCGACAGAGGGCAGATAATAATTCATCACATATCGATTAGTAGCTTAGAAGGTAAACTGGAAAAATTTCTTCGCATGATGCGGACTACGTGTACCGCTCGGCCTTGGTCGTGTACGGCTGTGTACACTCCATTCGGTCAAGGTGACACATGTTCGCCTGACGCGCGACTTTTTCCCAAGTAATTATTGTGAAAGGAGTTATATAAATATGAATAAGAAAATAATTGTTGTTATTGCGGTAGCCGTCATTGTGGTTTTAGGAGTAATTATTTCTGCCGTATTGGTAAATGGCAATGTTGTAGTCGGAGTACAGCTTAGGGACGACATTAAGTCACTTTACGCTTTGAATGAGGAAATTGATCTCAATAGCGTTATCCTTGTTTCAAAAACAAATAACGGAAAGAGTGAGGAGATTGCCATTACAAAATCTATGTTGACTGGCTTTGACACAAGTAATTGCGGTGATTTTGTTATGGTGTTCTCCTACAAGGGTGTCGAATTAGCTGTTGACTACACCGTTATCGATAAATATTATCATACAGTTTATTTCAATACGGGAAACGGCGCAACCGATTTTTCGATAGAAATATACAACGGACAAAAGGTAGAGGTTCCCGATGTCGTGCCCGAAAAAAAGCCGTACGTTTTCTTACAATGGAATTCCAATGGCGAGCCGTTCAATTTCCAATCGCCGATTTATGCCGACACCATGCTAGACGCATTTTATAACGTAGAGGATTATAACTCCATAATGCAGCTTGTCGAAAGCGTGAATTATTTAGTTATCAACATTGATCCCGATTATTTGTTCGCCGAGGGGGATAAGGATATTTATTTGGGCAAGCTGCAAAGCTGTATAAAAGATTTATCCTCCTGTACATATGCAAACGAGGCAGTATCCACTTTCAACGAACTAAAAAAAGGCATACTCGATTGCTCCTCCTATCCGTCAAAGCTTACGGCACAAAAAGATGGATTACTATCTTCGGAGTACTTTTTGGAAGATAGAATGATACTTCTCGGTTTATACTCAAATGCAATCGATCAAATGTATCACGGCACCGCCGATGGTAAAGCTGTAGAAACACTGTATACTGAAACCGTAACAAGTATCAACGAAATTATGAATATGGAAGAGAATATTGCTGCCGCAGACAACAGCAGAGAAGATTCGTTTACGAAAATTCGTAATGCTTTCGAGGACAACATCAACTCAAAACTGTATAGTATTCAATCCTTAGCTGACATCGAAGTCATATTTAATTCTGCTATGGTGGATGCTACAAATGCCATTGGAACACATCAATTGGCTTCGGTAGTATCCGACTTTATGCTGAAATTAGAGTCGGTGCAAAGAGACAAAAACCTACAAGCATTGAGGGATGCCTTTGATGCATTTGACTCAAATGATTATTTTGACTACGGATACTGTCAAATCGAGAGTATTTACCTAAACGCTTATGATAAGCTTTTGCATTATCCGGGCGGAGCCCCCGCACCCGAAACCACTATTCAGCAAGCGGATTATGCGATGAGGTCGGTACCTACTCGAGAGCAGGATATCAAAAACGCCGAGTACGATAAAAAGCTGAAGCTTCGCGAATTGGAAAACTTTTATGTTTCGATAGACAGAACAGGAATGAAGCCAACACAAATCCAAGAGATCAATGCCCTATATAACGAAGGAATGGCACTTATTCAGGGGGCAGTCGGAACTAAAGCGGTTGCAGATGCTTATATTTCCACCATCGATTCGATAAATATGCTCATCCAACCAAAATGATTCGGATTTGGCATATCGCTCTTTATAGACTATAAAATCGAATATTACGATTCGATAATAAAAATAAAGGAGTTAGATTATGAAAAAAACTTATGTTATCTTAATGCTTATTTTACTGTGTTTATGTTTTGTCGCCTGCGGTAATAAAGACCAAGCAAAATCATTCACAGTAAACTTCGCAAACACCGGCGACTCTAGTATACAGAGTCAAACTGTCGAAAGCGGTAAGTCGGCGACAAAACCCGCCACTCCCTCAAAAGTAGGATTTCGATTTATCGATTGGTTCACCTCTGCCGACGGCAAGGGAGAGGCATTCGATTTTTCAACACCTATTTCAGCAGACATCACCATTTTTGCCAATTGGGAGGCGCTGACTTTCACTGTTTCATTCAAAGAAACGGGGGATTCATCGGTACCTAATCAAAACATCAAATATGGTGAAAAAGCTGCAAAGCCTCAAAATCCCGTAAGAAACGGCTACAGTTTTGTAGGTTGGGCTTTAAGTGACGGAACCGAGTTCGACTTTGAAAAGACAACGATTACGGCAGACACAATTATATACGCTACTTGGAAAAGAGAGTACATCGTTAGTTTTGCCAACACCGGAGTTAATTCCGTTGCACAACAGACAGTTTTGGATGGAAATAAAGCTGAAAAGCCCTCCGATCCCATAAAGGAAGGCTATAGCTTCTTGGGATGGTTCACCCAGGAAGAAGGCGGCGAGGAATTCGATTTCAATACGCCTATTATTAAAGACATCGTGCTTTACGCTCAATGGGTAGAAAAGGTATTCAAAGCGATGTTGATCGGTTCGTTTAACGAATGGGAGAATGAAAGCGACTATGTCCTCGTTTCGAATGAAGAAGAACCCAATCTCTATACCCTGTCCATAAGGTTCACTACTCAAGTAACTGCAAAGGTATCAACCGTATACGGTACGGAATACAACATGTACGGCGATGCTGAAAATAGACCCTTCACTTTGGAGGCAGACACAATTTACAAGATTACATTTGATACTACCGATAACACGGCAACTGCAACTGCTTATGAGTATTCCTCTGCAACTTATGTAAACACTGCTAAATGGGATAAGGTATATGCATATCTCTGGAGAGGAGATATTGAAAACTCACCATACCCGGGAGTATTGCTTGATCTTGTGGATGACAAATGTGAGTTTGAAACGACCGGATACGAATTTGTTATATTCTCTGACGGCGTAACAAATATGACCGATACCCTTACGTTGGTAAACGGAGAGTCTTATTGCCGCGAAGGCATATACGAGGAGCCCAAGACGATCTATTTCTACAATGTAGACTCGTGGGAAAACGTTTATGTCCACTTGACAGACTCCGAAGGTAACGAAAATGCATCATATCCCGGAATTAAGTTAACATTCAATGAGCCTAAAGAAGGCGTTGCTATCGATGCCACGGGATATGACTATGTACGGTTCAGCGACGGAAATCTATTGCAGACAAACGCTATGGCAGTTAAGGATGAAAGTGCTTACAGCTGTAGGGGAATTTATGACGAATCTCAATGGCCACCGGTAAACAAGATTAATATATCGTTTGAAAATGACCTGAATTGGACTAACGTGTTCGTCTATCTGTTCGGGGGAAGTGAAAACAGTAATGCCGAACTAGAACTGGGCGAAGACGGATTGTATCACATAGAGCTTACCAATACGTCTAACATTTACTGCAACTTTAACGACGGAAAGCCAAAGGGAGGTCAGTCGACTCAACGTTTCAGACTGATTGACGGAGCAACATACAGAGGAAGCGACAGCACGGTTAAGTTCGAGTTTAGCGGATCAGGCTTCGCCATAGGCAACGAGGTATACATTATCGAAATTATCAATATCACCACAGAAAACCATGTTACGACATTGCTGGTCGGCTCATATGATGGTACTATTTTATCCGCATGGATTCCAAGTACCTGCATATACAATTTTGTTAACTTTAAAGATATCACTAATTCGATTACCGTTTATCGTTGCGCCGAAGGCACTACAACGGAAAATTTCAGTAATACGGTATATCTGCAAAAATCCGTGACGTTGGAGTATACTTCTAGTGAACCGATTTGCTCATATACAATCGAGTGGCTTAGATAAACAAATTTCTGTGCTTTGATGGCACTACAAGAAATAGTATTCTATTAATTTTCGTAGCCACCGACAAAGTCGGTGGCTACGTTTGTTATATCCCAATTAATTATTACAATTTACTTATTTAGTTACTTTATTAGGAATGCATATTTTAGATAAGTCTGGTCGGCATTCGAGTTGTATGCGTAGCAATTCTGTCAAAATACTAGAAAACAAATCGAAGTCCTATGAAAACATTTGTACATGGCTTTGTCGTGAAGATGAAATTGCATAGCTCTCGCAAAATAAACGCACCTATGAAATTTCTTTCAAAGGTGCGCTTTAGTTTTTCCCTACATATCGGGATTATTCTTTATCTTTTGGCGATGAATTCTGTAATAATCAAGCCATATCGATGCTTCGCTCGAGGAGTGATATCCTTTAAATTGCCTAAAGCGAAGCTCTATTTGGCTTGATTCCTCTCGCCGTTTATACCACCTTCGGCATCGGATAGCCGTCTCCAAAGGTCCAGTAGTCTGCCGACCAAAGTAGAGTTTCGGTTATAAAGGTCTGACTTGTCAATTGCTCATAAGTAGCTGTCGCTCCGAAAGCAGCCACCGTCGTAGCAGTTACTACTAAAGTGTCAAGGTAATAACAATTGCTAATCGCAGCTCCTTTTCCTGCCTTTTCTCCGACAATTGCACCTGCGTTTGTACCCGTCACGTTACCAGTTGCAAAACAATTAGATAAATTACCGTATGTTTGTGCTACTATTCCGCCTGCTTTTGCGGTAGTTGCCTGTGCCTTAACCGTTACCGATGTGTAACAATTTGTAACCACCCCGGCGGTTTCGTTTCGTCCGACCAAGCCGCCCGCATATGCGGCAGAACCTCTTCCGGTACCCGTCATCGACACACTTCCCGTTGCTACGCAGTTTTCAATCCTACCGCTGTTATATGCAACCAAGGCTCCTCCAAAGCTTGTTCCGCTTAAAGACGAGTTTATCAATACGTTAGAAAGTACTAAGCTCTTGATCGTTCCCGAGCTGTATGCGAACAGTCCCGTAGCTGCCGCTCCGGATATAGTTAAGTTGCTTATCTTATGTCCTCTGCCGTCCAACACTCCGCCGAATTTAACCGTCGAAGAACCAATGGAAGTAAATGCGACTCCCGTCATATCTATATCAGCCGTCAAAGCAAAATGTGCGATTTTGTATTTTTCATCAGCCTCATTTATCTTTTCTGCAAATAAGTTGAATTCTTCCTTGTCGCAGATTAAATACGGATTTTCTTCCGTGCCTTCGCCATTGAGGTCAACAGGTAAAAGCTTCCATTCCGCTATTAGATCCATATTCTGAATTACGGGTGTATCGAAGTCGAACTGATTTCCGTTCCAATACCAACCTACAAAGGAGTATCCTTCCTTCGCGGGAGCCGAAGGCGATTCTACAAGCTGTCCATGTTCTACGGTCTGAACGCTATATTCCGTTCCGTCAACATAGAAAGTAACCGTATAGGTAATAATCTCGTTCCATTTCGCCACCAGCGTAATATCTTCATATACAAGGGTGTCGAAATCGAATTTTACCTCATTCATATACCAGCCGTCGAATCTATAGCCCAAACGAGCAGGTAGCTCGACATCAATCGCCGTATCTCCGTCCTTTACATCAATCGCATACACAATCGCGTCCTCATCGGTATAAAGCACGTTGTTCTTATCTACTTTCAATTCATTCGACCAATCGAATACTGGATATCTGTCGGTATTATACATCGGAATAGTGAACCCTAAGATATACTTTGCAAAGCTTGCAGAGCGGAGAGCCTGATCCTCAACGTACGTTACTCCGTCCAAGTCTTCTTCACCGCTTATCAGACACTCTTTGCCGACAAAGCAATTTATCATAGCCTTGTTTACACTGCCGGCAAAGCTTCCGACAAAAATCGCGTTTCCCGAAGTAGTCAGTTTTACCGCCGAGAAGGTGTTTTCAATGCAAGAATTTGCACCATCTATACCTCCTATACAACCGCCGATGTATGTTTTACTCATTGCTTGCGATCCAATGGATTCACAATCGATTGTACCCTGTGAATATGAATGTGATATGCTGCCGTTGTTTTGATGTCTTCCGATAAGACCGCCGACATAGCTATCTCCCTGTACGGATATAACCTGTTTCATGCCGACAACGTAGCAATTCTCAATCTTACCCAAATTATTTCCGATTAATCCGCCGCACCTTATCCAGCCTTTGCCGCTTTCGGTGCTGTGTGCCACAATGTTAATTGTAACATCGCTGACAAAGCAGTTAATTACATCGGAATTATTGCAAAATCCTATCAAACCGCCAACGTATGAGTAATCCGCTTCAACCGAAATAGTGACGTTGCTTATTCCAAGGTTATACACGCCGCCTGTGTGAAGATATCCGATTAAAGCATCGTAATATCTGTTCTGCATATACGGAGTGGGGTTTTCGGGGGTGTTGATAATTATAAAGTTGGAAATCACATGACTATTTCCTTCAATATAACCGTTAACTCTCAAAGGCTTTAATTCCTGATTCATGCAATCAATATCGTTTGCGATCACAAAATATGCTTCTCTCACGTAGGAATCATAGGATTCTCCATCGTGCGACAGCATTGACCAATTAACCAAGTGCGTGTATTCGCTGATTATGAAAGGCTCGTTTTCTGAACCCTTACCTCCGCCAAAGTACAAATCGCCCTTGCTTTGAATAGTGCTTACGGTTTCGATAAACTCCTCATAATATATCATGACCTCTTTTCTTGTAGAAGCATCTTCAATATAAGCAACAAAGTTTTTCGTCAACTCCTCCACCAACGATACACTCAAAATAGTATATACGTCAAGCGTAAACGTTGCGGCTATTCTTCTGATATCTCGCTGTTTGTCCTGCTTTAGCAGCTTCAACTCCTCATCGCAAACAGCCTTTGTCTTGACGGATTTAATAGCCCTAACCGCCTGTATAAGCATGCTTTCGGGAGTAGGAGCACCGCCGTCATATCCTCTTATCAATTGCAAATTGTTTTCAAGAATTGCACTAATCTGCTGCCACTCTTCATCGTAATAAGCCTCTACCTCCAAGCCTTCAACGTATCGGATCAATTCATCGTCTACATTGGGCATTTGGTCAAGCTTAGTTAAATATTCATTTGCCAGAGCATTTATATCGCTAACCGATTGCGCTCTGTTAATGGCTTCGACGGATTCTGCCAAACATGCGGTAAGCTCTACGAAACCGTCATAGGTGTAGCCGAAGCTATAGTGAGGTGAAATCAAATCAGCGTACTTACTCTTAAGCTCGTCTGTCTTGCCTTGCTTGAGGGCTTCAACATCATATACGTCCCATTTTGCATAAACAGAAAATGAGTCCATGATTTCTTGTGAAAAATCAAACTGCCGCTCTCCGACAAACCAACCTATAAATAACGCATCTGCCCTGGTCGGAGCATCGAACTCGGTTATTAAGCCTTCGTACTCTACGTCAACCGCGTTAAACAATTCGCTATCCGTAAAGAAGCTTACGGTAAATACTTTTTTCGCCCACATTGCTGTAAGCGTAATGTCGCAAGTTATAGGCGTATCGGCTAAGAAAACATTATCGTCCAAATACCAAGCCAGAAAATCGTGCCCTTCATATTCGGGGATAGGTAACTTATCAATCGTCCTTCCGCTTCCGACGGTGATATCCGGAACGGACATACCCTGCGTGCTAAAGCTTACCGTAAAGTCCGGCAATACAAGAAATGTAAGCGTAGTACTGAGCTCTTTGTAACGGATAAGCAACTCGCCTTGTCCCGCTATTGCCGTATCTCCGCCCTCAATAATAAGCTCGCTGTGGTCAACTACCAGCTTTAGTCCCTTATCGGTACAAGCAATTACTGTAACGTCGGAAATGTCCACAGTATCGCCTATATTAACGATAATTTCGTCATTTGTTGTTTCCAAGGATATATAGTTATACGAAATCTGGCAACCGGCAAATACCGATAAAGCCAATAGAACAATAATTAATACTATTGCTATTCTTTTCATAAATTACCTCCAAACACAAAGTATTTTTTCCATACAATACCGCTGTAATCAGAGCCTTCCGGAGTGAATATTGTCAACCTGCGAGCCTCTCCGATATCTTCGACGCTCATAATGAAATTCTCATACCAATCACTTCTGTCCGCGCAATACTCGGCAAGTAGGTTAGGTGCTTTTGTCGATTTGAATACGTATTCACGTAAATTATCGGTACCAAAGAATGCTCTCACGCCGATCGTATTCAAGGATTGAGGCAATACCACCCTTGTTAAGCTCTTATTGTTCATAAAAGCTTCATATGCGATATAAGTAACTCCCTCGGGAACCACATATACCGTATCCCCTTTACCGACAGGATAGCGTAACAGCATTGTCATATCATTACTGAACAATACGTCGTCAACGTATACAAAGCTATCGCTCAAAGGATTAATATTAATTCTGCTCAACAAGGTACAGCCTTTGAACGCTGTCGTGAAGTTTTGAGTCGACATACTGCTTGGAATATTTATCTCTTGAAGTGCCGTACAGTTAATAAAGCTGTAAGCACCCAATTCATAAAACCCTTCGTTCAGATCAAGCTTAGCCAACGACGTACAGTCCTTGAAAGCAAAGGAGTAGATCTCCTTAGTGTTTCCCCATTCGATGTAGCTAAGCGAGCTGCAGCCTGCAAATGCCTCCACATGAATCTCCTTCGGCGTGTTGAAGACTTTCGAAAGCATATATGCATTTTCAAAAGATTTTTCGCCGACATAGACAAGTTTATCGAAGAACCGAATTTCCCTAAGCTTTGTGTTTGAAAAAGCACCCGCTTCGATGTACTGTAAACCTTCGGGTAATTCTACGTTTTCAATGTCCGTATTTGCAAATGCGTACGCTCCGATAGACCTTACATTAAGACCGAATTGAATTACCTTAATCTTTGACTCATAGAAAGCGTAATCGCCGATAGATTCTATTCCATCGTGCATAATAACGCTTGTTAATCTCGTAGTGTTTGCAAACAAGTAGCTTGAAATGTTCTTTACACCGCGTGGCATTTCGATTTTCTCAATACTGCTACCTTCAAATGCTCTTGCTCCGATTTCATTTATGGTATCGGGAAGCTCTAATTCTCTTAATGCCGTATAAGCAAATGCAGATTCGCCGATCATTTCGACTCCCGATCTTAAATTGATGTACTCAAGTGACTTGTTATTTGCAAAAGCAGCCTTTCCGATTCCCTTCAATGCGCTTCCGTACGGAATCAAAACACTAATTAGGTTATCATTGCCCTTGAACGCATGATCTGCTACATATATCAATCTCTTAGACAATACTATGTCTGTAAGCTTATCTTGAACATGGTCCGCTCTCTCAATGTAGAGAATGGCAAAGAATGTATCATGGTGTTCTACGCTGGCTAAGTACTGATTACCATAACTGAATGCATATTGCTCAACCGAGGTCACGCTTTCAGGCATGTAATACACTCCCTCATAATCAAAGTGAGCGGGTTGACGCTTTAGAGTTGTTTTACCTTTGTTATAAAGCACGTGATTTTCGTCGCTTTCCAAGTATTCGTTCCCTTCGGCTACCGTAAAGTATTTAAGGTTCGGACACATATTGGTCGCAGAATCCTTTAAGCAATCCAGATCGCCATAAAATACCATTGACGAAAGCGAAGGATTATTAGTGAATGCCCAAGCTCCGATAGTACCTACGTTGCCATAAAAGACAACCGACGTCAGTTTATTACACATGCTGAAATATTGCTTTCCGATATAGTTAACATCTCCGTAAAATTCAACGGTTTGCAGCTCGGGTAAATCATATAAATCCTCATAATTCATATTATTGATGTCCCCTCTGAATATAAACTGCTCGATATTGCGACTATTTCGGAACAATAAATCCATTATATCGATATCTGCCTTGATTTCTACATACTTTAGGTTAAAGCATGCTCCGAATGCATAGCTCTCCATCTTGTAAACGCTTGCCGGTATGGTAATAGACTGTATTCCCGAGTTAACAAACGCGCTGTTTCCGATCTGCTCCAGACCTTCAGGAAGCTCGACAGAGGACAAACTACTTGTACCGTAGAATGCTTGCGTTCTTACTTCCTTAAGGTTAGCGCCCAACTCAACTTCTGTCAAAGCCGTTGCATTATATAAAACGCTTTCCGGAAGAATAGACAAGCTTTCACCGAAGTGAATAAATTGCAGAGAGCTACATTCACTAAAGCTCAAGGCATCGAGGTATACCACGGAATCGGGCAGCTCTACCGATATTAACGATTTATTACCCGCAAATGCTTGCTTACTTATTCCCGTTACTCCGTCAGGCACCACTATATATGGACTTGTTCCTCTATAGCTCATTAATATACCGTCTTGAATAACAAATTCTTGGAACATAATTAGATCTGCATACTCTGTCCAAGCTGCTCTGAACAGATCATCCGTACCTAACGGAACAAGTATTTTGAAATCTTCCGCCACACCATCAAACACGCTGCTTCCAATGGTCGCAGGAATTGAGGATGAAACGGATATTTGCTTTAATTCGGCGCAATTTCTGAATGCATAATCCCCGATATTCACTACATCGACACCTAAAACAAAGCTTTCAAGCTTCGACCCCTCAAACGCACTTTGTCCGATACTCGATATCGACGAATAGTATTGTACAATCTTGACAGGAGTATTTGCGAAAGCACCGTCTCCGATAACGTTGATGATCTTCGGCATAACAATCTGTTCGTTTTGACCGATGTATTTCGTCAAGGTCTTGTCGGTTATCTCATACATATCCTCGATTGCATAGATTTTATGGAACCAACCCCACTTCTCGTGTGCTTCTGTCAATTCTTTCAATTCCTTGCTTACATACACAACAGCATCCGCATTTGAGAAAGTAGTTTCCGTTTGATACGTAGCAATGTTAGGCAAAGAATCCTTTCGTAGCAGAGTTATTGTCTTGATACCCGCCCCCTTGAACGCCATCGATTCAATATCAACGAACGTTTCGGGGAAAGCGATGGACTGCAGAGAGCCACAGCTATAGAAAGCCGCTCTGCCGACAGCTGTCAGCTTGGTATCCTCCATATTGATTTCCGTCAAATTCGAACATCCGCTAAATGCGTGGTTATATATTAGCGAAATCTCGGTATTTAGCTTTACTCTTTCAAGAGAAGTACAATTCATGAACATATAAGCTGCCACCGTTGTGCCTTTCGTCATACTTAGGTCAACTTCCTTCAATGACATACAGCCCTCGAAGCAGTCCCTGCTAGCTACATAATCAAACACAATCGTTGACGATAACTCCACCTGCTCCAGATTGATACAGTTCAGGAAGCAGTACTGTCCGATTAATGTACAACCCTCATTGAAAACGACTTTCTTTATTATGGTATTATCCTCGAACACACTGTCGGCAATAGACAGAACGTTGTTCGGAAGAATTACTATATCTGCCGTTCCCTTATATTCCGTCAAAACTCCCGCCATAGAAATAACGAAATCTTCTTCGTTTGAAGTGGTCCATTCATTTTCTTGAACGCTGTCGGTCTTAATCCCATTATTCTTGATGAGTGCATCAGTTCCTTCGTCCTTCTTATCACCCAACATGTCTATTTCTACAATAGATTTGTTGAACGCATAGTCTTCAATCGCAAGTACCAATTTGTTATCGATTATATTGTTTACGTACTTTGTTATATCGATTGTAGTATTTGTATACCCTCCGCGTTCCTCGTCATAAATAGGTACCGCATACTGACTAATCAATTTAGGATTGGTTGCGTCACCCGTCATTAATTGTACATCCTGCAAATAATGATTGTCGTAAAGAACCAAATCAATATATACTCTGCCGTTCTCCTCCCTTATTTTACAGCTATCCAATTGAGGCTTTTCAAAGTCTATGTAAATGGGGAAGGATATTTGATCTTTCGCGTTGTTCGACCCCGAACTAAAATCACCCTTAGCCTTAAGTGTCAATGTCAGCCTTTGGTTGTTAAACAGATTCAAATCCATCGCCGACAAATTGAGATACGGTTGAAGGGGAATTACCTGAGCCGAAGAAGTATAGTAAAATGACTTGGTGGCACCATCCATAATTCCATGATAGATAGCGTCATTCGTATCGTCGTCTGTGACAAGGAAGTCAACCTCCGATGCAGATCTCAACATTCCAACGAATACCGAAGATAAACTCACCGTCGTATCGTCAAACCGAGAAATTGCAATCTTGTCTTGACTGTATTGAGGCAAATCAAATCCCTCATCCAAGGAGTATAGGTAGTACTCTCCACCCGGAATGTTATACCTGTTTTTATAGTTGATGACCATTGTAGAAGAATACAATAACAACCATACCTTCTCCCGTATATTCAGATAGGTTCTTGTTGATGCCGGTGCTGTACATTATATCTTTCAAGCTCTCAACGTCAACCTCACACGTTTCGTATATCGACTCTGCTTTATCGATACTCTTAATTCCGTTTATTGAAGAAGCTATGGAAATATCCGAATACCTCATCAAACATGAGAAGCCATTGACCAAATTGTAAAACTCATATTTGATCTCATAACAAAGCCCAAGCTTATCGAACTCAAGCATAATGTCGTTCAAATTCTGTTTAGCCGAAGCCAAAGCCGATGAACCCTTTGCACTGGATAAATAACTCGATATATTGATATACCCGTCCTGAAAAGCCCTCTCTACTATCGGACTTTCATCAAACAAAACCATAACTCTGATCATCTCGTCGGGATCAATCGTATCGGTTTTGTATAAGCTCGATGAGCTTAACTGCGGAATCAGGCCTTCATATGCGCCTTGCTCCGCTTCAGTCAACTCACGGATTATTGGATCATTCGCATATGTGTTGTCCGCAACGTTAATTTGTTGATTGCCTGCGACAATACACAGAAGAATCAAAAACACAAATGCCATTAACCCCAGTGTGAACCTTTTGCTTATCATGTTACCTCCTATTGTAATAATGCGGAATATATTTGGCTGTTTGCCTCCGCATACCTTACCATCAATACACTACTTAACGTCTTCCCTTAAGTCAAAACTCTTAAGGCTCTCAATAAGCGACGTCAAGGATTCCATCATTTTCATCTGATCCTCGTCACTCATTCTTTTGTTTAACGCCTCCATACTAATCCTCGCCGTAACCAAATCCGCTTCCTCGTACAATCTCATTCCTTCTTCGGTTAAACGCGCCATAGTATTCCTTCTGTCACCCTTCGCAAAGAACCTCTCTACATAGCCCTTGTCTTCAAGCACGCAAACTGTCTTCGATACACCATCGTACGACAAACCCGTTGCAGTCGCCAAGGACTTAATGCTGTTCTCCTGCACAATTTTTATCGTCGCCAAAATGAATCTCTCTGAATTGTTTAACTCAAATATCTTCAAGCTTTTTTGAGACATGACTTGTATTGGAAAAATTAAATTGCGGTTCATATAGCAGGATAACTCATCCATCTTTCTGCCTAACTCGTTATGAAAATTAATATCCACTTTCTACCTCCTTATAATAATTTCGATTATGCATCCGTCCTCAGTCCTACCGTATAACAGCTTTTGAAGCACTCCTTTCCCGACATTAACGTCGACAATTGCTCTTCTTGCTGTGTTGCAGTATATTCGAATACTCATAATAAATATCCGAAAAACAGCGAACTTATGAAAAATCATATATTGGCAAAGAAGCGAATATAGAAATATTACCAATATATACAAATTGTAACATTTGCAAATCGGTCTGTCAAGCATTCTTACATAGAAAAAACAAATATCGATAAACAGACGAGCAGTGCAGTTAGGCGGAGAATGAGCCGATAGATGGCGTTTACGGTTTTGTGAATACGCTTTAAGTCAAACTAGCTTCTGATATACAAATAAGTCGGGGAGATAATCCGGTATGTATTACATTCAGTCTTTTAAAATCACCCGCTGTGGAGTTTCTTTGAAAAAACCTTTAAAAAACCTTACCTAGCAAAAAGCAAAATGGATAAATAAAAGCAGATTAACACTCACACCAAAGGCTGTAAAACTAAGCAGCTTCTAATTCATTAAAGTAGACGCGGATTAGTATATGGAGTGTTAATCTGCCGAATATAACGGGAAAGACGACTTTTCCTGCGCGAATCCTTCTTTATCGAACGCTCCACCCGTGTCTTAGTAAAAACTAATTATGGATGTGGCGACAATTATCGGAAAGACTCGCGCGTGTGGGTTTATTCCTATCGCAATTCCCGAATCAAATAGGTGACATCTTAAAGAGTCTTGAAGTAAAGCGACCAGATATATGAGTGATAGCTCTTATCGGAGCCGCATACGACCTCGATATCCAACCCTTCTCCAACGTTTTCGATTTGAGTTACGAAGTTCTGATACGGATATCTGCTTTCGGTGTAGTTGCCTTCAAGGGCGGGGGCTTCTTCGCTCTTAAACTCAATATACTTGAGCGATGTGCAACCGAAGAAGGCCTTGTCGCCTATTGCAACGAGCGTAGAAGGAAGAACAATTCTTTCGATACACTTATTGTTTATAAACGCCGAAGCCGCTATCTTTACAATGCCCTCTCCTATAACTATTTCCTTGCCTGTCAATTCCGAAGAACAGGTGTAGAGCACTGTCTTATCGGTGTTATAAAGCATATAGTTTTCGAACACGAATGAGGTGTTTCCTTCGGCAACCTCGATGCGCTTGATTGAGCTTTCATAGAATACGCAAGAATAATCGAAAGCACAGGTACCGTTGGCTATGTAGACCAAATCGATATCCATATTTCCGTAAGCATATGTGTCCACGAAGCTCAATCTGTCATTGAGAATTACGTTTTTGACCGAGCTGCCGTAAAATGCGTAGGTGTAAATACTTTCGACATTGCTTAAACTCACGTTGTCAACCTTGCTTGCATTATAGAAAGCGTAATCTCCGACAGTCGTAACCGTTTCGGGTATAACATAATCCGAACAATCCTTGGCAGCGGGATATAGATATAGTGTTTCGACGCTCTTGTCAAACAACACTCCGTCAACTGCAGCGAACGCCGTGTTCTTCTCATCGACCGTTATATTCTCAATCTCATAACAACCGAAGAAAGCGTAAACGGGATTAAGCTTTGTCAGCCCCGACGGAATGGCAATCTCCTTGATAGCCGTATAACTAAACGCGCTATCGGCAATTTGAGTTGCCGACACGGGAATATTTACCTCCTGCAATGAAATACAGTTGTAGAAAGCAAAACCGGATACAATCTTAACTTTATCGGATATATGAACCTTTTTTAATGAGGTACAATTGTTAAATGCCGAATAGCCGATCGTTACCACCGTTTCGGGCATATTGACTTCTTCCAACGATGTGCAGTTTTGGAACGAGTTAGTATTAACGGTTGTAAGCGCGCTACCCAAAGTAACCGATTTAAGAGTGGCACAGTCGGAAAACGCTCCTATAGGTATAATTTTTACGCTGTCGGGAATAGTAATTGTTTCCAGCCCCTTACAGCCGATAAATACATAATTACCCATCGATGTGATTGTTGTAGGTAGCTCGATACCTTTCAATGCAGTACATTCGGTGAAAACATACTGACCTAAGGTCTTGGTATTTCCTCCGAGATTTACTTGGGTTAAGGAGGACAAATTTCTAAACAGATAGTTCGGAATGGCGGTAACCTTTGAAGAGAGCGTTATACCCTCGATACTCTTAGTTAAGGCACTATCGCCTTCCTCGATATAAAATGCGCACGCAGGGTAGAGGAAGCTTACTTCATAGGGCATATTGACGTTAACAACGTCTGTCCTAGCCTCAAACTCCTGCCACTTTAGTTTATTATCTGTCACTTTAGATACTCCGAACTGTGCAATTTCCAAAGTGGTTATTGTATCCGGCATTACAAAGGTACCCTTATAATCCCATGCTTGAGGAATGTACATTCTAGTCTTTGCGGCATTATACATAATATTCGTATCTTTGTCGAATACCATGCTCGTATTGTCCTCGGCAACGGTAAATTTCGTCAACTTCGGGCACTGGGGGAAGGCATATCCGCTTATGCTTGTAACGCTCTTGTGGAATATAACCTCCTCAAGATTGTAGCAATAAGAGAAATACGAAGCAGGTATGGAGTTAACGGTTCCGAAAAATTCAATTTTTTTCAGGGGCATATGAGAGAAGCCTGTCGCGTAATCACTGTTCGTACCTAAGCTACCGACATTACCGTAAAACTCCAAAACTTCAAGCGAAGTACTGAATTGGAACATATTGCCGTTAAGCGCACCTACGCTTCCGTAGAATTTCGCCTCTTTCAGGTTCATCAAATAAATAAACGAGTTTGACAAATTTCCCACATTTGCGTTTACCGTCAGCTTTTCAAGTCCGAGCATATACGAAAAAGCATACGCTCCTATGGTCCACGTCTTTCCGTTGGCAGGCAGGGTTATCTCCTTAATTCCTGTAGCATACATAAACGCCTGCGAACCGATGTTGTTAATCGATGTGGCAGCAAAGTCGAATTCCGTAAGTTTATGGCAATATGCAAAGGCGTAGTTGCCCAGCTTGTTCAAGCTATTCGGAAGGCTTACCTCTTCGAGGTTTTGACAAAAGTTAAAAGCAAAATTGCCTAGCTGTGTGACTCCCTCGGGAATTGCTATACTCTTTAGAGCAACGCACCTTTCGAATACGCTGTTTCCCATAGTGGTTATCGTCGAAGGAAGAGTCGCGGTTTCCAAATTCATACAGTAAATGAAGCACTGCTGAGCAAGCGTTGTAACTCCTTCGGGAATGACAATACCCGTAATATCCTGTCTGTATGCAAATACCTCGGGCGTTCCTGCAATTGTTTTAATACCCAAATTATCGGGAATTACAACGACGCCTCCGTCTCCCTCGTACTTAACAAGCTCGCCGGCTTGATTAACCTCGAAGTAATGCTTTCCCTCCTCGGAATAAGTGCCTGTGACATTAAGAGTATCGAATACATCGGAATTTAATCTGTAAGCAAAAGCGACACTCATATCGTCATCAAAATCATTTTGAAGCATTTGTGTTTTGATTCCATCTGTCACAACGCCTTGCGCGGTCGCTAACCGTTCTGCTATCGAACCCATATCATATGTACTCAAATTCAATGAATAATCTTGAATACTGATTATAAGGTCCTTGTTGTCGTTCAAGTTGGCAAGATAATCGCTTATATCGAATCTAACCGTGTTGTTCACTCCGCATCTAGCATCATAAATAGGCAGCGCATAATCGTAAAGATTTACAACGGCTTGTTGAAAGTCTCTCGTGTGAAGAAGTATGTTGGAAAGATATCTATTGTCGTACATTTCCAAATCCAAATAAGTCCTTTCGTTCTCAACTGAAATCTGTGCATCGATCAAGGTCGGTGCCTCGAAGTCGATAACAAACGGGAAGGAAATACTTTGAGGCTTGCTATCGGGATAATCTATGCTTGCCGCAACGGTAATCGTAAATTCCTGGTTGTTAGCCCAAGTGTAGTTGGAAATCCACAAAAATTGAAACAGAGTATGCATCGTGTAGATCAAACTGCCTTCGTTATCATACGCCTTCTTTACGTTGTTTGCAATGCCTTCCCAGTAAACATACCCGGTAAGCGAATCGGTTACGGTGTATGTCAGCTCCTTGGCGTTACGCAAAAGTGCCATTCCCACAGAATACAACGCAACATAGCTCTGCATGTTGGGATTGCGGCTGATTGCAATCTTATCCGTTGTTGCTGCAGGCTGCTCGAATCCTTCGGGCAAAACGTAGTACGAATAAGAGCCCATAGGATAGTAGTACTCGGATTGCGGGATATAGCCATATAACGTCGTACCCAAGGTATCGGCAACTTCCCCGTCATAGATTGACGCATCAAATATAGGAGCAGCACACCAATCGCCATAGAATGACAGCCACGGAATAGATAAATCCACCCCGTCTACCGCATGTAGCATTGCAAAGCCTTCAACATACATTCCGTTTTCGAAGTTTTCATCAAGATAAAGCTTTTCTTCATCTGTCAGCCTTATGGTTACGACCAAATCCGCTTGACTGCCACCCTCTACGGTCAGCACACCGTCGTTGTATATTCCGTTGGTTACTCTTACGGCAACCGTCGCATCGGTTAAGGCATAAGGTTCGCCTGTAACATTGACACCGTCGACATCGACTTCGGCTGTTTGAGTTATTACCTCGAGTGCCCAACTTAAGCTTTCCGTACCGAAGTTTACCACTGCGAAACGTAAGGTGTATACACCATCCTTGTTTTTGTCGTCACCCAATTCGAGTTTGGGCTTTATAGAACCCGAAACGGATAAATAAGCCTTAGAATCTAAGCACTTCTCCAAGCTTACGACACCAGAGCCTTGTCTTCTGGGAGAAGCATAGCAGTCATTTACTGCCTTAATAGGAGTTGCCGTACTCATTAGCAAATGCCAAGCAAGGCTTTGTATTTGTACCTTCGAGTATTCGGGATAGATGCCCTTTAAATACTGCGTTACGGCGGTATAAACGCCCGCAGTGTTGGGTGATGCCATACTTGTGCCGCTCAAATACGCGTAGGACGCGCCCAGAACAGATGGAACCGAAGATAGAATGTAACCTCCCGCTGACGTAATCTCGGGCTTAATCTTCAAATCTCCCGTAGGTCCCCAAGAGGAGAACGACGACAAGAAGTACGTTTTATTATCCTTGTCAAGAGCTATCGATGCAACTCCCTTCTCTATTTGGCTGCGGATATACTCACCGTCTCCGAGCTTAATCGTACAGGTAGGTATTGTAAGCTCGGGTATTTGCGCGTTAATCATAACATCCTCGTTATTGCAGATAATACAGGCTACCGCGCCCTTTTGGGCTGCGATACTCTGCTTTTGAGCAAAGGATATTTCTCCGCGCATAACTAATACAACCTTTCCGTCCACATCGGATACGTAGTCAGTCTCTCTGCCTAATCCCGCAAACACAATCTCTGCAGAAAACTTGCCTTCCTCATCGAAAAGTCCTTCGGCAAATCCGTAAGCTTGTTGATTGGCGTTGTACGCATTGTTGAACAAAACATTCTTCTCGCCGACCGCTAAGAAATAATACGGAAAAGTATCGAAGCTTGCGACGGAAAGAGTACCTGTATAGGTTGACGGGGAGCTTACAACACCGCTGTCGGGATTATATGTCTTTACTCCTAGATCTGTGTTCAAACTCGAAGTATCGGCGGAGTTTCCCGCAGAAAGACACATTCCGATTCCGAGCTTTTGAACCTTTGTATACAGTCCGTTAATGTAGTCGGAATCCGTTCCCCTTTCGTATGTGAAGCCCGCACCCGAGCCAAAGCTCATGTTAATCGCATCTACACCCAAAAGAATGCAATCATCGAGAGCCGAAAACACGCTTTCGGCAGTAATGGAAGTACCGTAGTCGCTTCCGACCTTCATAAATGCAAGCTGTGCATTGGGAACCACTCCGCAAATAACATCGTCTTTTCCTGTCAAAATACCTGCAACGTGTGTTCCGTGGTATGCTCCGAATCGGGTTACGGAGTTGGCTGTCGGCATTACGTCGGCATCCTTTTGCGCATAGTCAAATGCAAAAGGTATTTTCTCGCTTATATAAAAGTCCGAAGCCCCAAAATAATTCGCGCCCTTTACCACATTGCCGTAAAAAGCATTTTTGAGCGACTCTATGTATTCGAGCTTCACCGAAGCGACTCCTTCGAAATTAGCGAACGCGGTATGATTGTAATCCAAAGCGTTGTCGATAACCGCAACAAGCATACCGTCGCCTTTGTACTCGGATTCGTTTGTCAGTATTCCAGTCGTATCGCTGAAAGCACCGACGAAGTCCTCTTCTGACGATGTCGAATTTATCTCGTACTCGGGACAAATAACCACGCGCTCGACGCCTGCCGCATTTTCAATTGCAGCTATGTCGCAATAACGCACATTCGCGGTAAAACCGTTAAACAGAGTCGTAAACGAACCTGTATGTTCAAATTCGATCTGTAAATCGGTCATCTCACGCATTACGGAGTCCTGCGCCG
This sequence comes from Clostridia bacterium, assembly GCA_028703495.1. GTDB lineage: Bacteria > Bacillota > Clostridia > Christensenellales > CAG-314 > JAQVMT01. The sequence goes on along the minus strand of JAQVMT010000013.1, from coordinate 6,092 downwards.
CCAACCATTCCTCTTTAAGCTTAAGTGCCTCTTTCGAGAGCATAAACTCGGCTACGCTTCCGCTTTTTCCGTTTTGTAGATACAAATCGACCAATGATTTGTCAGAAACAGTTACAATTACGCTTATTTCTGCGTTGTAAATTCCAAACAACTCATCCTCGGTCAAACCCTCGTTGGTATTGAATGAGGACAAATCGATGATCTCGTTTATCCTCTCGAATGCCGTGACATTCTCAACGGGAGCGGCGATTTTGTTATTGTCTTGCGAACCGCAAGCAATGGTAATAACCAAAACCAATAATAAAATCGCAACAAATGCCAATCTTTTTTTCATAATTCTACCTCCTGATATTATACTAATCAATCAGTGTCATAACGAACCGCACAGAGAGCAATACTTCGAGTATAACCCGCAAAGCATAAGCTTAACCAATACAACCGCCCGACACTGTGTAATTACCCCTAATCGCGCTTGGATTTGCGCTCGCCCAATTCCGCAAAATAGCCGTTAAGCTTATCCATGCATGCCTTCATATCCTCCAATTCCTCATCGGAAAACTTGTTGCCCAGATACATACCCGCAACCACACTGGCATCCGAATTGAATTTGTCAACATTTTGCCTCATCTCGTCGGTAAAGCTTACAGTAAAACTCTTGCTGTCATTCGGGTTCGGTATTTTCTTCACCATTCCCTTGCTCTCCATTCCATCTATTATCCTACATAGATATTGATATGTAACGGATGTTCTCCGCCTTAGCTGCTTAATCGTGCAGTTGTCATATATCGCAATTGTGCCAACAACACCCGATTCCACCATGCTCAAGCGTGAAAGACAATTGTTGACGTCTTTTGTCGCGTCCTGTATAGGTGCAAGTAAATTCACGCGAAGTAATAATATAAGCTTATCCGCACTGTTTCCGAATTCCTCAAAAAAATCATTGTTCATTAATCATCTCCGTATCTACTACTTTACAACAAGTTGTTAGTATGAATTTTCATATAAAATAATCATACTATCTAAATCGAACCCTGTCAAGCGTTTTAAAGCGTTAATTTGCAAAATAACATAATACATATTTATTCGAATATAGGAAATTATCTATAGAGCGTGTTCACTCTATCTGATATCATCAAGTTATTACTTGGTTTTTCGGATAATGGGGCGCGAGGAGAAGTTTTACCTATTAAGTTGCGTATGTGCTTTTTACAAGAAGAGAGAAAAGTGGATATGCGTTCGGCATCCTTCATCGATTCAGGCATAATATACAGCAGATTTAATCGTCTAGCTAAAGCATAAAAACATACAGCATATAGGCAATCACACTAAATAAAAACTTATCCAAAACAAACCAATAGCCGTTTAGAAGTTTACAGATTTCTAAGCGGCTATTATTATGTCATTGTATCTATGACGCATAAGCAGGAAAAAAGTTATATCAAAGCTCTACATTTGTGCTTTATATGCATTACGGCAACTTCGATGAAAAGAAAGTATAATCCATGGTGAGCAGATTTCCTAATGGCGGAGAGGTGACTAGCGTGCTTTACCACCATATATGTTAAATTATCTTAATCGAAATGTAACATTATCATCAATAAGAAAACTTTATTCTAATTCAAAAGCTCCCGTATACAGTTGATAATAAGTTCCTTGTTTAGAGATAAGTTCTTTATGATTGCCTTCTTCGATTATTCTTCCGTGATCTAAAACCAAAATCATATCACTTGACCGAACTGTTGATAATCTGTGTGCTATAACAAATACCGTTCTGCCGTCCATCAACTTGTCTGTTCCTTTCTGAACAAGCTTTTCCGTACGGGTATCTATGGAAGAAGTAGCTTCGTCCAATATAAGAAGCGGAGTATCGGCTATTGAAGCTCTAGCTATGGATAAAAGCTGTCTTTGACCTTGTGAGAGATTAGCCCCGTCGCTAGAAAGCATAGTGCCAAAACCGTTTGGTAGTTTTTCAATAAAATCATAAGCGTTCGCCGTCTTTGCCGCGGAGTATATCTCCTCATCGTTTGCATCTAGCTTTCCGTAGCTGATATTTTCTTTAACCGTACCAGTAAACAGGTTCGTGTCCTGCAACACAACCGTGAGAGAACGTCTTAGGTCGGCTTTCTTTATGTCTTTGATATTTATTCCATCATAAAAAATACTGCCGTCCGCCACGTCGTAAAAGCGGTTAATTAAGTTCGTAATAGTAGTTTTGCCTGCGCCGGTTGCGCCAACAAACGCCATTTTTTCTCCTGCTTTTGCATTAATGCAAATGTCGTGCAAAACGATTTCATCTGCAACGTATCCAAAATCGACGTGGTTTAAAACGATGTTTCCGTTAAGTTCTGTGAGAATTGTTTCTCCGTTACTATTAACTCCTTTCCACCCCCAGGTTTCGGTTCTCTCCGTACATTCGGAGAGTGTGCCGTCGGAAGTTTTCCTTACGTTCACAAGCGTTATTGCACCATCATCGTATTCAGGTTCTTCGTCGATTAAAGCAAAAACCCTATCTGCTCCGGCAAATGCCATAGCGCACATTGAGGTTTGTTGAGAAACTTGCGCGATTGATTGTCCAAAGCTTCTGGACATAGACAAAAACGATACAATAACAGCTGCGTTCATTGCAGAAAAGCCAGTCAGGGACAGGTTTTTGAAGCCCGATATTAAGCAAAAAATTCCGCCGACAACGGCTATTAAAACGTACATATAATTACCTATACTGGATAGAATAGGCATTACGATATTGCCGAATTCGTTTGCTTTTACCGAATCGTCTTTAACAACGTGGTTAAGTTTCCGAAAATCTGCCGTCGAAGCGGCTTCGTGTGTAAATACTTTGACGACCTTTTCGCCGCCGATTATTTCTTCGATAAATCCTTCCAATTTTGCAGTGGAATCTTGCTGCTTAACAAAATTGACCGTTGCTTTGCCGCCTATTCTTTTTATAATGAACACCATTACCACGGCGGAGACATAGACGACAATTGTTAACCAAATTGATATTATCAGCATTGCAACCGTTAGAATCACAAGCGTAAAGACAGTATTGATGATCTGTATCATACTTTGTGAAATAAACTGACGGATAGCGTCGATATCATTCGTATAATACGACATAATATCCCCGTGCTTATTGCTGTCGAAGTACGATACGGGCAGCATCTCCATTTTTGCAAACATATCTTTGCGAAGGGAGTTTAACGTGGACTGCCCGAGCTTGGCAATGACGAACGAGTATATGAACGAGGACAATACTCCCAACCCGTAGACGACAGCCATTGATACAATAATGGAGACAAACGTGCCGACAACGCTTGAAAACCCGCTTGAAAGCGCCGGCGTTATTACGTTGTTTATAAGAAGAAATAGAAATATGCCCGAAGCTGATGAGGCGACCGCAGAAACAAATATACTAGTAATAACTGCTGTCATCGCAACTTTATTATGTGAAAAAATGTATTTTATCAGTCGTTTCATACTAGAAACTTTATTTACATTATTATTCATTTCGGTTATCTCCTTCGGTTTGCGTAGAGTTAATATCGCGATATATCTCGTTGTTCTTTAACAGCTCTTCGTGTATCCCTACTCCGTTTATTTCACCCTTGTCAAGGACGACAATTTTATCGGCTTCTTCAACCGATGAAATACGTTGCGTTATAATTATTTTGGTTGTGTTAGGCAATGAGTCTTTTAACCCCTTGCGAATGAGTGCGTCGGTTTTGGTATCGACGGCGGAGGTTGAATCGTCGAAAATAATAATTTTCGGTTTACGCAGAAGCGCACGCGCAATACAAAGACGTTGTTTTTGTCCACCGGAGAGATTTATACCGCCTTCTTCAAGATAGGTTTGATATCCTTTTGGGAATGACTTGATATATTCGTCAGCGTGTGCGATTTTACATGCGTCAATCATCTCTTCCTCGGTAGCGGTCTCGTCGCCCCAACGCAGGTTCTCCTCAATTGTTCCAGAAAATAAAACGTTCTTTTGTAAGACGACGGATACTTTTTGACGAAGTGTGTCAAGGTCGTATTCCTTAACGTTTCGATTGCCGACCAGAACTTCCCCCGACGTAACGTCGTAAAGTCTGGAAATAAGGTTGACTAACGACGTTTTTGATGAACCCGTCCCACCGATTATGCCTATCGTTTCTCCCGAATTAATTTGCAAATTAATATTTGAAAGCACGTCGTTTGTGGCAGATAATGAATATCGAAACGAAACATTATTGAACGTAACCGAGCCGTTATCAACTTCCTTTACTGCGTTTTCGGGTGAAGTCAGCGTACTTTGCTCAACTAAAACTTCAGCAATTCGTTTTGCTGAGGCTACGGACATCGTCATCATAATTAGAACCATTGCAAACATCATAAGTGAGGATAATATATTTATTCCGTAGGTAATAAGCGAGGACAAATCACCGGTTGTAAGAACGCCCCAACCAAGTTTTCCCGTAATAATGAATGCACCCAAAACAGAAATTACGATGTAGCAAACGTACATAAATAGATTCATCGAAGGCGTTAGCCAAGCAACAATCTTTTCGCCGTGAACAAAATCGTTTGTGACCGCGTCTGCGGAAGCGGCGAATTTTTTATTTTCATAATCCTCACGCACGTAAGTTTTAACTACGCGTATTCCTTTTATGTTTTCGTGTACGGAATTATTGAGAGTATCGTAACGGGCAAATACCTTACTAAAAGTAGGCGTCGCCTTGCTTACAATTAGGACAATGATTCCACCAAGAATGGGTACGCATAGCAAGAAAATCCACGCCAACGAAGGGCTGATAACGAATGCCATAATTATTGAGAATAACATCATCAGCGGAACTCTTACTGCAATACGAATTATTATACTAAAAGAATTTTGTATGTTCGTAATATCGGTTGTCATACGCGTAACAAGGGAAGAAGATGAGAATTTATCAATGTTTGCAAACGAATAGTTTTGTATCGCAACAAACATATCGTCCCGTAGGTTTGCGGAGTACCCTGCGCCTGCTCTTGCTGCACATTTTCCTGATTTTATTCCGCAGAAAAGACTAACAGTTGCCAGCACTACAAGAATTACTCCGTATATTACAAGGCTATTTACGTCCACTCCGCTGCTGTCGATTAACCGCGCCATTACAAAAGGGAGGGTGCATTCGCAGATTACTTCGAGCGCTACAAATAAAACGCTCAATAATGTATCTCTTTTATTGTCGCGAAGAGATTTGCCTAGTATTTTTAGAGTTATCATTTGCGCCTCCGAATTTAGTTTGCTTAAGAAACAGTTTCTAACAGAAACAAAGTTTGACATCAAACTATTTGATTATTTTTACGCCGTTTTTTAGACGACGAAAGGTTTTCTTCTTTTATAAAAGTGTTTTTGTTACGTTTTCTTTTATTTTATCTATACAGTAGAGAAACGTTGTGATTTCATCTTCCGTAAGCCCTTCCGTTAAAGATTTATCGTGTCCATATATAAAGTTGTCAAATTTTGTTTTTAGTTCACAACCCTTTTCAGTAACGATTATTTTGTTCAGGCGCGCGTCCTCAACGGAACAACGCGCTATAAGCCCTTTCTTCTGCATGGTGGATAATACCTTAGAGCAAGTGGACTTTGTTACAGACAGAGCTTTTTCTATATCTCGTTGGAAAATATCCTTATCTCCGTTATCTAATAGGTATTTTAATATAAATAGGTTAGGCCCCGATATGTCGTTAAATCCCAGCGACGCAGCATGATTGTCTAATTGTCGGGATATAAGATTTTGAAGATTGCGTATTTCTGCGCCTATTAATTTTTGCATAATAAATCTCCGTTGTTTTTCGTTTGATGGTTTGATATACAACCATTATAGTTGAATGTCAAACCATTGTCAATTAATATTAACGAAATTATAGGAAATAATCAAATTTACTAAGCGTATTGCTTTCTTGTAATTGTTATTTTTGTTTTGGTCTTTCAAAAAAACCACGCCTGCCACCCAGTTATCGAAAATGTATTTCGTTTCGCGAGACTTCAACCCATAAACCCGAAAAAGGTAGCAAAAAAGCCAAACTCTTATAAGTTCTTCACTTATTCGAATTTGGCTTTCGTTGGC
>JAQVMT010000026.1 GCA_028703495.1 Clostridia bacterium | reverse complement strand
AGTCTGCCAATGTGTAGTACGGAAGTCCAAGCTGCGCTGCTGCATTCTTGTTGCCGATCTCATCGGATAACTTGATTGCTTGTTCTTTGAATTCTCTACTGTAAGTTGTCATAATTCTGCCTTCCTTTCTCTTCTTTTATTCTATTAGATTTTAGGGTGTTTGACAACTCTATTCTAAGTATACTACTCCAAATTAATAATCGGTAACTTTATTACTAATAAATAATTGGTAGCTATTTAAATTGAATTAGTATAAAAAAATAATCGGGATTGTAATTTAAGCAACCCCGATAAACATTACAATTAAAATTATTTATTTATTTTACTAAGCTTAGCTATTACTTTAAAGATGACTATCGTTTGTAGTGCATTTCAATCTATGCTACCTATGTGTGTGATTATTCAACAAAAAGGGGAGGGTGCGTGAAGAAGTTAATAAGTGAATATGGATATGAGAATAAAAAATACTTGATAAATCAAGTAAAAATTATTTAAAAATGATTGCATAATCTTAGGTGATTTGGTATAATCTCAATACTATGTAATAAGGAAATGAATTTGGTTTGATTTTTGGCAAGCATATAAACAGATACTACATAAAGCATGCGCCGATGTTTTTATTCGGGTTGGTGGCCTTAGTAGTGGTTGACTATGTTCAACTGATTGTTCCGAAGTTGTATAAATACGTAATTAACGGTATAAGTAAAGGTGTTGTCGAGTTTGAGGGACAAATACTCAAATTTGACATGAATTTTTTGCTTGACCATATTTGTCGACCGTTATTGGTTATTATTGTGGCAATGATTATATGCCGTTTTTTATGGAGAATATGCTTTTTTGGAGCGGCAATTAAGGTAGAGACTGACCTTAGAAGTAAAATGTTTAGTCATTGTAAGGATTTATCTCCGCAGTATTATCAGGTAAACAAAGTAGGCAATTTAATGTCGCTATTTACAAATGACCTTGACACAATTAACGAGTGTTTTGGTGATGGAGTCTTGATGTTTTGTGACGCATTGTTTTTGGGAGTATTGGCAATATGGAGAATGGCTGAGCTTAATCCGACATTGACGCTTTTTTCGTTAATTCCAATGATATTTTTGTTTATAACTGCAACCATTGTAGGAAAAACGATGATGAAAAAGTGGAAAAAGAGACAGGAGGCATTTTCAAGGCTTTCCGACTTTTCACAGGAGGTTTTTTCCGGGCTTTCGGTTATCAAGGCTTTTGTTAAAGAGGTTATTGAGTTAATGGAGTTTAAGAAACTCAACAAAGAGAATGAGGACATTAACGTTAGTTTTACCAAGACTGCAACTTTAATGCGAATAAGTGTAGCATTGTTTGTTGAATCGGTTGTTTGTGTGATATTAGGTTACGGTGGATATGTAGTTAAGCAGGGTGGATTAGATTCCGGAGAATTACTAGAGTTCATCGGATATTTTAACTCGATAATATGGCCAATAATGGCAGTATCTCAGTTAATTGAAATGAGTGCTAGAGGAAAGGCTTCTCTAAATCGTGTATCGGAGTTATTAGATGCTCCAATTGATGTTAAAGATTCAAGCACAGTTCATCAAGTAGATTCTATCAAAGGGGAAGTTGAGTTTCGAAATTTATCATTCCGTTATCCTGACGGAGATTACGATATTTTGAAAAATGTTTCACTAAAGATCAACGCCGGTGAGAGTGTTGGTATTATTGGAAGAACGGGCTCGGGAAAGACTACTATAGTTGATTTAATTTTGAGGACATATAATATTCCTGAAAATAGTTTGTTCATAGACGGACATGATATTACTTCAATTCCTATTTACACGGTAAGGAAATATGCAGCATATGTTCCACAGGACAATTTTTTGTTTAGTGACACTATTGCAAACAACATAGCTTTAGCCACAGAACACGGAGGTATGGATGAGATAAAGCTTGCTGCAAAAATGGCAGATATAGATGGCAATATAATGGATTTCAAAAGCGGGTATCAAACGGTTTTGGGGGAGAGAGGAGTTACCGTATCCGGTGGGCAAAAGCAGAGAATATCTATTGCAAGAGCGTTGATGAAGAATGCTCCTATATTGATTTTAGACGATTCCGTATCGGCAGTAGATGTTAAGACGGAGAAAATTATCCTGAATAATTTGAGAGCAATAAGAAAGGGAATGACTACTATATTGATTGCACACAGAATTTCTACGGTTGAAGATATGGATAAAATTGTGTTCATAGACAACGGTAGAATTGTCGCAGTTGGCGATCACAATACCCTATACAATAATTGTATAGAGTATCGCAATATGGTAGAGTTGCAAAGACTTGACGATGAGCAGGAGGGGGTATAATAGAATGAAAGAATATTATCCTATACTGATTGTCGGTGCAATTATCGGAGTTTTTTCGATAGTATTTTCCATAGCTTTTTTTATTATCAGAAAACAAAAAGAGGCTGTCGGTTTTGATAGACATATGAAAGACAGCGAGATTTCAAAGCGAATTCTGAAATATGCAAAGCCATACATTGTAAGCTTTCTTGTAATCTTGTTGTTGATGCTAATATCGGTAATTTATGATATTATTTCTCCTATTTTAGTAGGCGATATTCAAGGAATTATTAAGAATAATTTCGAGATGAAGGATTTATTTGTAAAAGTAATAGTTTATGCTACTGCATTGATTGTTTCTTTAGCATGTACATATATTCAATCAATTATGTTACAAAGAATAGGTCAAAAAATGCTATCGAATTTAAGAGAGGATTTATTTGCACATATTGAAAGCTTATCACACGCACAGTTAAATGAAATTCCCGTAGGAAAGCTGGTTACTCGTGTTACAAACGATACAAACTCTATATCTATGATGTTTACGAATATAATTGTAAACTTGATAAAAAATGTATTTGTCGTTGTGGGCGTATTAACGGCTATGCTATTCACCAGCTATATGCTTACCTTGTTGATACTGTGTTTTGTTCCGTTTATCGTGTTATTTACAATCGTTTTTCGTAAGTTTGCGAGAAAAGCTTACAGAAGAGTAAAAGACGGTACAACGGCAATAAATACATTCTTATCCGAGCATTTATCGGGAATGAAGATAATTCAAATTTTCAATAAAGAAGAGCATAAGAAGAATGAATTTAACCAAATGAATCAAAAGCTTGGAGAAGCCAAAAGAAAGCAGATTTTCGTGTTTGCTATTTTTAGACCTTTAGTGTATATGTTGTATATATCATCGGTATTATGCTTGTTTTATTTTGGAAGTAGAGGATACATTAAAGATGTAAACTTTTTAGGACAGGTAATTACTAGTGAGGTGGTTGTTACATTTTATTTGTTCATTTCAAGGTTTTTCAATCCAATTCAAACGCTTGCAGAGCAGTTTAATATGTTGCAGTCTGCGTTTGCTTCGGGAGAAAAGATTTTTACTATATTCGACATAGTCCCCACAATCAGAGATGGTGAAGATGCAATCGAATTATGTGATATTAAAGGAGATATCGAGTTCAAGAACGTTTGGTTTTCTTATATTCCCGATGAATGGGTATTAAGGGACATATCGTTTAAGGTGAATGCAGGTGATACAGTAGCATTTGTCGGTTCAACCGGTTCGGGCAAAACAACAATTCTATCACTCATTTGTAGAAATTACGATATTCAAAAGGGGCAAATACTTATTGATGGAATTGACATTAAAAAGATTAAGATTTCATCACTAAGAAGTCATTTTGGACAAATGCTTCAGGATGTATTTATTTTCTCGGGTACTATTCGTTCAAATATAGCGTTAAGAAAAGAAGTAACGGATGAAGAAGTAATGGAAGCATGTAGGTATGTAAATGCAGATAAGCTTGTAGAAAAGCAAAAAGGCGGCTTGAACGAAATAGTAAGAGAAAGAGGTAATAATTTCTCTGCGGGCGAAAGGCAGCTGCTTTCCTTTGCAAGAACTATTGTGCATAAGCCTTCTGTTATGATTTTGGATGAAGCAACAGCAAATATTGACACAGAGACCGAGGTTTTGATTCAAGACTCACTTGAAAAAATGATGAATATCGGCACTATGCTTATGGTAGCTCATAGACTTTCAACAATACAGCACGCAGATAATATTATAGTTCTGTCGTATGGCGAAATTGTTGAACAAGGAACGCATCAAAAGCTTTTGGAGAAGAAGGGGAGGTATTACGATTTGTATATGTTGCAATACCACAAGGAAAGATTGATTGAAGCTAACGCAGAACTTGGCAGTTAAGAAGATATGTATTAAGATTTGTCTGTCCAATTCTTTTCAAACAATTAAGCTAGCGGAGATGGTATAATTATTAGGTAGACAAATCGAGATTTATGGAGGAATAAATGGAAGATTTAATCTTACTTGAAGATACATTAATTGAATATGTAAAACCGTACTTTAAAGCCAGAGGATTTAGGAAGAAGAATAAACGGTGGTCAAAAAGTCTAAGCGTCTTTACTCTTGTTTTCTATATTCAAGGCAGTTGTTATTCTAAAGAAGATTATTATATCAGACCGGGCATTTTTATCAATGCTCTTTCTCCAACACAGAATGTATATGGACACATTATGACAGAAATACCTATCACTACAATAGAACAAATACTCAAGAACACAGAGGAGTTTTTTGCTAAATGGTCAGATAAACAATATTTTAAGCAAAAGTTAATAGATTTTATCGAATGGGAATGTAGAAATCCTTTGGAAAAACGCAGAGCCGGAAAAGTTGACAATATTAAAGATCCCGTTCCTGCGCAAGAATTGTTTACGGTCTCCGGTGAATCAAAAAATTATATTCTGAATCATTTTTAACTAACAGTTACCTATCGGCTTTACGATAATTATTTACTTCTCTTTCCTAATACAAGTACAGCCGCACCCAGCATAGAAAGCAGTGTCAGCATCCCGGCAAATCCGCTTGTTGTTCCACCACCACAACTGCAACCTGTTGCCTCGCTTCCATTTGGTAACAAGATAACGCTTTCATGCGAGATTTCGTTGTGTCCTTGTGCGTCACTATAGCATTTGTCCTCATACGGATCAAACCAATACTCGATATTACCGGGCATCGTAGCCGTGGGTTCGGTGCGTTCATAATGTATAAGCTCAAGCTTAGCAATTAAGCTTGAGTAATTCAGGCTTATTCTTGTGAGTATACTCTACCGATTGAAGCGAACCTACGCCGTTATCGTATTCGGCATAGATATACCCGTAATACTCGAAGGTTCCGACAATGTTAAACTCGACACGCCAGCTACCATCAGGGGACATATCGTAGCCCCTAATTTTCCAAGGAGCAATAAGTTTTTTCTCTATTGTTGTCGCATTGCCGTTAGTTGTGGCAAAGCTGAAATTGAATACATCGCCCACCTCGCAGTATAGCGTATGTCTGTTTTCCATTAGCAGATATTCCTTTTCGTTACCGCTGACAAACTCTACGCTTAGTCCGCCATCCAGTGTTGCATTAAGTACCGTATCATCTGTTATTACGACCAATGCTTCATCTGTCGTAACTGTACAGGCATCGTTGGTAATCTTGCAACGGAAGCTTCTTCTTAATGCAGTGGATGTGCTGATTGAAAGAGTAGTAGCATTACCTTGATAAACGTCCCACCATTCATTCTCGCCTTCGTCACGCGCTTCCCACTGATAGCTTAAAGCACTCTTGTAGGTCATTGCTTTCGCACTCAAGGTTACAGAACCGTTTGCGGATCTTTGAGCCATAATCGGAGACGGATTCTCGGTAATTTCCGGTGACGGTTCTTGGATAAAGTTAAGAGTAACGCTGTCACTGTTTGACGGCAATACGGTATTTCTATCTCCTACCTTTAACCCGATTACTCTGCAACGCAATGTCAAACCGTTACATTCACCATCTGCCTTTACATGACGTTGGTTTGTAAGTATCCCGTCAAACGTAAAGGTAATGTCGGGAGCGAAAGAGAACTTCTGCGAGGTTTGGGTAATCACTTGATATTCCTGATTCTCGTTGAGATAGTACCATTGATAACTCATATTGCCGTAGTATGCTTCGTTTTCGACACTCACCGTCAAAATCACTTCGTCACCGACAATCGAGGTTATTTCGGACTTTTCATTATCCATTTTTACCACAGGCAGCTCATAATCGTTTACAGTTACTTCTATAACGCTTGAGCGATATTTTCCCGAACTCAATTCATTATATCCGATAAATTCTACATCACAGCTGTACCTACTTGTACCGAGATGGTTTTCACCGGTAGGCACTTGATAGTTTCGATATGTTGCACCTACGATATTCTGCTAGCTTCCGTCGACATATTGGGTCCATTGATACTTCGCTTTTGTAATGAAGCAATCTAATCCGCCACCATAGGTACAATTCAAGCGTACCATATCGCCCTTATACACTTCAATCTCATCTAAATCGGGATATCCGATTGCATTTGCCTTAATGTTGTAGGGTCCCTTAGGCGAAATGTATACCGTAACCTTTTCACTGGAAACTCTTAGCGACATAGACGAAGTTCGCGATGTAAATACAGCCCAGAAAGTGAGGTGGTCGCTTCCAAAAGTTACAGTTGTGGTATAGTCGTGGTAATCACTGGCGGCATTTGTCAATAGCTTCCATCCGCCATCAGAATATCCCATATACCACTTTACATCGAGTTTATTACCAAAGCTGTCGAGCTTATCCTCATCGGCATATGCCGTTGATAAGTGTATCAAAACGTCATCGCCTTCGATATAGTTCGGGTCGTACACATTGTTATTATAGTCCTTTACGGTAATGGTAACATCGGGGGTTTCGGGACGTCCGCTCTCGACAACCAAGTCATTTGAATACCAATAACCGCCGCTTACCGTTCCACGCGCTCTGTAGCTATCCAAAGTGAAGTATTGTCCTGCCGACTTTGCCAAGGGTTTAGAAGCAAGTGAAGCTCCTTCGGATGCGTTATAAGTAAAGTTACTGAAAGCATCGTTTTTGATACGTAGGCTATATATTCCGCCGACACCCATAACCTTCGTACTGCCTGTTTTAGTTCCGTAATCCGCATATTCCTTGATGATACCGCTACCGTCAATATCTGCATTGCCTGCATTTATGAAGGTATCGATAGTTCCGATATTATAGCCGATAATATGTGTCTTGGCTAATTCAAAGGCGGTTACTTTGGTAATTTTTGAAACTTCGCCATAATACTTATTCTCAAGATCGATGTTCAATCGACCGCTGTTTTTAATCCACACGTCGGCGAAACCGCCACCCACGCTATCGGTTATCGTAAAAGTATTTCCGCTGTTGATTGAAATGCATGACGGATCACTATAATATCGGTATATTGTATATCCGTTTAAATCTATTTTAACGTCTTTGCCCGAAACATAGAAGGCACTACTTACATGGTTAGCCTTTGCATCGAGAGCATAACTCGTCAGTGAGAAGTCATAATTAAGCTTATACGAGCCGCTGTACTTTAGTACGTTATAGAAATCTCTTTCATACCTTACATCGTCGGGATCATACTGCTTATGTTAATGCTCTTTCCGTCAATATTAGTGCTTTCGCCGATATCTACGTCCTATAATACGCCGACATCGATATAGCCCTTGTTGTCAACGGTAGTATGGTTTTTTAACATCTGCTTGAAACAAGGCCGTTTCCACGTACATTTATCGCTTTTTCACCATTGGGACTAGTAGTTTGTGCTTGATAAATCATTAATGTTCCGTTACTTGTAAAGCTTAAAACGGTATCGGATACGGTATTTTTAAACATACCTCCGTTTAACGTTATATCTCCTCCTTCTTGACGAATAGCATTATCCAAAACGGTGAAGGAACCACCGTTAACTGTAAGCTTGCCGTTTTTTTCCACATACATACCGCCAACGGTACCGGTAACGTTACCCAGCTGTGATGCGGTAAGTTTGATGGGATCAACAACCAGTTCACCGTCGCTTACGGCAAAAGCATAAGTGCTGTTCTCTTGATTGCTTGCATATATATTGATTATTCCGTCGCTCCTTTTTGAGTTGCATATTCTGAATTTTACATGAGAGGACTCTATTGAGAACATTGAATCTACATATTCGTTTACTGCGTTATTGCCATTCAAATATGTTGAGATACTATGTCCGATAAGTCGAGCACGTAACTAATATCATAGTCATGATTGAGTACGAAGCGAGAGTAATCCCTACAACTAAAATCACTTGTTACGCTTAGATAAATAGTTTTACCCGCATCGGTAGGTATGCTTCTGAGTTGAGTGTTAAGAATAACATCACTCCAAATAGTATACGGGGGGTCTTCCGTTCCCATTGCGGGATTCGCATTTACATGCGATGTCAATTCGGGTATTACTATTAGCATCGATATACCTATGAGCAATACCAACACTAACAAAACACCAACAAAGTTTTTTTGTCCTTTTTCATATTTTTCTCCTTTTTAGTTTTATTCTATCGAGAACACTCTCGAATACTATACATATTCAATTTAATGTGAATACACTTGCCTAACCTATACGTAGCCAATGCGCATATAAGGTTACATCGGCATATATTGCACCGTTTATGTAGTCCCATTTGGTTAGTTCGTCATTCCAGCCGATAATCAAATTATCGCCGGAAGCGGCATAGTACCATCCATCGAAAGCGTTGTAATCGCGTGTAGGCTTCGGGAGGGTACTCGGGTCGGCGGCATATGCTAACTCAATATATGGCAAACCGCTTGTAACCGTTACGCCGTCTTCTACGGTTAAAGCGTTTCCACCGTTTACATCAAATGACAATTCTAGGCGAATAATTAAAGTCGCATCTACAACGACTGTCGCATCGGGATAATTCGCTGTAATAGCAGATTTCACTGCATCATTTACTACTCTAATCGTAACACCCGCTAAGTTAAAATCATCAAAAGTACCTTTAAAATATAGATACTCGAAAACCGATCTTATCGTTATCGTCTTAAGCGCAGAGCAATCCTTAAATATACTGTCACCGAAGTATTCCACCGTCACCGGGATATCGACCGTTTCCATTTTGTTACAATCCACAAAGGCTCTGTGCGCGATTCCGTATATGGGGCGGATCGTACCGTTGTCATCGAAGCTCGTGGCTATCACTACGTTTTTCTCGGAGTTGCCATAACCTCTGTAACAAGCCCGATTTTCGTTCTTATTCCTTGAAATCCGATTTGCACGCAACCATAGTAATTTCAAAAGGAACAGTCTTCATATAGTTGCTGTAACGATGTATCCGCCGACTGCAAACGTAGCAATAAAGGCTATAACCCCAATTGCTATTGTTATAGATTCCATATAAACTACTTTTTATGGTTGTGACGACTCAACTTCACTTTGGGTTAGATTAATGCTCCCAAAGTGAAGCTAAGCCTTTTATTGTTTTTATTCTTTTGTCAATAAGCTGAATTTATAATCAACAGCTTCCTTTGTCGCTTTTACATCATCTTCGGAGTTTATTACAAACACAGTCGGCATTTCCCTGATTTTAACGTTTTCCGTGTTAATCGCTTCTTTATAACTACACAATACTCACGTCAATATTGAGGTGTCGGCAGAAGGCAGCTATCAGTTTGCCGTTGCAAAAGCCGAAATGTCGGTAAAGTTAGGTTTTGAGCGAGATGCCACAAGTACCGGTTCGGAAAACGACACCTATATGGTGTTGAAAATCTTTAGGACTTCTTCAGCTGCGAGCATACCTGTATTGTCATTGCTTTTCGACCGACATTGTCAAGGTCTTTTTCTGTAATAACATATTCGCCGTTATTCTCCCTGTATTGGTCAAGAAACCGCTTAATTTCATATGCGTAACCCGAAAATACCTCCTCAGCAATTTTGGTTAGGTTGTTTGCGGATTCAAGCAGGGTATTTTCATTAAGTAGATATTCCTTTTGCGGGACAATTGGAGTCCAAGCGTCACCAGCATATACCTTATTGGATATATTAGATTGCGGGTCGATAGTGTCTTTGCCGAATATGACGGTTATATCTCCAAAATCATTGTGAGGCAGCTCTGTTTTGGTGATTGCAATGGAAGGCATAGGAAAACCTCCAAGTTCTATAACCTTGATAAGGTTTTCTTCACTCAGATTGTGCAGTGCAACAAGGTTTTTGCCTTTTTGCGATTCAACCTCAAACGTATCGCCGCCAACATTTAATGCGTATCTGACGTTATTATTGTTGACATTTTTGCCAGAATCGGATATACTATCAGTAGTGGAGTTTCTGCCGTTCGTTTCGGACGTTCCTGCAAGAGCAGTAGCACTTGCTGACGGTGTACGACCTCCACTTATAGTAGCAGTATCACTGTGCCTGCGGTCTTGTGCCGTTCCAAGTGATTCGGCTACTATTTTTTTACCCTGAATATTGACGATATCGTATAAAACAGCAGCTCTGTTTTTTGTTGTGCCGACAATAATATCTGCTTCATATCCTCTTTCTTCAATCTGAAAAGATACTGTCCCACGAGCAAATTCAACAAAATTGTCCGTTCTTTGGTGCTTTATTGCCTCTCCTATATAGCCCTTAGACACTTTTAGTAATTCGTCGGCACTTCCAAAAGCATTTGCCTTGTCGATGAAAGCTTGTTTGCTGAATCTTCTAAGATTTACTGCACTTTTTGAATATACCCATTCTTTTGCAGTTCTACTTTGTATTCGTATAGCTTGACAGTTTACATTTACTAAGTCACAAAATTTTGTTTCTACTATATCTGATAGAGTTTTAACAATCAATTTAGGATTGTCTACGTCAACTTCATTCAATGCTCTGTCTATTACCTCAACATACTCGTATCCTGTTTTATCTTTCTTTATGGCAAAAATAACCTTATTTTCGCTCTTAGTCTCCTGTTCCAATGGTATCGAGCTATTTGCGTGTTATGTTGATTATACGCAGCAAACGAGTCAAACCTTTTCTTATACTGCTTATACAGCTTTTTTGCGGCACCCGATAGCTTCTCGTCTTGAGAATAGATTTCTGAAGACTTCTTAAAAAACGATAATATTCTGTCTTTTAGAGTGGGGGGTTGTACTACATAGTCTCTCGATAAGTCTTTTATTCGTTAGTTGTCCCTCAACCAAACGAGCGTTAAGCTCATCCCGATATTCTTCAACAGCATTAGACTGAGCAATAGAGGTAGTCCCATATTCCTTCGATGCTACTCAAAAAGCCTAATCCTATCTTTTCACCGAAATAGCCCAAACCACCGAGGAAAGCGACAACGGAATATAGTAAATCAAGCAAAAGGATTTTCTGTTTATGGCGTCTGTTCTGCTGATGCTAAACGCGGCGCCAACGGTCTAAACCCGACCGAAAGCGCCGCTTTGTATAACTGCCGATTAACTTGTTTTTCAGCCGATTGTTATTATTATGTTTCCGGTGTCGGTGGTTATCTCGCATCTGCCGCCTGTTATAGTTTTCGGAACATCGATTCTGCCTGTATCGGAACGAACAATAAACACCTTTTCGGTCAGCAGGCTGCCTTTGACGTTGCCGGTATCGGTTTCGACGTATATCTCGGCGGCATCGCAGCCGTCAAATATTACGTCGCCCGTGCTTCTCTCGGCGGAAAGCTTTTCAGATGCTATAACATTTTTTAAAGTTATATTACCCGTGCTTCCGTTTGTTATAAAGTTATTGCAGTTTATATCGGTTATGCTTGCCCTGCCTGTGGAAACCTTGATTCTGACATCGTTCTCACAGATAGCACCCGAAACAGTCACCTTGCCCGTCGACGTCGTAATGTCAAGCGTATTTGCGGATATGCCTTCAACGCGGACAGCGCCTGTGCTTGCTTTGATTTTTATGTTTTCCGAAGCGGAAGCGTAATTAGTGATATCGCCTGTGCTTAACGTGATATCAATATCGTTAAACTTAAAATTTTTCGGTATTTCAATATCTCCGGTGCTTTCGTCTATAAAGAGCGAAGCATATTCATTCTTCGGCAGATAAACGGTTATCTTCGGAGTCCCTATCGACATACCGATGTATTCATACCATTGTTTCTCGTCGGCCATATTGACCGTAAGCGTGTTGTTTTCAACGGCGACGGAATGCCTCCATTTTTCCGTTTCATAACAAACCACTTTACACTTTCCGTCGTCAGATGCCGTAAAGATTATATCCGCGGTTTTCGTTTTCATCGCAATAGCGCTGAATTCTTCGTTCACTTCATAGGTATTTGTTTCGAATTTATCGGTGTTCACCTTAGCAAATTCCCAATTATTTGCCGTCATTGCAACCGCGAATACTAGGAAACCTGCAACCACAAGAACCGTCGCTACGGTAATCCATACTTTTGTCGCTTTATTCATTGTCTTTGTCCTTCTTTATAAAATATTTTTTAATATTTAAAGTAATTTTCTTTGTAAGCAACAGAGCGCCTTTTGTCGCCAGTTTACACCCGCAGAACATGAAAATGGAAAGTCCCGCGCAAACAACACCCGCGCCTATCGCAGCGATACCCGTATGTACGCCGCCGTGAGCGAACTCGATAACTGCTACCGCTACGCTGCCGAGAGCGCAGCTTGCAAACGAAACGAAAACCGCCCACAGCGCGATTATCACAGCCCATATCGAGACATAAAGCGCGAGAATCACGGCAAATACGGCAATCAGCAACGAAAGCCATACTGGAGAGCCAAGTACAATAAGTACGATTTTCCACGCGCTCAGTCGCTTCTTTGACATTATTCTCTGTTTCAAGAGCTTAGTAAGCGGAATATCCGCCACAATTTGCGATACAATCGTATCGACAGCTCCGATTCCACCAACCGCGTCTTCTTCCGAAAGGCCTTCTTCCATTCGGTCATCTATCATCTCGCTGTAAAATGCCAAGCGTTCCTCGCTTTCGTCTTGCGGCAAGCCTGACAGACCCTCTTTTAATTCCATTAGAAATCCTTTTTTATCCAAGTGTGTCATCCTCCTTGATTACAAATTGATATATTGACAGAATCTCTTTCCATTCATCCTTGAAATCCTCAATGCGCTTCTTGCCGACATCGGTTATACGGTAATATTTTCGAAGTCTGCCGTCGTGTTCCGCGGTTCGCACCGTCAGCATATCCGCCGTTTCCAAGCGTTTCAGAATGGTGTACAGTGTCGATTCCGAAAGCTCGATATACGGCTTCATGTCTTTTATAATTCGGTAGCCGTAGGAATCTTCGCTCTTAATCGCCGCCAATACGCATACATCCAAGAGACCTCGCTTTAGCTGAGCATCCATACTATGCCTCCTTTAACGTAATACATCATATCACGATGTATTGCGTTTGTCAATAGATTTTGCGAAAAAAAATATGTCATACTTAAAAAATGACCTTAGCGTTTTTTGCTAGAGTCGTTTTTTTCGAGTTTGGCGCAAAATATACCCGGTAGCTTTCGCGTTTGTTCCGCGTGCTTTTTGATCTCGTACTAAACAGGCGAAAGCGGATATAGGTTATTGAAAACGGCAAAAATGCTCTGTAACAGAGTGCATTTTTATGTTGGCAAGACGGCGGTACGGGTCAGAAAATGCAAAAAAAGCCCGTGAATACAGGCTTTTCGGGTATTAAAAAAGAATGCTAATATAGACACGTACTGTATCAATATAAGCGTTCTTGTGTGTATAACGAAGGCGGTGAAATTATCTATGATACTACGAACGAATCCATAGCGGAAAAATACAGAGAGGAACCCACAATCGATTTGATTGGGTTAACCGATTAGAAGGCGACAAAAATGTTAGATTTTTTATTCAAGATCTGTTAGAAACACAAGGCAAAGACGAGCTTCGGAATAAGTTAAGAAAACTTACCGAAAACGACTATAAAACGTATCAAGAATTATTCTTGCGTAAAGACGATACTGACTATTTCGAAGTCGCACTTATTACTTTGAAACGTATTTTTAAAGCATTGAGGAGTTAGATTTATGAAACTTACAAATAGGGTTATGACCGTGACGACATTAAGCATGGGATTGCTCTTGCATCTGTCATGAATCATGACGACGAGAACTGCGCTGAGTTTGTTAGTATCGGAACTAAACCGCAATTCGGCGGACTTGTAAACGATTATATTGCCGAATTGAGCTATTAGCCTTTATGAATATCCCTTTATGTCGAGCCGACCCACCGAGGAACGTTTCGCATTAAATAATTAACAGCCATCATTGCTGTGCTATGACCGTCGAAGAACCTTTCGTTCGTTGGTTTGTAGTCGAAAGCATCATGAACCACTTTTGAGTCTGTTATCGTATTCTTATATTGTGTCCATTTTAGTATTTGACCCGACACGCACCGTCCTGTCTGATACTGCACGAGAACACATTTTTCTTACCGAACACTCTCTCGGCTTGTATTAAAAAGACGCCCAACTTGTCGCGGTCAAGTATGCATAATATCGTTCCGGCAAAACCGCCGCCGTGAATCCGTACCGCAGCAGTCGATTCAATGGAGCGAAGATAGGTCAAAGCGGTAGCAATGGGTTGAAGTCGGTCACCTGAAACATAGCAGTTTTGAAGTAGCATCCAGCTTGAATTACCCGATTCGGTCACTGCGGCTTTTACTCTGTCGAAATTGTGTGAATTCAAGCCCTCCACAAGCTCCTCGACTCGATTATTTTCTTGGAAGAAATGAAATGCTCGCATAATTTCAATTCCTGCAAGAGCATGGTATCTGTCGGCTAGTCCTGCACAAAACTTGCTATAGGACAGTTTTCCCAAGGTAGTGACGCCATATGTATCTGCTACTCTGACCATATCGGTCTTAATTGCCGCAAAGTGTGTAGTAAGGTCGGCATGGTCGCCTGCGGTGTTCACGATAACGATAGCCATATCATCGGGAAACTTCGGCAGAGGCTTGACGACAGGTGGGTCGGAGTGAAAGTCGATTGCCATAAGACCTCCGAAAGCAATTCCCAACTGATCCAAGAGTCCGCACGGCTTGCAGAAGAATCTGTTCTCGGCATACTGCGAGGCTTTAGCCATATCAAACGGCTGTATGTTGCCCTCATTGTAGTATTCGTTGAGTATGACGGATATCAACAGCTCATAGGAAGCAGAGCTGGACACTCCCGCACTTTGGAACACGGTAGAATCCATCACGGCATCGAATCCACCTACGGAGAAGCCCTTGTCGATATATGCGGTAACTACTCCCTTTACAAGAGCAATACTCGTTCCCTTTTCGCTGTTCTCTACCTCAAACGGACATGGTTTACCATCACAATAGGATATATTTAAGCATATTGACGGATACCCCTCGCTTTCTATGGTGATTTTACCGCCTTTCGCCTTGTCTACACAAGCAAGCGTATCGCAGTTGATCGCCGCTACCACGACCTTACCGTTGTTGTGGTCGGTGTGATTCCCGCACACCTCGATTCTGCCGGGAGAGCTGAAAAACTCTCCATTCCTGCCAAATCGCTCGTTGAATTTATCTTGCAGCTTGCGATATCTGTTCTTTATTTCCTCTTTGTCGGCATTAACTCCATATAACTCACTGATTCTTTCATCCTTCATTCTCGCTCCGAAACTCGGTATGTCCTATTGATTTACATTATTACGCATTGATATACCTATTCAATTCTATCACATATCGCCGTGAATATCTATTGGTTTATACAGAAAAAAAGATAAAATATAATGAGATAATTGGCAAAGTAAGTTCCACAGTGGAGGTGTGAAAGTTAGTGTGGCGCATTGTTGGAACTTACTTCGTCAATTAGCGAAAAAACTGATGAAAGTTGTTTGCCATAGTTAGTGCAATGGTAGTTTTTGTTGTTGCTTTCCAATTGGAATAATCTGTTTTAACACTAGGTTGGTAAACTTCTTTGTATCTTTTAGGAAAGCTTATTGAATGCAAATATACCAAAACCCATACTACACCATCTAAAGTAATCCTTTGGGCGTGGATTTTTGAGGATTTATACCGACGTGTGTCCAAATCGACAATAATTATCTTAAATCATCGGTAGCCTTCCCTCCATTCATAGCTTATTTGCATATTTAATGCTCCGTTCAATGCATTCAGCTTAAACTCGTTATAGGCGTTGCGAGCATTTGCAATTGCCGATGCTTGCTTTGCCCTGACGATAGAACTGCTGATGACAGGAATGAGAATTGCGGCGAGAATG
>JAQVMT010000012.1 GCA_028703495.1 Clostridia bacterium | reverse complement strand
GATAACTTGATTGCTTGTTCTTTGAATTCTCTACTGTAAGTTGTCATAATTCTGCCTTCCTTCCTCTTCTTTTATTCTATTAGATTTTAGGGTGTTTGACAACTCTATTCTAAGTATACTACTCCATGTCAAGGGAATACGCTTTTAACTTAAACTGTATTTATACTAAGTAACGCCTGATTTCTACATTTTGGTAAGTGTGTTAGTATTTGTTTTTTTCCGTGCTTGAAGCAAATAAAGGAAACGACCTTGCGTAATTATTTTTTGTTTTAACACATTTTTGTCGAATACTCGTATAATACAGTGAACCTCGCGCCTAAGTTGTCGAAGCAAATGAGCGGCATTACGGCGATTGACATAGAAAAAAATACTTGTCGTGCGGTGCAAGCAGTCAAAGGATAGTTTAATCGAGGTTGCGCATTATGCGTAACCGCAGTCGGCTTTTTGTCTTTATTCCGACCGAATAGCCGAATGTAAACAATTGTCTTTTTTGGAATGAAAGCCGAATATAAGCAATTATCTTTTTCGGAATTAAAGCCGAATGTAAACAATTGTCTATATGCGAATTAACAGCACATAGGGAAGATATGCAAAAAAGATACACCTATCCGAAGGGATTTTGGGGGAGCGTCAATGCTTAAATTGGATAACGTAAGCTTTACATACTACACAAAGACGGAGGAGACGGCGGCTCTGACGGGAGTCAGCTTTGATGTTGAGGAGGGGGAGTTTGTCGCGGTTTTGGGGCCCAGCGGATGCGGCAAGACTACATTATTGTCGCTTGTATGCGGTTTGCTAAAGCCAACCGATGGCATGATAAGCATAAACGGAACGCCCGTAAGCAAGGTTAACCGAACAGACATAGGATATATGCTCCAAAGGGATCATCTTTTCGAGTGGCGTACGGTATACAAGAACATAATTTTGGGGCTGGAGATTCAACACAAGCTCGACAGCGAGCATTTGGGATATGTAGATTTACTTTTGGATAAATACGGGCTTGCGGCGTTCAAGTCTCACAAGCCCGACGAGCTAAGCGGTGGAATGAGACAGCGCGCAGCATTGATTCGTACACTTGCGCTCAATCCCAAGCTGTTGCTGTTGGACGAACCTTTTTCGGCTTTGGATTATCAGACGCGGCTTAACGTGTGTGATGATGTTTACTCAATAATTAAAATCGAAAACAAGACCGCGCTTTTGGTGACGCACGACATAAGCGAAGCAATATCGCTTGCGGACAAGATTATCGTACTAAGCGACCGTCCCGCGACGGTAAAGCGCACATTATATCCAAAGCTCGGACACATAAAAACGCCGCTTAAGCGTAGAGAGGCTCCGACTTTTTCCGAAATGTTCGACGCGATTTGGAGCGAACTAAATGCAGCGCCGCAACTCGAAAGAATGGACGACGCAAAAAAGCTATAATGCCATTGATGCGATTTGGAGCGAACTCAATGCAGCGCCGCAACTCGAAAGAATGGATGATGCAAAAAAGCAGTAAAACCATTGACGCGCTTTAAAACTCGCTAATACTCGGAGGAATTGATAAATATGCAAAATCTATCGGCTCATAAAGCATACCTGAGGAAGCTAAAGAAAAGAAAAACATTGGTATTCGGATTACAAGTCGGATTCATAGTGTTTTTTCTGTTTTTATGGGAAATATTGGTGCGCTTGAATGTTATCGACGGCTTTATTTTCAGCTCTCCGTTGCGCATTTACCGAACGTTTCGCGAAATTTCCGGCGACAGCCTGTTTACGCATGCATACGTCTCCACAAAGGAAACCTTTTGGGGTTTCATTATCGGGACGGTGCTGGGTACAGCGGTTGCGATTGCTTTATGGTGGTCGTCACTTCTCAAAAGCGTATTCGAACCCTATTTGGTTGTTCTGAATTCATTGCCCAAAATTGCTTTGGGACCGATAATTATCGTATGGGTGGGAACGGGGGAAGCATCGATTATTACAATGGCGGTACTAATTTCGGTGGTAATTACGACCTTGAATATGTTGTCGGGCTTTTTGCAAACCGACAAAAACAAAATACTTCTAATGAAAACAATGAATGCGACGAGAGCGCAAATATTCTTCAAGCTAGTATTTCCGGGCAATATTCCAACGCTGGTAAGCTCACTCAAAATTAACGTCGGAATGAGCTGGGTTGGTACGATTATGGGCGAATACCTCGTTTCGGAAAGAGGATTGGGCTATTTGATAGTGTATGGATCGCAGGTGTTTAAGCTCGACCTGGTCATGACTTGCACTGTGGTGCTGTGCGTGCTTGCGGGTGTGATGTACGCAGCGGTCGCACTGCTGGAGCGTCACATAAAAAGAAAGCGCGGATGAGCGAAAAGAGCGTAAGGTTATGCGACATCACCGGGTAAACCGATGCGGTTTTTTGCCAAGATATTAGATTAATCCAATCCGCATCAAAATAAATCGATTTTATAGAAAGCTTTTGCAGATGTTATATGTTTGATCGAGTTATGAGATGAGGTAGATTGCCTACTCCAAATAAGTCAATACGTGTTATAAGTTGAGGTAGATTGCCTACTAAAAAAAGATTATTTATTTAATAGATAGTCCAAGGTGCCGCGATAGATTGCCGTGCAAATGCGGTTTTGGTATTCCTCTGTTTGCAGTCGTACCTCATCGGCGGCATTACTCAAAAAGCCGCATTCGACGATAACCGAGGCTGGGATTCCCTTTTTAAGGATGAAATAGTCGCCTGACAGGTATCTGTTCTCAAAGCCCAACCTTTTGTTGAGGCTTTTTTGAATATAAGAGGCAAGCTTCTCACCAGATGCGATGTTTTTTTGGAAAAACACTTGTGAGCCGCTTCTATATGTTGCAGAGTGCGCATTTTGATGTATGCTCAAGACTACGCAGGGATTGGCATCCTTGATGATATCGATTCTTGCGTTCATATCCCTAAGCTTGAAACCCTTCGTGGCAAGTCCGTACAATCCATTCTCGTCACGTCTGGTCAAAACCGTATTGAAACCGCCTTCGACAAAATGCCGTTCGAGTATCAACGCGATGGCTAAATTGATGTCGCTTTCCTTTACTCCGCTTTTGCCCTTGACGCCCCCGTCGATACCGCCGTGTCCGACGTCAATGACGACCGTAAGCCTGCCGACGGTATGAACAAAACCTTCGGTTTGGGCTGATTCAGCGGCAGTTGTCGACAAAAAAGGGTTGCATACATCGACAGTGGAGCCACTGTCATTGTTGAGCACGATACAAAGTCCCGACGATAGAGTCGAGATTAAGATAATTATAATCGAAAAGAATTTGATGTGAAAGCGTTTCATATTGTTTCTCCCGATAAAGTATGAGCCGAATGGTCGGGTTTATGCGTTCGCACATTTCCGCAGCCAAAGCCGACACGGAAGTTTATCGGGCTTTTTGAATACCGCGTATGAATTTTGCACAAATATATACGCTAGTATTTTATATAATGAAAGAGCATATGTTTTTACGTTTTTTGGTTGTCCACAGTGTGCAAAACTCAAAATTGCTTAATTAAAGGCTTGAAAAGGCTATGAAAGTCATAAGTTATCCACTTATCCACAGAGTTATCCACATTTCTTGTGGATAACTTCTTGTATTTTATGCAGTTATATACCTGTATGAACATTCACATATGCAAATAACGCCTAAAAATCGTCGGTTTATGCGATTTTAAACCAATGCGCAAATAGTGGAAGCTACTGCTTCGTCATCTTACGGTATTATTGCAAATCGGTACAAGAAATGAGCTTGATATCGTCATCTTACAAGGTTCAAATAAAATGGAAATTTAAATGAGCACAAACAGAAAAACATTGTAAAACAGTTGACATGGGAAAATAAGCATGATAGAATATATAAAAATATATAAAAATTTATATATATTTTGCACAAAGTTACTTCTGGTTCTGTAGACATGGCGAGCGGATTATAAGGTTGAATCTCCAAAAGGCGCAGCTTAAAGTAGCGCTACAAGCGAGCGATTGCGGAGACGTCAACAAAATCATGAATTTGGTGAGTGGATTTGCATTAATGTCAAAAAGACGCCGATGGCAATGTTCTTTTTGAAGCTAGATTGTATCGATGCCAAAAAACTCCGATGAATTTGTGGAAGCGGGTGCGGATCGGTCAGTATCGTTTGCAGCGACTAGAGAAAGAAAGCAATTGTTTGGTTAACTCGGGCAAAATGCTTTGGCATATCCTTGCGGTTGGTTTATCAAGCAATGAATGATGGAGGAAGAAGGTTAAATGAAGGACAAGAGAATATTAAATATCGGGGAGGATTGTGACGTATGTTATATGTTAATTAGGAAAAACATATTAGGACCGATTCAGGACCACATTAAGCTATCGGGAAGCGAGTATATTGATTTAGGCGATTCGTACGGTCGGATTATTGGTGACTTAGTTACATATAAGGAAACTACAATTCAAAACCTATCTACGTATACCAGAATGCTTTATCCTAATGTAGTTAAGGTGATATCTGAATTAAACGAAAAGGGATATGTTGAAAAATTTCACAAGCCCGATTCCAAGAAGAAGATATACATAAGAATGACAGACAAGCTTAAGAAGATATACGATGAATATGAAGAGAGCGCGACGGAAACGGCGCAAAGACACTTTAGTTCGGTTTTCACGGATGAGGATCTTAATAATCTTGAGTATCATTTTCATGAGCTGGGAGTGTTGTTGCATAAGCTTGACAACGTTAGCATCAAACCGGAGGTTAAGACTAATCCTTCCGATTCAATCAAAAAAGCGATACTGTAATATGCGTACGCCGATTGTAAGGAATCGAGGTTGGATCTACGAAATGAGCATATTAGTTTAGTCTGTATTTTTGCGGGCTAGAACTAAGAAAATAGGTATTAAAATATTTGATTTCCGGTTCTGCCGGACAAGGAGGAAGAATGAAAAAGAAAGGAATTGGCCGCATATCGACTTTGATAATAATGCTTTTAGTTGCATTATTATTGACAGCTTGCATTTCGGCAAATGAACAAACGCGGATATCAACTTCCGATATTGCAGATGCAAAAAATGATTTTTACAAAATCGATTCTGCTATTGACGCCGAGTCACTTAATTTAAGTGAAGTTGATACGACTGTTTCGAGTGACACAAAGTTTTGGGTTACTGTAGTATGTGGCGAGGGTGCGTTCGATTATTTCGAGGAAGCAAATATCCGTAGTACGCTTGGCGAGTTTCTATTAAGTGACGAAGGAAGAAGCGTTACCGAGGGTATCGAGGCGCAGCAGCAGGCTGTTATCGAGGGTATTGCAGAAGCGGGAATTTCCGCGCAATTATCATACAGCTAT
Source organism: Clostridia bacterium (assembly GCA_028703495.1). Lineage (GTDB taxonomy): Bacteria > Bacillota > Clostridia > Christensenellales > CAG-314 > JAQVMT01. The sequence goes on along the minus strand of JAQVMT010000012.1, from coordinate 53,704 downwards.
ACGACGATTGTAAGTGGTTTGGCTTTGTATGTAAGATACGGAGATATCAACACGATAAAGAGCTTAGAAGGGGTTAAGGATGTAATAATTGCCTCCGAATACGAAACGACGAGTGCTATTTCGCAGGGTGAGTTTTATGCATCCAATATGCAAAATTGCGATAGTAACGGTATTTTTGCAAATGAAAGCGGTTACTACGGCGAAAATATGACAGTAGCGGTTCTCGATACGGGATTTGATTACAGTCACAGTGCTTTTAGCACGATGCCGGAGAGCGGTGCTATTTCCAAGGAATGGCTTGCTTCGGTGATGGAGCTTACGAATGCTTACAAGAATTACAAAAGCAGTTCGGGCGGTATAATTATACCGGGTAAAGGCGGCATAATTATTGGACCGGGAACGCCGGCTAAGCTTTCGATTGACAAATTGTTTATGAATACAAAAATTCCATTCCAATTTGATTATGCAGATAAAGATGATGATGTAAAGCAAGTACTAACTAATCAAAGAGGAACGCACGGAACACACGTTGCAGGCATAATTACAGGCGATGCAGACAATTTCCAGGGTGTTGTTCCAAAGGCGCAGCTTATTGCAATGAAGATATTCCCTAACAGCGGCAATGGTGCATCATTTACAGATTTATGCGCAGCTTTAGAGGACTGTCTTATTCTCGGGGTCGATGCCGTTAATATGAGTATTGGCTCAGCAGCAGGATTCACTCAATCTGTTACTGCTACTGCCGAGTATGAAAACGGACTGTTTATGAAATTGGAGAGAGCGGGAATATCTATGTTCGCTGCATCCGGTAACGAAAACAAATCTAGTTATACCATAGACGAAAAAGGAGAATATGTAGGTTTAACAAAGACGCGAAATCCCGATGACGGTATTGTCAGTTCACCTGCATCTTTTTATCCCACTTACTCTGTCGGTTCGGTTGATAAGGGCGTTTTATATACATTCACAACGCAAGACGGCACAAGCTTTATCGTAACCCCGGCTGTGGATGTAAATGGCAGTATAATTGGAATCGAGTCCTTGTTGGCAGACGGGGCAACAAAGGGAGAATACGAATATGTAATAGTCCCCGGTTATGGAACAGAGCAAGACTATGCCGAGATCGATGTAAACGGAAAGCTTGCTGTTGTATCTCGCGGAGAAACGAGTTTCACCGAAAAGGCGCAAATGGCTGCTGCCAAGGGTGCTGTCGGTTGTATCATTTATAATAACGCTGATACAACAATCAATGCGCAGATAGACGATGTCGCTATCCCCGTAATGACCGTTTTGCAATCAACGGGAGAATTGCTTAAGCAAGCAAGTGTAAAAAAGGTTGTTTTCGATATAGAGAAATCAAGGTATGAGGCATCGCGTTTTTCGTCGATGGGAGCACTTGAGGATTTGTCTATAGGCGTTGATTTAATGGGCTTTGGCGGAAGTATTTACTCTGCCGTATCCGAAAAATACGCAACAGCCAATAGTCTTTCCGAGCAATATAGTGTTATGAGCGGAACAAGTATGGCTACGCCCAATCTTACCGGTGTATATTTGGCAATGGCCGGTTATATGAAAGAGCAGTATCCCGAGTGCAACAAAGCAGAGACGAAGGATATGGCTATTCAACTCTTGATGAGCACAGCCCAAGTATTGGTTGATGAGGACGGGAATCCGATCACTCCCCGCAGACAAGGCGCAGGATTGGCTGACTTAGAAGCCGCAATAGCATCCGATGCTTATTTGACCGTAACTGGAAGTAACAAGACGAAGTTGAATTTGGGCAGCGATGCTGACAAAAGCGGCGTTTATACATTGTACTTTAACCTTGTAAACACATCGGACAACGAAATGAGATTCAAGGTTGATACTCTGACCTTTACCGAATCGGCTATGGACGGTCTGATATTAGAGAAAGCATATATGCTTGACGACAGCTTTAAGGTAAGTGTAAGTAACGGTAGTATAGACGGATATGAGGTTACGGTATCGGGAAATACCACTGCAAGAGTAAAAATTACGATTACTCTATCCGATGAAGACAAGGCTTATATGAATGAGACCTTTGAAAACGGTATTTATGTGGAGGGATTTGCGTTATTAGAGTCATTAGACGGTAACGTAGATTTACATATTCCGTGGATAAGCTTTTATGGAGATTGGATGAAGCTCCCGATATTCGATGATGCCATCGGCGGCGATCCTCAAGCAATGGGAACCAGCCTAATCGGACGGATTTGGATATCTCTTAACAAATATGTCAACAGGCGATATAACCTTAAGTTGGGCAACTATATGTTTACACTTCCCGAAGGATACAGTGCTCCGGAGCTTGGCGAAGATTATTATGCTATAAGTGACAATTTGTCGTTATATAGTTTAAATGTATCCTTGCTTAGAAACAGCACAGATTTTAGTCTTAGCATCAATGATTATTTGATGGATATAATTTACGAGCAGGATAATTTTGGCACTATTTCTAAATCCTATGGTACAGTGCAATACGGATATTTCGTGCCACAAATTGTTTTCGAGGGCTTAACTCCGAAGGCTTTGAGCTTGGCAAACAACCAAATCTTTGACATGACGTTAGAGAGTGAATTCTACCATAGTGAGACACAATCAAAGTCTTATTCTCTTTTCGTGGATAATGAAGCTCCCAGCTTGGCAAATGCAGTTATCAGGAAGGAAGACGGCAGGGTGTACGCGGATCTGGTGATTTTCGACAATCACTATGTACAGGCGGTAAGACCGAATACAATCGATAACGGAGAGCTTGCGCGCTTAAGCGGATACTACATTCCCGTGTACAACAGCAAGCGTAACGCGAACAACTTAGTTACCGTAGAAATAACTCAATATTTGTCTAGCATTATTGACGGAAAACTAGCATTTGAAATAGCAGATTATGCAATGAATATCGCCACATACGTTATTGATATCGAGGTGGAGGATAATCTTATCGAGCAAGCTAATTCTATTTACAAATCCGTATCCGGTGGATTGAGCAACGATGACCTAAAGGGAACGGTTAAAACCGATGTTGTTTCCTACAGCAGTAAGGATTGTGATATCGAAGACAAGGCTTACGATGCATATGCAGATGAAGATGAGAATGGATTCGTTGTCGTTAACGGCGTTTTGACTGCATACAACGGAGCAGGCGGTGATATCGTTGTACCCGAGGGCGTAAAGGAAATTGCGGCTAGCGTATTTAGAGATAACAGCGATATAACCGGAATTTATATCCCGGATGGTTGTATAAAAATCAATGGCTCTGTATTCTATAGAACAATTAACTTGAGGACCATTAGATTGCCGATTACTCTTACTACACTCGGTGCAAGTAATTTTTCGGGCTGCATACAGTTAGCAGAAATCAATTTTGAAGAGTGTGTAAATCTGTCAAGCTTAGGAAGCGGTTGTTTTATCGGTAACAAAGCGTTGACCGAATTAACCTTCCCGAAAACGAATTCCACACTTAATGTTCAAAATTGTGTGAAAATAATGCTTGCACTTAAGAAATTAAACTTCAATAACAAAATTAACATATTGCAATCAGCTATTTCCGTATGTCCCGAGCTGACGGAAATCAATTTTAATGACAATGTCACGACGATTAAAGATGAAAACGTTACGGCTATACCCAAGCTGGAAGTAATTAACTTCTTCGGAACAGTGGGAAAAATCGGAACGGCATCGGGGAGCAGAGGACATTTTGCCAGTTTGGAAGCAACCTCGCTTAGAGAGGTTAACTTCTATGGCAACGTAACATCTATTGACGGAGCGGCATTCAGTAATGCTCCAAATCTAACGAAGGTTGCGTTTGGCGGTACAGTCGGAAGCATAGGAGACATGAGCTTCGGATTAAGCAAAGGGCTTGTTCACGGCTTTACCCTTATGGAAGGAAATAGGAATTACACCCAAGATGAGTTTGGAGTAATCTGGACGCTTGACGGAAAGAGAATGATTCGTCCTTCCGATTGGCAATGCGAAGGTGTATACACGGTACCCGGTACGATGACAACGTTCTCAAATGGTCAATTCTCTCACGCAAACGGTGCTGTGTATGCTTGGGGATATGATTACAGTTTGGAGATGAGCGGAGAGTGGCAAGTAGTTGTGTCAATTGCTTACACCTATTCGTATTTTGATGATCGTCCTCTTATGACAGGTATAAAGTTCTCTGAAAGCGTAACCACATTACCCAATGAATGCTTTATGGATAATACTAATTTAACCTTTGATTATTCGAATATTGCTGTGTTCGGTGATAGAGCGTTGAGAAATACAGGCTTTAGCGAGATCAATATCGGTGCAAAAACAACCAAGATCGGTTTATCGACATTCTCATATTGTAAGAACCTTAGCAGCTTAACATTTGAAAATCCTACAGGTATTCAGTTTACGAACAAGGAATACTTCTACGCCGGACTTAATGCAATGACGGAATTAAGCGTTCCCGATTGGTTCGGAGGAGTAACCGCAGGAATGTTCAAGGATTGTGAAAATCTGGTCAAGGTCACTTTGCTGGGAAGCAGTGCAACTATACCGAACGAAGCATTCTCGGGTTGTACAAAGTTGGAAGAAGTAATCGGATTAGAAGATACGACAACAATGAATTACAGGGCTTTTGCATTCTGTGCAGGCTTACACAAAATTAAATGTGACAACCTTGCCAGCGTAGGAATGGAGGCATTCTTAGATTGCGTCAATTTGCAAGAAGTTCCATACGGAGATAAATTGTCGTCAGTATCTACAAACAGCTTTGGTGGTTGCGCGGGAATTACTTCGGTTTACATTCCCACAACATTCAATAGCCCGAATAGCTTAAAGTCGGCGTTTTATACATGCATTAACATTGAGCAATATGTGACGGCTGAAGGACACACACAGCTGAAGGCGATTGACGGTGTGCTTTATGATATAGATTGTACTATCATATACTATTATCCTATTGCAAAAACCGATACAATATATACAATACCTGAAACCGTTACAATGGCTAAAGAAGGAGCGTTCATCAATAACAGCTACATTAAGGAAGTAACAGCAACTGGGTTAACTAGTGTTAGTGAAGGTATGTTTGCATACACTACTATTGAAAAAGCATATCTTCCTTCTTTAGTAAAGGTAGGCAACGCTGCATTTTACGATTGTAGCATTAGAGAGGTTTATATGCCTCTAGTAGCAGAGTTTGGTCCCGAAGCTTTCAGACTAAGCAAGCTGGAGGCAATAGAGCTTACCGATAACGTGACAAGCCTTGGTGCATATGCGTTTGCGGATTGTGACGAATTAAAATCAATTAAAATCGGTGCGGAGACGGTAGAGTTTGATTACTCGAATATTTTCTCTCACGATTATGCGATTGTGAACATTGAAATTGACGAAAACAATCCGAATTTCGCGATAGAAAACGATATGCTTATGAATGGAAAGCGTACGCTTCTGATTAAATACTTTGGAACGGACAACGACCGTGTGGTTATTCCCGAAGGAATAAAGAAGATTTGCGCAGAGGCTTTCATTTATAATACAACAGTAAGAGAGGTATGCTTCCCCTCTACGTTGGTTGCAATAGGCGACAAAGCATTTTTCGGCTGTACCGAACTCAAGGAGCTGACCTTTACTTCAAGCATAGCTCCGTATTTCGAGGGATTCGTCGGCAGCAATGGCGAGCTTCCTTATAACAACTTCATCAGAAATATTCAAGAAGGACAATTGCTTGATATCGTTCTCCATTGTCCGAACGACGATAGCTACTATAGTTTTATTTGGACATCATATTTTGTTGTTTGTAAATAATTTATAGCTACTATTGATACAGCAAGGGCAAAAGCCCTTGCTGTATCAAAAAAATATAATCCAATCAAAATCTAAAATAGGTAAAGAAAATCTTTCTCTTTTGTATCAAATAAAATATAATCTAATCAAAATCTAAAATATATAAAGTAAATTTTACTCTTGCTATATCATCTAATGTGTGTTACAATATCGTTTATAAAGAGTTATTACGGAGCATAAGAAGCCTATAGCTTTGAATGCGGTAAGTGTGGCAAAAACGTTTTCGCTTGTAAATAGAAACGACGGGATGTAAGAGCTTTTAGAAGTCAAAACAGAAAGTAAAAGTCAAATTAAGAGTGAAGCCTTAAAAAATTGAGGAAAGGAAACGCCATTATGAAAGATACTACGGAGCAATTTGGAATAGCGAGAAAGATTGTAGCGAATATGACGACGGAAAGTTGGGAGACCATACCTCATGTTGCAATAACGTATGAGCCCGAAATTGCCGAGTTTTTGAGGATTCTGGCAGAGCTTAACAATGATAAGGATAAGCATATAACCTTGAATTCTGCAATACTTCGAGTTATTGTGGAGGGACTTAAGTTTGCGCCGCGTATGAACAGCACTATTGCATACAAGCGACATCTTGTTCGAGGAGTGTTGACGGTACACGAACAAATCAACGTATCGATGCCTGTGATTCTATCGTCGGGCGATATGATGACGGTAAATATGCGTGATCTAGGCAATAAAACGATGACCGAAATACGAGATTCGGTGTCCGATACAATGCGCCGTGCCATGAATACAAATCTCGACGAGGTGATGTATGAGGTTTCGATTGCTAATACATTAAGCGGATTGAAGAGAGGAAAGCTGTTTCAAACAATCGCTCGGCTTGTCGGTTCGCGCACGGGCAAGAACAGAGTCAAGGTTCTGCACGGAAAGGAGAAGCGTGACTACTATTCTATTCCCCAAACCGAACGCTTGACAAAAAGTGATATTGAGCAAGGTACTATCACGGTATCGAATATGGGTTCGCTAAACAGAAATTGGCGAGGTAAATGCACTTTGTTGGAGATCGTTCCGCCTCAAACGGTGGCAATCGCGCTTGGCTCGGTGCAAAACACACCCGTCGTAGGCTGTGATGGAAAGATAATTCCCGGCAAGGTGCTTCCGATGACGATCGTATTCGATCACCGTGCGTTGGATACCGCCGATATAATGCCTTTCCTAAATCGTCTCGATTCTGTATTCTGTTCTCCTGCGGTTATCAAGGAATGGGTATAGATAGCTTGCCTTGAGCTTCCCATAAAGAGGCTTAAATATACTAATCCACTCGCCAAAATGCCGAAATTAGGCGTTACTTAATTAGTACTACTTGTTTTTGTAATGAATAATGAACCGTTTAGTTTGGGTATCATAAGATGCCAGCAGAATATTCTTGACATCTTTCTCGTTTTCCGCATCTATGCCGTCGAGCAGCCATGAAACGGAGTAATTATTGGATTTTAATACGTCGTAGCATATTTTCCCGTCAATTATCAGGTAAGAAGTGAGTGAAGCAGGAGGCGGCTTAATACCCAAGTCCTCACACGTGGTGGGTTTGTTTGGTGCTTTAGGCAGAACACTGAATTTTCCGCTTGTTTCCAGAATACCGAATGCGATGTCGTTTATATCGAAATAGTCTTTGTCGCGCGCCATACCGATTATTTCATCAACGGTAAGCTTACTTGTCTTTAACGCATTGTAATCTATTTTGCCGTCTTGTATTATTATCAACGGCTTTCCACAAAAAATCGATTTAAGGAATTTTGTTTTACCACTGATTAGGGAAATGACAATGTCAAAAATCAAGAATACAGCCATTGCAATAATATAGTGATAGAACGGATTGACCAAATCGGTAGCCATTTCCGCCGCTATCGAACCTATTGTTATTCCAACAACGTAATCGATAAAAGACAGCTGCGCTATTTGCTTTTTTCCCAATACCTTTGCAATTACAAACAAAACGGCATACGCAATTATCGAAAAAATCAGCACTTTTACTATGTCGTGTAAATTATTCATATCCATATTGTGACCCGTAATAATTAATTAATACCAATCGGTTTCAAATTCGAGTATTGTTGCAAGTGAATTATCCAAGGATTTATATAGATAATCTCATAGGTAAGGCGCGCACGTTATACGAATTTATGGAGCTTCCCAACCACAAGGATTTAAATGAAAATGCTTGATTTTAGAGCAGATTTGCATAAATAACGGGAAAAAAGCCGATGGAAATGCTAAATTTCAGAGCGGATATGCATAAAAAAGGGAAAAAGCCGATAAAAATGCTTGATTTCCGAGCAGAATTGCATAAATAACGGAAAAAAGCCGATGAAGTTGTCATTGTGCGCAAAGAAACTGTTTACCAATTAGCTTCCGTTGAAGCTTATTGAATTAGCCCCCGGATAATTATTGGTGTAGCTTAATCTAGCTTTTATCATAGGAAGAGAAACTAATATCGATAAAACGAATAAATAAGTTTGTAAAATCAAGATATATAAGCTATAATATCAGGGGAAAAGGTAAGGTAAGATGCAAATGAGCGAAAAAGGGAACAACGGAATACTGCTTGCAATACTAGCGGCGGTATTATACGCGATAAGCTCGCCGTTGTTGAAGGTATTGCTTTCATATATGCCGCCCACGCTGATGGCGGGTTTTTTGTATTTAGGAGCGGGCGTAGGAATGCTGGCGGTGGCTTGCGTGCGAAAAATTAGAGAAAAATCAAAAAACGAATCGAGGCTCACTCGTAAGGAGCTGCCCTATACGATAGCAATGATTTTGTTGGATATAGCGGCACCGATATGCTTGTTGGTCGGGTTAAAGGCGACCACGGCGACCAACGCATCATTACTAAACAACTTCGAAATAGTGGCAACCGCACTTATCGCGCTTTTTGTATTCAAGGAATCCATAAGCCCCAGACTTTGGGCAGGAATCATCTTTGTAACCTTGTCCTGTGCGGTGCTGTCCTTTGAGGATATAAGCAGCCTTCAGTTCTCCTATGGTTCTCTTTTCATTCTACTTGCGGCAGTATGTTGGGGATTTGAGAACAACTGCACAAGGAAGATATCCTCCAAGGATCCCCTGCAAATAGTACTGCTCAAGGGCGTATTTTCGGGGCTTGGATCTTTGATTATCGGATTCGCGATAGGTGAAAGATTGAGCAGCTTTTGGAGTCTTTCCGCGGTAATCGGTATTGGCTTTGTTGCTTACGGTATGAGCATTTTCTGTTATGTGTACGCTCAACGCAAGCTCGGGGCGACGCGGACGAGTGCATATTATGCAATTGCACCATTTATCGGAGCGGGACTTTCGTTGATCATTTTCCGAGAGGTTCCGACCTTCAAATTCCTTATTGCGCTTGCTCTTATGCTGATAGGAGCGTGGCTGTCATCGGTGGATAAGCCACTTTTCCGAAGAAAGGATAAAGGGAGTACGAGATAGGTTTCTCGTACCGCCCTTTTATATATAGAGCCGTAATGCATCGGAAACAATGTGCGCTATTGTTAATAATTATTTAGCTGTCGATGTCGGACATAAGATCGGCAAGGGAATCCTTGGACTTATACACTTCCGAGATGTCGATAATATCGCTGTCGGCGGTAGGGGCATTAACGCGAGCCGTTTGCTTATTGAAAATATTTTCCGAGGATGTAGCAGCAACTTTTTTCATATTATCGGTGTTGTCGGAAAACTGCGTAAGAGTTTGGTCGATTCGACTGCTCATGCGTTCAAAATACAGTTGTTGTTTAGGCGAAAGCGTGCCAAGCATTTCTTTGGCGAAATACTCCCATTTCGCACGGAAAATACGAACGCGCTTTATTTCGGCATCCGCGAGCTGTCTTGCTTGAGTGATTATTTGGTCGGATTTTTCGTTTGCGTGCAACAAAGCCAAGCTCAAGTTTTTTTCAATCTTGGACACTCTTTCATTCTCGGATTTAAGAACTCGGTTTTCCTCGAGCAGCTCCGTAATACGGCTTTTTTGTTCACGCGTAGTGCTTTCGTAATCGGCGTTCTTGACGTCGATATAGTCGTCGACTTCCCCGATATCGTAGCCTCTAAACGCTACAATCTTGAACTTTTTTAGATTCGGTTTTACGTCCATACTCACCTCTATGTAATGCAAAATAATGCCGAAACGCACCCGATCGTAGCAAATTCGCGCAAATTCGCAACCTTATCTAGTTTGATTCGCGCGGTTTTACTCGATCGTGAAATGCTAATAAAGTCTTTTTCTAAAGACCGATAAATCAAATAACGCGTTTATTTTTGCGCAGTTAATTATTATAAGTGTAAGGAAGCGTTATTTAAACAATTGAACGAGCTTTAGTATAAGCTTTTATATCGGTTATACGGGTAAAATCAGAAACCGAAAAAGCTTAATCCTTGCCGTAATTCATTAGCATTCTGTGCTTGAGCTCGAACAGTTCCTCGGACAGGTCGACCTTATAGGTTTGCGGCTTGGTAAGACGCATGTACTCATCCCAAAAGCTCGCCTTGCTTGCATTTGCTTTTTCCACGATTTTATCGATCGGAGGCAATTTGTAAATCAGCTCGCCATTCTTAAAAATCTGTGTCATCAATGGCTTAACATAGAAGTCTTCAACCAGAAGCTTTTTCCACCTATCGGTAGGGTGAATCAGTGTATATGGCTTTGATGAATCGATAACCTCGTGTTCCAAGCAAATAACATCGGCAATCGCCTTATTGGTTTTATTTTCGAAAAGACGGTAAACTCTCTTTTCGCCTGGGTTTGTAATCTTAAAGGGGTTGTCGCTGACCTTCATTTTGGGTTGAAGCTTGCCGTTTTCCTCAATAGCGCAAAGCTTATAGACACCACCTAAGCTTGGGTTGTTGTGGCTTGTAATGAGGTAGGTACCCACTCCGTACATATCGATACGGCTACCCTGAAGGATAAGCGATTGTATGGTGGTTTCGTCCAAATCGCCGCTTGCGAAGATTTTCGTATTCGGAAAGCCTGCTTCGTCCAACATCTCACGCGCCTTTTTGCTCAAATATGCGAGGTCGCCGCTGTCAAGACGTATGCCGACCGGCTCGATGCCCTTCGCCCTAAGCTCGTTGAAAACGGTGATAGCGTTAGGAATACCGCTTTTAAGTGTATCGTAGGTGTCTACGAGTAACAGACAAACGTGCGGGAATATGCGCGCATACTCTCTAAAAGCCTTGAGTTCGCTGTCAAAAGACATAATCCAACTGTGAGCGTGCGTTCCCTTCGGAACCTGATCGAACATTTGGCACGCCAATACATTGCTGGTGGAATCGCAACCGCCGATTACCGCGGCTCGCGCTCCGTATATCGAAGCATCCGGAGCTTGCGCTCTCCGCAGTCCGAACTCAATGACGCTTGCGGGTTTTGCCGCTCTTACAACACGACTAGCCTTAGTGGCAATAAGCGTTTGGAAGTTGATAATATTCAACAAAGCCGATTCAAGCAGCTGTGCTTGAAAGATTGGCGCCCTTACTGTAACCAAGGGCTCGAAGGGAAATACGACCGTTCCTTCCTCTATGGCGAAGATGTCGCCCGTGAACTTAAAATGGCGAAGCTCGTCCAAAAACCTTTGTGAAAAGGTGTTTGTCTGCCTTAAAAACTCAATGTCATCTTCCTCGAAATGCAAATCGCGTACATACTCAATCGCCTGCTCCAACCCTGCGCACACGCAAAAATTGCTTTCCTCATTAGTCCTGAAAAACACATCGAACACTGCGATTTTGTTTTCCATTCCGCACTCCAAGTAGCCGTTCATCATTGTCAGCTCATAGAAATCGGTTAACAGAGTCAAATTTCTTTTGTAATCCATGTTTTACTTCCTTTTTTTCTAATACTAATCACTTCTACTTTCAACATTTTCATCGGTGTCTTTTTGGTCCATAGTTCCCAAAAGTGCTCGTACGTAGCGCTGCTACGCCCTGCGCTTTTTGAAAACTCTATCCTCAAAAATCCACTCGCCAAAATGCCGAAATTAGGCGTTACTTAGTTAGTACTAATCCACTTCTGCTTTTATCATTTTTCGAACTAGAAATGAATGTGACGGTAACACCGTGATATATTTATAAGTGTGTATTCTTATCGCTTTCGATACTTTCATTGTCCCTTTCGATATTATCTTTTTTAATGTCTTATTTACGTTCGCTTTCGTCACTCGTATCGTTTTCTGCGACGTTGCAGAATGTATTATTGACTTCCTTGGAAGCGGTTACGTCGTCGCATACCTCGGCACGCTCGTCGGTGTTCGCTGTCGGATTATCGTCTTCTTTGGGAACGGTTAAGCTATTGCTAGTGTTGTCCTGCTTGTCGGTGTCCGCTTCACGGACTGAAGCCACGGCGCAATCGTCAGTTGCTTGACCCGAAGTTTTTTTATTTGCGACAAAGGGCTCGATAGTCGCAAGAACCGGAAATGTCCTGTTTCTGAAGCCGTCGTGCAAGACCTTTTTTGAGTAGGTGAACATAAGCACAAGCAAGCCGATGATGATAAGACCGACACTGACAACTTGACTGACTTTAATTGTTGTGTTGGGAATAACGAGGCTATCGGCTCTAAGAGCCTCAATCCAAAAGCGTCCCAAACCGTACCAAACAAAGTACCCGCCCGTTGTGGTACCCACTCTGTATTTCTGCCATTTATAGATAAGGAGCAACAAAGCTACAACTCCGATGACATTCCAAAGCGATTCATAAAAGAAGGTCGCCTGATAATATCCGTCCAAGTTGCTTATGTAGACCGAGTAGGGGAAAAACTGCAATTTAGGATTTGTAACCAAATTGCCGAAGGCTTCCTCGTTGAAGAAATTGCCCCATCTTCCCATAGCCTGCGCGATCATCGCACCGGGCATGAAAGAATCCAATACGCGGAAAATGTTCTGTTTTTTAATAAAAGCCGTCAAAACGGTGGTGATAAGGCCGCCGATAATGCCGCCGTAGATAGCAAGTCCGCCGTCTTTAAAGTGGAAAAATCTACTCCAATCGTGTACGCTGTCCTCGTATGGAAAGATAAAGAAGTAAAGTCTTGCGCAAAGTACACCAATGGGGATAATTGCGATAGCGTAAACGTATACATCATCGCCATCGTAGCCCATCTTTTTGAATAATTTGACCGCTAAAAAAATAGCGACGCACATTCCCAGAACAATGCAAATCGCGTAATAGTATATTTTCAAACCGCCGATAGCTATGTAGGGATCCTTAACCGCAAATAACATTTCTTTTCCTCCGTAAACTCAAAAATATTATAATACGAACAAATAACAAAGTCAATTTAATTTCGTAAAGTTAATTGCAACTATTTGTCGCAATTAATCCTTTTAAGCAGAATAAAGCAGAAGTATGAACAACTTATAAACAATTGCAATAAGACTGTTTATTTATCAATTAACCGCATATCAAAGTATTCGCTTTCCTAACACGGTCGAACACACAGGTTCGCCACTACATATTGACGATTAACCAAATATTATTGCATACGCTTTCTAAACACAGGCGAACACACAGGTTCGCCCATAATGTAATAAAACAGAAAATCGCATAACAAAGGATATCGGCAAGAAAACGGCAGCCGTTATGTGCGCATGCGTAATTTAATTTTCTCCGCGTTAGGCGCGAAGCGGATCGTTAAGTCCGATGCTTACGGAAAGAGCGGAGTTGACCTTATCCATAATGTCCGACGGAAGCTCGCCGATTTTTTCCAAAAGGCGTTTTTTATCGATTGTGCGGATTTGTTCAAGCAAAATAACCGAATCCTTTGGCAAGCATACATTCGAACGTTTGATCGCGATATGCGTAGGCAATGGTGTTTTTGTAAGCTTGCTAGTAGTTGCCGCTGCGATAATTGTGGGGCTGTAACGGTTTCCGATGTCGTTTTGCAGAATAAGCACGGGACGAATTCCCCCCTGCTCGCTTCCTACGACGGGGCTTAAGTCGGCGTAATATAACTCGCCTCTTTTGATTGTATCCATAAATAATCTCCTTTTTTGTTGAAACGATTTTTTCGATATCGAGTCGAATGTTTTGCCGAATTAATTATGTAATGCTATTCGGCGCTTTGTTATATGTGTTGACCATAGGTATTTTCTTGTCAAATTCGCACGAACTTGCGACTTCGTGTCACTTTTCGCGTATGTTCGTGCAACGAACGCGCTGTTTTTGTGACCGATGCAAGTATCTGCGATGAACAGACTGCTTTTGCGTGCGGCACAAGAATTGTGCGACGAACGCGCTGTTTTTGTGACCGATGCAAGTATCTGCGATGAACAGACTGTTTTTATAACCTATATAAGAATCTGTGCAATAAACTGAAAGTGTTTTATTTTTTTTTGGGGGGGGTAGCTACGTTAAAAGTAGTTTTCGTTTCTGTTAAGAGTATTTACCCAAAAAGCGGATTTAAACGCTGTTTGGCGGTCGAAATGTGGACGAAAAGTCAATTTTTTGACAGATAAAGAGAGTCAATAGGTTGAAATTGAATAAGCTTGCATATAAACGGTAAAAAAACTCAAATTATTTATAAGTCCGAAAGGGCAAATAACTTTAATGAGGCTGACAGATGAAAAAAACTCTTTCTATATGCATTATTGCTGTATGCGTAACACTGCTGGCTTGCGTAATTATCCCAACGTTGGGAAGTGCAGACGCGGCGGTGGTGAAATATGGCTCGAGCGGTACGACGGTAAAAACAATACAGACAAAATTGAAGCAATGGGGATACTATACGGGCAGCGTTGACGGAATCTTCGGGAGTAAGACTGTCACTGCGGTGAAGTATTTCCAGCGTGTGAACGGGCTTACGGTGGATGGAGTCGTGGGCAATAGGACCGCTGCGGCGATGGGGATAAGCCTGACAAACTCGACTGCAACCTCAACCGGCGGTTATTCGGACGGCGATCTGTACCTAATGGCTTGTTGCATTTACGGCGAAGCGCGCGGCGAGGTATACACGGGAAAGGTTGCGGTGGGTGCAATTATTCTAAATCGTGTAAAAAGCAGTAGCTTTCCCAACACTATTTCGGGCGTAATCTACCAAAGCGGAGCGTTTACTGCGGTGTCCGACGGGCAGATTAACCTCGGTACGAACGACGAGTGCATAAAGGCGGCGCAAGATGCGATGAACGGTTGGGATCCGACATACGGCTGCATTTATTACTATAATCCATCAACTGCTACCAGCGCGTGGATATGGAGTCGACCGATAATCGTTACGATCGGGAAGCATAATTTTTGCACTTAAATGCAATCGCAATAAGCAAAGGAGATAGATATGGATTATACACCAAATCATCAGGAATCGGAAACCGACATAAAAAATCAAGCTCAAATGAATACTTCCGACGGCGAAGTGAAAGCGTATTACACGAAAACCGAATACAAAGGAAATGTAGCCAAGGTGAAAGGTAACTACAACGGAGCAGCAGCACTTGCCATAATCGCGACTATTATTGCGGTATTTTTGTTGGCGTTTACTTCTGCGTATATGCGCAACGCTCAATCCGAAAAGGATGCTCTTACCGCGCAAAACGGCACGCTTGCAAATGCGCTTGAAAACACGTACAGAAACAATTATTACCAACTTTCCGACAGTGTTGACAATATGGAGATCAATTTAAGCAAATTGATTGTAAGCAATGGAATCTCTACGCAGGGAGAGCTGTTGGGAAAGCTTCAAGCCGAAGCCAACGTTGCCGGCAGCAGTATATGTCAGCTACCCATAAAGGAAGTACATCTGCATAAGACGGTCAAGTATATCAATCAGGTAAGCGACTATTCCTCAACACTGGTAAAAAAGCTCACAAACGGCGAAGCGGTGACAGCGACCGATAAGGAGAATCTTAACTCTCTGTACTCGATTTTGTTGAAGCTCAAAAGCAGTATTCAAACGATGGGCGAAGACATCAAAAATGTAAAGTTTACCGATAGTCTTTCGATCGATAACGTTGACGAGTTCAGTGTTTCCCTTCAGGAAATGGAAGAAACGATTTTCGATTATCCAAAGCTGATTTACGACGGACCTTTTTCGGACAGTGCGGAAAAATCCGGAAAGATAGCGATCGGAGGCGGTGAGGTTTCTCAGGATCAGGCGAAAAAAAAGCTCGCCGGATACATGAAGGATATGAGCGTTACTTCGGTTGAGTTTAATCAAAAACTAACCAATAAGGGGATCGGCGTTTATGTATTCAATCTCAAGACCGAGATAGGAACGCTCGAAGCGCACATCACGCAAACGGGCGGATATTTGATGCAGCTCAACGGTTACGGATATTCGGAGGGAAGCAAGGTGGATGCCGCATATTGCTTGGACAAGGCGGAAAGCTATGCAAACGCAATAGGATACGACGTCACGCCCGTTTGGGTAAGCCAAACAGTTGACGATTATATCTACGTCAACCTCTGCCCCGTGGTAAACGGAATTATCATCTATCCCGACCTTGTAAAAATTACTCTTAACGTCAACGGCGGTGCAATAGTCGGAGTAGAGGGCTTTTCTTACCTTACAAATCACACCGAAAACCGAAATTTAAGCTACATTTCGAATACGGAGAAAGCGGTGAAGCTGATTGACGGTTCGTTGAAGCTGTTAAATACCGCGATAGCACTGATACCCAAAAACGATAGGGAGATTTTGTGTTATGAGTTTAAGTGTACGGACAACAAAAACCAATATTTTGTTTATGTAGATGCGAATAAGTTTACCGAAGTGGATATTTTAAGGGTAATCACAGGCACCGAGGGTTATACCGTTATGTAGCTTGCTTCTATTTACTTTGTGCAAGTCCGTCGTGTTGTCCGAAACCGAAGGCTATACCGAAATCAAGCTTGCTTCTATTCACGTGGTGCAAATCCTCTTTCTCGACAAGGGAAAGGGGATTTTAATTTGCTTGATGTCGTGTTATCGACATTATCTGTGTACAGCTACACCTAAAAAAGGGATTACAGCTAGTTTCAAGTCACATAATCGGCAGTATCGGTGTGTTACTTATCCATAAAATAAGGGGATTGTGTTAGCATAACGTCGCGTCGGATTTGCGCGTGCGGAGCCTTTTGGTACGGCTTTTCAAAGAATTGCAAAAATACCGCTAAATAATTGCAACTTTTCCGCGTTTGTAGTAAAATATCTTGGAATATCGATTGGGATTATCCTTTATCGATATCAAAGACGCTAATGATAAAATAATCGGGAGCGGACTAGGTAAAATGAGCGATTTTTATTCGGCTGTATATAAGGCTGTCAAGCAAATTCCAAAGGGTAAGGTAACGACTTACGGTCGGATTGCCGCTTATTTGGGATGTCCGAAAATGAGCCGTCAGGTAGGATGGGCGCTTCACGCCAATCCCGAGTTTATGGAGATTCCTTGCCACAGGGTGGTAAATAGGTTCGGAAGGCTTGCTAACGCCTTCGCTTTCGGCGGCGCAGAGGTTCAGAAAGAGCTTTTGCAAGCGGAGGGAGTGAAGGTAACCGACGATACGGTCGATTTGAGCGTTTATGGGTTCGATTATTTAAACGAGTCGATATATTTCGATACAACCGAGAGTGGGAGATTATGAGATTACACGAGATTTATATTACGCATTACATTGACGAGCAGCCGTACAGGTTCAAGGTTATCCGTTTTGGGAAGAAGTGTTTGGTGATGACGACAGCTGGACATATGTTAAATTCCCCGATGAACAACGTTTACGAGTTCTACGACAGGGGAGGCGAAAAGCATAGATTTACCTTGGGGCGCACGCTATTTAAGGAATACTGCGTTATCGACCAAACGGGATATATGTATTCGGCTCAAAATACACCGATGGCGCTAATGTTTTTGCATTATATCGCCCTAATTATCGGCGGACTGTTTTCGGGCGGAGTAATGTTTGCGTTGGACGTGTGGCTATGCCGTTCGCTTATGCCCTCTCGAGTAAAGCTGTTGATTGCGCTTGTAGGTTGCGCGGTGGTATCGTTGTTTTGTTTGATGATGAGCATTTATATGCAATCGATATTTTCGATGCTTTATTAGCAAAATTGATATTAATCAAGTCTACTAATGTTTTATCGGTTTAACTTGGGTTTATCGATATAATCAAGGAGATGAATGAAAATGAAAAAGTTTAAGGCGGAATCGCAAAAGTTATTGAATATGATGATCAATTCCATTTATACCAACAAGGAGATATATTTGAGGGAATTGGTATCAAATGCAAGCGATGCTATCGATAAGCGTTATTTTAATTCGCTAAAGGACGGTGAAACGGGCGTAAATCGAGAGGATTTTACTATTGACGTTACCGTGGATAAGGAAAAAAGGACGCTTGTTGTTGCCGATAACGGTTGCGGAATGGACGAGGGAGAGTTGGACAAGAATCTGGGCGTTTTGGCTCATTCGGGTACAATGGAGTTTAAGGAGGAAAACAAAGGCGAAGCTATCGGTCAGTTCGGTGTTGGCTTCTATTCTGCGTTTATGGCCAGCTCGTCGGTTACGGTCCTTTCGAGAAAGTACGGAAGCGACAAAGCTTATATGTGGGAGTCCGACGGTATGGAAGGCTATTCTATAACCGAAGCACAAAAGGACGGGTGCGGAACCGAGGTGATTTTGCATATAAAGGACAACGGAGAGGAGAACTTCGACGAATATTTGGAGAAGGACGAAATTCGAAGAATCATCAAGAAATATTCGGATTACATCCGTTATCCGATTATGTTACACTGCGGCGAAGAGAACGAGAGAGTTAATAGCGGTATTCCGCTTTGGAAGAAGCCCAAGGAGGAGGTAAGCGAGGAGGAATTCAACAACTTTTACCGTGAACGTTTTCACGATTACAATCTTCCGCTTGAGGTATTTCCCGTAAATGTGGAGGGCGCGGTTTCCTTTACCTCATTGGTTTACATACCTTCCGTTGCGCCTATGGACTATTACTCAAGGGATTTCGAGTGCGGCTTGGAGCTTTACAGCAACGGCGTACTCATAATGGAAAAGTGCAAGGAGCTTATACCCGATTACTTCGGATTTGTCAAGGGAGTTGTGGACAGCTCGGACTTTGCTCTGAATATATCGCGAGAAACGGTCGCACACAACAGACAATTAAACGTAATAAACACGGCTTTGTGTAAGAGAGTCAAAAAGGAATTATTGAAGCTTCTTACACAACAGAGGGATAAATACAATTCCTTTTTCGACAATTTCGGAACGCAACTCAAATACGGAATATACGAGAGCTACGGCGCAAACAGAGATATTTTAGAGGAATTATTGCTTTTCAAAACGCTTAACTCCGACAGTCCGCTTCTTTTGAGCGAGTACAAGAGCAATATGAAGGACGGGCAAAAGTACATATATTATGCCAACGGCTCCGCCGATATCGTCAAGAGTCTGCCTCAAATCGAGGAGTGTCGCGAAAAGGGCTATGACGTGTTGTGTTTAACGCAGCCAATCGACGAATTAATGTTGAAAATCCTCACAAGCTACGCCGATGTCGAGTATAAGTCGATAAACGAGGGAAGTGAGAGAAACACAGAACGCAAGGCTGACGAGTTTGAGCAAAAGCTTTTGGACTTTATGAAAGAGAGCTTGGGCGACAAGGTGGAAAAAGTCGTTTTAAGCCCAGGATTGAAAACTCACGCGGTTTGCCTGTCGGCAGTGGGCGATATAAGCATTGAAATGGAAAAGATATATGCGCAAATAATGCAGGGCGCAAACATAAAAGCCAAAAAAGTGCTTGAAATAAACCCCGAGCACAAGCTTTTTGTGCGAATCAAAACCCTGTTCGAATCGGATAAGGACTCTTTGAAAAAGCTTACCGACGTGCTGTATGCGCAAGCATTGCTCATCGAGGGCGTTTCTCCCGAAAATCCCTCGAGGTTCGTGGACGAGGTTTGCGAGCTTTTGGGTAATTAGATAGTTTTAAGACAAAGCATACGTGCGTTTAGTAGAATATGAAAGTTTTAAGACAAAGCATACTTGCGTGTAGTAGAATATGAAAGTTTTGGACAAAGCATACGTGCTTTTAGGAGAGTATGGAAGTTTGTAGACAAAGCTTGCAAGCTTTTGGCTTAATTGAATTATCCTAAGGTGTGGCGGTGATATTACTCCTTACCAAAAAGGCGAAAGATGGCGAATTTAGATATTGAAAGAGATTTGGAGTCAAAGGGTTACAGCTTGATTGCGGGTGTGGACGAGGTCGGCAGGGGACCGCTTGCGGGACCTGTCGTGGTGGCAAGCGTAATAATGCCGCTAGACGAGGAAAGCATAATCGAAGGAGTGGACGACAGCAAAAAGCTATCGCCCAAAAAACGCGCGCTTTTATACGACAAAATTATCGAGAAGTGCATAATATACAAGCTTGCGGTTGTAGACAATGACGTTGTTGACGATATAAACATACTTAACGCAACAAAAGAGGGAATGAGAAACGTAATCGACGGCTTGAAATACGCGGACATCGTTCTTATCGATGCGGTGAAGCTCGAGGACGTCAAGCACAAGACTATGTCCATTATCCACGGCGATGCCTTGAGCTATTCCATAGCCTGCGCAAGCATAATCGCAAAGGTGTTCCGTGACCGAATGATGGACGAGTGGAGTCTCGAATACCCCGAGTACGGGTTTGAAAGGAATAAGGGCTACGGAACGCGGCTACATATCGAGGCGATAAAAAAGTACGGGCTTTCGCCTATCCACAGGCGTACCTTTACCGAAAAGTTTGTATACACGGGTAAAACGGAGGATATTGAATCGGACAAACACGCAGAGCACGCGAAAAAGTGTGAATGTCGACACGAGGATAAGCACGCGAAAAAGTGCGAATGTAATCGAGAGGACAAATGCGAGGAGATTGATCTATTAGAAATCGATAGTAAACACGCAGAGTACGCGCAAAAGTGCGAATGTCGACACGAGGATAAGCAAGAGGATTGCGCCGAATGAGTATGTGGAGTGGGTTTAAAGCCTTATTTTGCCATAAAAAGAGCCAAAAAACCGACAGTTCAAGCAAGAATACGGGAGATAACGGCGATATATCGCTTTTGCAAACGTGTGAAAGCGCGAAACACGCAAACCGTGCAAAAGCCTACAAAACAGCTGATGCCGAACAAGGAGTTAAATCTCACACTGCCGCCACAAATACGCTATCTCAAACAGGAGGAAGTGTAAAACGCGCAAACCGTGCAAAAGGTAACAGAGGTGAGGACATAGCGGCGGCTTATATGAAAAAGCGCAAAATGAAGGTTTTGTGCAGAAATTATCGGACACGTGTGGGCGAGGTGGATATCGTTGCAAGGGACGGCGATGTTTTGGTGTTTACAGAGGTCAAAATGCGCAGCCGCGACGACTACGGCGGCGGAAGGGCGGCGGTCAACCGTGCAAAGCAGCAGAAGATAATAAAGACGGCGAAGCTGTATATCATCGAACACGCCGTAAGCGACCTTACGCCGATTAGATTCGACGTAGCCGAGCTTTTCGGGGACGAAATAGAGTACATTGAGGATGCTTTTTGGAAAAACTAAGGCAAATTCGCGTTTTATTAACCAAAACGCGCGATTTTTGAGCGAAAAACCGTGGTTTTGGCTTATTGTCAGCTATAACGACAGTATACAAAAGCGTTTTTTGATAAAGTGTTTTTCTACATCGCTTGATTTTTCGTTCGAGTGGTGCTAATATATGTTGACGAGATAAAGAGTTAACTATCGGTTATTTGGGCTTAGGCTATACCTGTTTCGGGTGCGCCGAAAGTCTAATGACCGTTAAAGCCGATTCAGGCAAAAACGCGAACATCGCATTGCGTCGCGGATCGGTAAAAAAATAAAACAAGGAGTCATTATGAGCGGATATTACAAAGTGCCTACGCCCGTAAACGAGCCGGTCAAGGCTTATTTACCGGGTTCTAAAGAGAGAAAGGAATTGAAAGCAGAGTTGGAAAGACAGTCCAACCAAATCGTAACCATACCCTTGATTATCGGAGGAAAAGAGGTTTACACCGAGAATTACAAAGAGGTAGTGATGCCTCACGAGCATAAGCACGTCATCGCGCGTTACTGTGTTGCGGGCAAAGCCGAATTAAGAATGGCGATAAGCGCGGCTATGAACGCCAAAGAGAAGTGGGCAAATATGCCCTTCGAGCAGAGGTGCGCGATTTTCCTTAAGGCAGCCGAGATTATCAGCGGTCCGTCAAGGGCAAAGCTTAACGCGGCGACCATGCTCGGACAAAGCAAGACGGTTGTGCAGGCGGAGATCGATTCGGCTTGCGAGCTGTGCGATTTCCTTAGATTCAACGCGTACTATGCGCAGGGCATTTACGAACAGCAACCCAACCAAAGCAAGAACGTTTGGAACAGGAACGAGTACAGACCTTTGGATGGCTTCGTTATGGCGATTACGCCCTTCAATTTCACGGCTATTGCATGCAATTTGCCTTATTCGCCCGCATTGATGGGAAATACTGTGATATGGAAGCCGTCGTCGACTGCGGTTCTATCCAACTATTACGTAATGCAGGCGTTAATGCAGGCGGGCTTGCCCTCGGGCGTTATCAACTTCATACCCAGCCGGGGAACAGACGTGTCAAAGTACGTTTTGACCGACAAGAACCTTGCGGGATTCCACTTTACGGGATCGACCGAGGTATTCCAAAACGTTTGGAAGTTGGTTGGCAATAATATTCACAGATACAGGAATTATCCCAGACTCGTTGGCGAAACGGGAGGAAAGGACTTTGTATTCGTACACGCTTCGGCTAACGTTAATGCTGTCGTTGCCGCTCTTGTAAGAGGAAGCTTCGAGTATCAGGGACAGAAGTGTTCGGCTGCTTCGAGGGCGTACATTCCCGCTTCGTTGTGGGGAGAGGTCAAGGAAAAGATGCTGAACATCATTAAGGGCTTAAAGCAGGGTGATGTAAGAGATTTTACTACCTTCCTTTCGGCGGTTATCGATAAGAATTCCTTTGAAAATTTGGTGAAATACATCGATGATGCCAAGATATCCGGCGATTGCGAGTTGCTTTGTGGCGGATACGACGGTTCAAAGGGCTATTTTATTTATCCCACGGTTATTCAGGCGTTTAAGCCCGACTATGTAACGATGACCACCGAGTTATTCGGACCGGTATTGACCGTTTACGTTTACGACGATAAGGATTTGGATAAAACTCTCAAGCTTTGTGACACGTCCAGTCCCTACGCACTTACGGGCTCGATATTTGCCGACGACAGAGAAGCGGTGCTTTATATGGAGAGAAAGCTTGTCAATGCGGCAGGCAACTTCTACATCAACGACAAGCCTACGGGTGCTGTCGTGAGTCAACAGCCCTTCGGCGGCTCGAGAGCATCGGGCACAAACGACAAGGCAGGAAGCTACCTCAATTTGTTGAGATGGGTAAGCCCTCGTACAATCAAGGAGAGCTTTGTATCGCCTACCGACATCGAATACCCTTATATGGAAGAAAAATAGACTTAACGATTGGCCGCTTATATAAAGCGGCTATCGTCGCAATAAAGGGACAACAAAGCATCTTAAAAGTGGTAATTGTTGCAATACGGTGACATAAAATGCATCTTAAAAGTGGCAATTAATGCAATGAAAGGACAAGAAACAGCTTAACTTAGTTGCTATTGTCGCAGTAAAGGATAATATTAACAGCATGAGGCGCGGCGGAATATCGCTGCGCCGCAGTCTGTGTGCGAAATGAAATTGAGCAGGGTTTTCCACCGACGACAGCGAAACTATCACTGGACTTTGCGGAGATTGCCGTTATGGTACTGTTTCGCGTATTATCCGAAAGGGACGGACTAGATGCGCAAATTACATTTGTGAGGGCATAATATGAGAATTGAAGAACATCCGATACTCACGTTTGAAAGGGGGAAGGAATTGACCTTCTACTTGGACGGAGAGGAAATGAAAGGCTACGAAGGCGAAACCATACAAGCCGCCATTCACGCGAACAAAGTTAAGCTTTTGGGTTACAGCTCCGAGCTAAAGAGGCCGAGAGGGTTTTACTGCGCGATAGGCAACTGCTCATCGTGCATGATGACGGTTGACGGCGTTGCCAATGTCAAGACGTGTACCACGCTATTGAAAGAGGGAATGCGCGTGGAAACGCAGAAAGACAAGGGCGTGTTGAGGTGAGGTGCGGTATGAGAGAAACCGAAGTATTGATTATCGGCGGTGGTCCCGCGGGATTATGCGCTGCTGTAAGCGCGTTGGAAAGCGGTGCATCCGTTACTATTTTGGAAAGAAACAGACGCTTGGGCGGTCAGCTGGTGAAGCAAACGCACATGTTTTTCGGCTCGAAGGAGCAGTATGCAAGCTTTAGGGGAATCGATATTCCTGCCATATTGCTTGAAAAGCTCGAAAAGTACGGGGACAAGCTACGTGTTGAAACCGATTGCACGGCTTTGGGAATATACGAGGACGGGGTCGTGACGGCGCTGTTCGGCGAGGAAAGGTATGTCAAGTATTTGCCCAAAGCGATCGTTGTGGCAACAGGTGCATCAGAAAAGGCATTGGCGTTTGAGAATAATGATCTTCCCGGCATTTACGGTGCGGGGGCGGTGCAAACTCTTATGAACGTCTACGGCGTAAAGCCCGGCAACAAGGTTCTGATGGTGGGCGCCGGCAACATTGGATTAATTGTAAGCTATCAGCTTATGCAAGCAGGCGTTGAGGTTGTCGCCGTGTTGGATGCTGCGCCTAAAATCGGCGGCTATTGCGTACACGCATCCAAGATCAGGCGCGCAGGCGTTCCTATTTTGGTTTCGCACACTGTTACGCGTGCGTTGGGCGATAAAACGCTCGAGGGCGCGATCGTTTGCGAGATGGACGAAAAATTTAACGTAATCGAAGGAACGGAAAAGAGGTACGACTGCGACGTAATGTGCATATCCGTGGGACTAACTCCGCTTACCGAGCTTTTGGGAATGGCGGGCTGCGAAATGAAGTACGTGCCCGAGCTAAGCGGCATCGTGCCCGCTCGTAACAAAGCATATATGACCAGCCGCGATGGAATTTTCGTGGCAGGCGATGTTTCGGGAATAGAGGAAGCGTCGGCGGCTATGGTGGAAGGATACCTTGCCGGTTTGCACTGTGCGGCATACGCCGGTTATAAGAGCGAGAATTTTGCGCAAAAGGTTGAGGATTTGGAGGGTCAGCTTGCAAAGCTTCGCGGCGGACCGAGCGGTGCTCACATTCTTCGCGGAATACAAAAGAATGTAAAGGAGGACTGATATGCTTATTAAAACGGGAGTTCCTACCGAGGAACAGGTAAAAGAGGTATTTCCTCCGATTGAAAGAATAAATAAGGGAAGGGTTGCCGTTGCGGAGTGTTTTCAACGGATTCCCTGCAATCCTTGCGAATACAGCTGCGTTAAAAAAGCCATTTGTGTGGGAGAGGACATCAACAACACTCCCAATGTGGACTTCGAAAAATGCTCGGGTTGTGGCGTTTGTCTGACAAAATGTCCCGGTCTTGCGATAATGCTTGTGGACGGCTCCAAGTCCGCCGAATCGGTGGAGTTTAGCGTTCCCTATGAGTTTATGCCTTTGCCGACTGTCGGCGAGGAGATCTCCGTCGTAAACAGAAGCGGCGAGGTAATAACACGTGGTGTCGTTTCCGAGGTGCTTAATGCTAAGTCCTTCGACAGAACGCCTATTGTCAGGTTTGTTGTCGCGAGGGAGTTTTTGTATGCGGCTCGGTACCTTAAAAGGGAGGTAAAGTGAAATGAAAGACGATAATGTTATCATATGTCGTTGTTCGGACGTTACTTTGAAGGACATTCGTGATTTGATCGACCAAGGCTACAATACCTTTGATGAGATTAAGCGAATCACGCGAATCGGAATGGGCGCGTGTCAGGGAAAGACCTGTACGCAATTGGTTTTAAGAGAAATCGCAACCAGAACAGGCAAGCCTATCGAGAGTTTGAAACCGCAAACTTCAAGACCTACCGCAGTGGGCGTTAAACTGGGTGTAATTGCAAAGGGGGACTGCGACGATGAAAAATAGAGCGGATTATGTAATTATCGGCGGCGGAGTGAGTGGTTGTTCTATCGCATACAATCTTGCCAAGAACGGCGCCAAAAACATCGTCGTGATCGAAAAGAAATATATTTGCGGCGGATCGACGGGTGCATGCGGCGCAGGCGTGAGGATGCAGTGGGGAACCGAAATGAACTGCAAGCTCAGCAAATTCAGCATCGACTACTACGAAAATGCGGCGCAAGCTCTTGATTATGCCGACGGAATCGAGTTCAAGCAAAAAGGCTACCTGCTTATCGCGGCAACCAACAGCGAATTCGATCAATTCAAAAAGAACGTCGTCGTACAAAAGGCTTGTGGTATTCCGTCGAGAATCGTGTCCAAGGAAGAGGCGAAGGAGCTTGCTCCCCACCTCAATACCGATATGATTGTGGGCGGCGCATTCTGCGAAAAGGACGGATTTTTGAATCCGTTTAAAACTACGGACGCATTTTATAGGGCTGCAAAGCGTTTGGGTGTGGAGTTTTATCCGTACACGCAGGTGACGGGAATTACCGTCGAAAACGGCAGAATTAAGGGAGTTGACACCACGCAGGGTTATATCGAATGTCCCGTTGTGGTTAATTGTGCGGGAGGCTTCTCCGCCGACATCGCGAAAATGGCGGGTGTCACTATCCCCGTCAAGCGCGAACGCCACCAAATTTTGGTTACCGAACCCGTAACGCCCGTTCAGCCTGCAATGATTATGGGCTTCAAGCTTAATATCTATATTCAGCAGTCACTGCACGGCTCGTTTATCATGGGAAGAAATAACCTCAACGAAGCGACCGACGGCAGAGTAACCTCGACGTGGCAATTCTTGGATGAAATGTCCAAAACCGTCGACACGCTGTTGCCGCTTATATCCAAGCTGCGCGTGATAAGACAGTGGGCGGGGCTGTACGCAATGACTCCCAACCGCCAGCCGATATACGACAAAGCGCAAGAGGTCGAGGGAATGTACCTTGCATGCGGATTTTCCGGACACGGCTTTATGTTCGGTCCCGTAACGGGCGTTGCAATGGCGGATATGATATTGGGACTTACTCCCACAATCGACGTTGCGCCGCTTGGACTTTCGCAGTTTAGCGATAAGTCCACTCTGGTCATCGAACCCGCGGTGGTATAAGATTTATAAGCCGCCGTTGTCTTCGACTATGAGGTACGTTTGCGGCAGAAAACGCAGTGGTATAAGAATTTATAAGTAGCCGTTGTCTTCGGCTATGAGGTACGTTTGCGGCAGAAAACGCGGTGGATAATATGCAAACGAAACTGCCGTTTGCGTTTGGACGATGAGCTTGTCCTTGCGGTAAATAAGCGGCGGTAAGCGTTTTAAACAAATGCGCACGAACGATTCGGTCGATGAAAGCCGAGTCAAATGCTACGAACATACGGCGTTCGTTGCACGAGGTATAGCAATTCGTTGCAATTAATGACAAAAAAGCTCGATATTTATATCGATTGAAGTAATACAGCACGGCAACGCCGTGTGGAAACGAGGTTAACAATGTATAGAATTTTGGAGAGGAAGGAGTTGAACCCGACGGTCACGTTGATGCGGATTGAAGCTCCTTTGGTGGCAAAAAAAGCCGAGCCCGGTCAATTCATCATATTGAGAGTTGATGCGGACGGTGAGAGGATCCCTTTGACGATTGCGGATTTCGACCGTGAAAAGGGAAGCGTTACGATTATCTTTCAGATTGTCGGTGCGACTACAAAGATACTCAATATGAAGCAAGAGGGAGAGTATGTATGTGATTTTGTGGGACCTTTGGGCGTTCCCACACATTTGGACGGTCTTAAAAAAGTAGCCATCGTCGGCGGCGGCGTGGGCTGTGCGATTGCATTGCCCGTTGCGAAAAAGCTGCACAAGCTGGGCGCAGAGGTGGTGAGCATTGTCGGCTTCAGAAATCGTGACTTGGTGATTTTGGAGGACGAGTTCAAGGCGGCAAGCGACAGGTTTATTTTAATGTCCGATGACGGAAGCTGTGGCACAAAGGGTTTGGTTACCGATGCTTTGAAGGAGCTTATCGAAAACGGCGAGCAATTCGATCAGGTGATTGCGATAGGACCGTTAATTATGATGAAGTTCGTATGCCTTTTAACCAAGAAATACGACGTCAAGACGGTTGTTAGTATGAATCCGATAATGATTGACGGCACGGGAATGTGCGGATGCTGCAGGCTTACCGTCGGCAACGAAACCAAATTCGCGTGTGTGGACGGCCCCGATTTCGACGGACATCTTGTGGATTTCGATGAGGCTATGGAGAGGTCGAGAATGTACAGGGACTTCGAAATAAAAAGAAGCGAGGAGTGCAATCTGTTCAAAAAAGCATAGCTTTGACGCGTCGTTATGTAGCTTTGCCATAAGTCTTTTGTGTAATGTTCTACTCAAGGCTTAAGCTTTTTGTGCAAGGCATGACGGCGCATTTTGACGGTGTTCACGGAGGGAAACGGAAAAAATGGCTAATTTAAGCAAAGAAAAAAACAAAATGCCTTCATTGGAGGCAAACGTAAGAAATAAATGCTTCGAGGAAGTGGCTTTGGGCTACACCGAGGAGCAGGCATTGGACGAGGCGAACAGATGTATCAACTGTCCGACCAAGCCCTGTATGCAGGGATGCCCGGTTGCGGTCAAGATTCCCGAATTTATTGCGCTCGTGCAACAACGCGATTATTTGGGTGCATATAAGGTAATCAAGCAAACGAACAGCCTGCCCGCCGTCTGCGGCAGAGTTTGTCCGCAAGAAGTGCAGTGTGAGTCAAAGTGTACTCGCGGAAGAAACGGTGAACCCGTTGCTATAGGTCGGTTGGAGCGTTTTGTTGCCGACTATGCGAGCAAGCACGGCTGTGAGGATGTGGCGCGTCCGGAGGCTAACGGACACAGAGTTGCTGTTGTGGGAAGCGGTCCTTCGGGGCTGACCTGTGCGGGCGATTTGGCAAAATTGGGTTATAAAGTAACCGTTTTCGAGGCGTTGCACGTTCCCGGAGGCGTTTTGGTGTACGGTATACCCGAGTTTAGGCTGCCCAAGCGTATTGTCGCCGACGAAATCGAGAATTTGAAGAAAATGGGCGTGGAGGTTCAGACCAACGCCGTTATCGGAAAATCCGAAACCGTGGATGAGCTGTTCGAGCAAGGCTTCGAAGCTGTCTTTATCGGATCGGGAGCAGGCTTGCCTATGTTTATGCACATACCAGGCGAAAATTTGAAAGGAGTGTATTCTGCAAACGAATTTCTAACCCGAATCAATTTGATGAAAGCGTACAAGGACAATTCTGCAACGCCTATTATGAGAGCGAAAAAAGTCGCGGTTGTCGGTGGCGGAAACGTTGCAATGGATGCGGCAAGGTGCGCCAAGAGAATGGGTGCGGAGGTATGCGTGATATACAGAAGGTCGCTTGCCGAGCTGCCCGCAAGGCGCGAGGAAGTGGAACACGCTATGGAAGAAGGTGTAGAGTTTAAGCTGCTCAATAACCCCGTGAAGATCATCGGGGACGAGCATAAGAACGTCGTTGCGATAGAAGCCGTTAAAATGGAGTTGGGCGAACCCGATGCAAGCGGTCGTCGCAGTCCCGTCGTCATCGAAGGCAGTAATTGGGTTATGGACGTAGATGCGGTTATAATGAGCATCGGAACCAGTCCCAATCCGCTTATCAGAAACACTACAAAGGGTTTGGAAACCAATAAAAAGGGTTGCATTGTCGCCGACGATTACGGACAAACCTCACGCAAAGGTGTATATGCCGGAGGTGATGCCGTAACGGGTGCCGCCACGGTTATTTTGGCGATGGGCGCGGGTAAGCACGCTGCTGCCGCCATCGATGAGTACATCAAGAGTAAATGAGCATCGTATTGCTCGCCGATTTAGCTGTCGAAGCCGTAAAGTGCGAAAGGAAGCCATATCGGTCTTGGATAGTGGGCTAAGGCTATTTGCATTAGAAATAAAATAAACAAATACAAATGCCCTCGGTACAATCGCCGAGGGCATTTGTATTTGAGCAGTTTTGACAAAACAGTTCAAAGTGATTTCCCGTATGATTTTCCGCTCAACTGCGTTGTCCGCCGATTAAATACCGAAGGTATTCGCTCTCCAAGCGCCTAATTATTCGAAAAGCATCTCAAAATCTGACGATTACTGATAGTGTGAACACGCTCTAGTTTTACACAGCGGATTATTTAAGTAAAGCGAGGTTTTTATCTAGAGAAATAGGAACATAAAAGAAAAAGTAGAGTTCGACCGGTCCGACTTGCATAAAGCCTATTCCCTCGCTGTATAAAGAGCCATAAGCATTTGCTCCTTTAGCCGTGATAGCTCAACCGAATCGGGTTGAGAGTGCAAGCCGTGCAAGGACTCCACGACAGCCGAAAGAACGGCATCGGCACACTCTCTGTCAAGGTAGTCGATA
The DNA here is from genome assembly GCA_028703495.1 of Clostridia bacterium. GTDB lineage: Bacteria > Bacillota > Clostridia > Christensenellales > CAG-314 > JAQVMT01. The sequence goes on along the minus strand of JAQVMT010000012.1, from coordinate 23,463 downwards.
CTGTTAAGCAAGGGGCGAAGATTATCGGCGAAAAGCACGCGCGTGCGATTTCTGCGCGCAAAAGAGTAGAGATCTGATTTAAATCGCACGCCCTTGCAGGGTGGCTTCACATCTGTCAGATTAAAAAGCATTGCATTGTTTTTCAGCTGTTCAATGAGCTTCAAAAATTCGTTGGGTTCGGGTGCGTCCACCACAAAAACGTATTTTGATAAAGCAATATCCGCTTTATCTGCGCGAAAAACTCCTTTTGTATGAAGTCTGTATGCCGCAAGCTCGTCATCGGAAATAAAACAGCAATCGGTATAACGGCTCAGCCTTTCGGCAACGGGCAAAATATTCTTACTGCCGATAAGCAGAATTCTTTGATTTTTGAGAATTTTGCATAGCTCGGCTTTTTTGTCGTCCTTATGCATTGCGCAAGCGTTCCATTTCAAGCTCCGCTTGTCTTTTGCGCATACGCTTGTAACCAAATCGGTGTCAAGTGTTTTATCGGTGCTTTGCTTTGAATCAAGCTTTGGCTTCGTGCTCTGTCGCATGGTCCAAACGGCAGTAAGCAAAGCATTTTCGGCAATTTCGGGTGCGTTTTGCTCTCCGATACAGCTTTCGATCAAGGGGCTTTGGAACAGTCGGAACAAGCCGAAGATGTCCTGTTGCGGAGCGGTTATTCTATTAGGCGCAGCTTCGGTAAAGTCAAGATTGCTCGGAGAAAAAAGCGTAGTAGCATACTCGGAGTTCCCACGCATAAATTCGACCGCATTAGCCGATGATGCTTTTGCTTTACGCTTCCGCTCATTGGCAGGTGCGTCCGCGAAGGAAGCTGCCGCTTCCGCGCAGTTATTTATGATAATGCCGTTGCATTTATCTATCGAATTCGCGCTTGGCTTCACGGGTATTAACGTGTATATGTTCGCGCGGCGGATTTTGCTTGGGTACGCAGAAGCATTCAAATTATTGTCGGCTGAATTTTGGACGCAAAGGTAGGATTTATCGGTGTGAGCGGATTCGATTTTGCTTGTTGCATTAACCTCGATCTGCTCGAATAAGCCGTAACGAGAGGGAACGACTGCAATAATTTTTCGAGCATAGTCGGTCACGCAGGAAGCAATTCCGACAAAGTCGATAATTATGTCTGCGGCATAGCTTTCGATATGCGCAAGCGAAGCCGCGTTCTCGTAGCTATCCAAAAGCATTATGGCGACCTTGTATCCGCAGTCTAAAAGAATATAGGCAAGTCCATCTACATACTCATTTGGAGGAGTAATAAGGAGCAATCTGGAAATATGTTTCTTATCGGAGGTTTTGAGACGTTTAGACAATAAATGAGTATTTTTTAACAAATTCGAATAGTATTCGTCATTGATTTGCTTGTCAAATTTACTTTCAAAGCGTTCGGCGGTCAGGGTGTCGTCATATAAGTCCGATTTTTTCTCATCCATCAACGAGGAGTTGTTGTGGCTTTCCTCAATAATACTGTCTACGGCGGGAGCATTAGCGTATTTGAGCGCGTTTAACGTATCCGAATACTCTTGAATGGTTATATCGATATTATCTTCCTTGTATATCTTTTTCTTATCCATATCGGCTCCGTCGTGCGACGCTTTTGTGGCATCTTTTGTATGATTTTATCACATTATTGTACATAAAGCAAGCGAACATTTTATTTTTTGAGAACAATAAGTATCGAGCATCTTTTCAATGCGCAGAAATTCGAATTCGGCTTTGATATGAGAACGAGTTATTATTACTTATTACGGCGAGCCACCTTAAACTAATCCAATGTATGAAACCGAGTGGTCGAGTGTAAAATCGACACACTAAACGGCATAAAAAAGCGCGTTCGTTCATAAAAACATATTTGTGCGGTATTGTCGTAATGCGATATATGCGTAACATAAAAAATAGTAGGGATGTTGTCGAAAATCTTTGCATTTTAGTTCGGGTTTTGTTACAATAATGCCCAATAGGCTGTTACAGCCTTGAAGTGAATTCAAGTCGGCGAAAAGTCGCAGAAAATTGAACGATAAATATAATCATAACGATTGACGAGGTGAAAATGAAAACTGTAAAAGATATTCAAAATCTTATCAGAGAGCAAGGCGTCTCGATGATTGACTTCAAGATGATCGACCTTGACGGAAGATGGAGGCATATTACTATACCTTCCGCAAACTTCAACGAAGACACCATGAAGTACGGCATAGGTTTCGACGGATCCAACTATGGATTTGCACCGGTCGAAAACAGCGATATGGTATTCATTCCCGATATGGAGTCGGCTGTATTGGATCCGTTTGCACAAACTCCGACCTTGACTATGATGGGAAACGTTTGCGTTATCGACACTCCGCAAAATCGTCCCTTTGACCAATATCCCAAGAATGTCGCGCTTGCCGCCGAAAGGTATATGCGCGATGAAAAGATTGCGGATAAAATGATAATCGGTCCCGAGTTTGAGTTTCATCTGTTGGATCGTGTTGCCTACGATGTTCAGCCTCAAAAGGTTATGTACAGTGTAGATACAATGCAAGCAGAATGGAATACAGGTTCGGACGATGAGCGCAACCACGGCTATCAGGTTTCACATAAGGGCGGATACCACATTGGTATTCCGCAGGATATTACCTATGACTTAAGAAGTGCGATGTGCAACACTCTCGACGATTTCGGGGTTAAGGTGAAATACCACCACCACGAGGTAGGCGGACCCGGTCAGGTTGAAATCGAGGTCGAGCTTGACGAGATGAGCAAAATGGCGGACAACACAATGATTGTCAAATACGTCATCAAAAACTCGGCTGTGAAGGCAAACAAAACTGCAACCTTTATGCCCAAGCCGATATATAACGAGGCTGGCAACGGTATGCACGTCCATATGCTTCTGTTTAAGGACGGAAAGCCTTTGTTTTACGATGAAAATGGTTACAGTCAATTAAGCAAAACCGCCCACTATTTTATGGGAGGACTGCTTGAACACGCCGCATCGCTTTGCGGTATTACAAATCCCTCCACAAATTCCTACAAAAGGCTAGTTCCCGGTTTCGAGGCACCCGTAACTATCGGATACGCCACGGCAAACCGCTCGGCTGTTATACGAATCCCCGCATACGCCAAGTCGCCCGAAACTAAGCGTTTTGAGCTGCGCAACCCCGATGCCACCTGCAATCCATATTACGCCTACGCTGCGATTTTGATGGCGGGTATCGACGGAATAAAGAAGAAAATCGATCCCTCCACGAGAGGCTGGGGACCTTTTGACTTCAACCTATTTGCCCTTCCCGAGGAGGAGCAAAAGAAGATTCAAGGTCTTCCCAAGTCGCTGGACGAGGCTCTCGACGCATTGGAAAAGGATCACGACTATTTGACAGCCGGAGGAGTTTTCCCCGAAGCACTGCTCAAGGTTTGGATCAAGAAAAAGAGGGCGGAAAGCAAGAAGATTTCTCAAATCCCTCACCCTGCAGAGTTTAAACAGTACTACGATCTGTAAAAAGCTATAAAGAATATCTGCGGTTGCCGTCTTGATATGCACCTCCGATCGTCATTCACTTTCGTACCTGGCTTTTGGAGTTTAGGGCATTTAGGTTAGCCGCGCATTGCTTGCTTTTTCCTGCATATGCTTCCGACATCGAAGGCAAAGGAAAAATTGAATAATAAATAATTTATTTGATTTGTTTCCATTGGGTTTTAAGGTTGTTTTATAGTTTAATCGGATTAGTATAAAGATCCCGAAAAGCATCGGAGCAATATTGCCCCCCCATTGCTTTTTCGGGATTTTTTTCGCACTTGTTTTGTATTCAAGTATCGAAGGCACCTGTTTCGATATCCGTCAGTATTCCGAACCTAACGGCACTTTGTGCATATTTAATTATAATATGCAAAATCCAAGTCGTATCGTGTATCTATTCAAACAAGCTCGCATAAATGGCTATATTCTTTGTTTTATCGAAGGAAGCAATAGGTTTTACGTAAATTTGACATTCTTTTAGTGATAATTCTTTGAATAATTGCGCGCTGCAGAAGTCGGGCAAGCGAAGCAAAGGGTTACACGCTTTCGACGAATTAAACCTGATCTATTTACGGCGACAAGACGAAATGTCGGCATAATTTGTTTTTTTGAGTATTAAATACATAGAAATCGTACATGTTTTTTCCCGAGCGTCTTCGTTTTCGCACTTATTATATTTATACAAAATTCTAATAGCATTTTGCATAAATAATAATTATATAAAAAATTTATAAAAATTCTTGCCTTTTATTCGCTTAAAATACTTGACAACAGATTTAGGCGGTGATAAAATCAACCGAAATAAAAAAAGCCGTAGAAATACAAGGGCTTCGATTAGTGCAGATTTGCAATATCTGCTAATGGGTCGAAGCGGAGTTAATATTCGGCGAACGAAAGGAGAAGAAATGAAAAAACTTATTGTACTATTTGCGATTGTGATGGCGTTGGCGTGTCTTGTCGGCTGTACGGAAACTGTGGGAAAGGCTGTCGAGGTCAAGTCGATAGCATTGACGAGCGAAACCTATGCGTATGCGATTGCCAAGGAGAACACAGAGCTGCTGACGGCAGCGAACGCATTTTTGGCGGAAATTGAAGCAGACGGCACGCTTGCCGAGGTTATAAACGGCTTTTTCGATGGGACGACCGATTTTGCGTATGAGAATCCCGATAGCAAGGAGGGTTGTTTGGTGATGGCTACTAACGCGTATTTTCCGCCCTTTGAGTATTATACGGGCAACAAATTCACGGGTGTCGACGTAAAGATAGCGTCCTTGCTTGCGGAGTACTTGGGTAAACAGCTTTATGTTGCGGATATGAAGTTCGATTCGATAATTGCGAGCGTTAAGAGCGGTGAAAGCGACATAGGTATGGCGGGAATGACGGTTACGCAAACTAGGCTCGAGCAGGTGAGCTTCACAACGGGATACTACGAATCGGCGCAGGTGTTGGTGGTGCTCGATAGTGATACAGAGTTTGACAACTGCACAACGGCTGATGAGGTCGAGGCAATCTTGAAGGCAAAGACTTCTGCTTACTGTGTGGGAACGCAGTCGGGAACGACGGGATATATGTATTCGGCGGGCGATGAGGACTTCGGTTATGGCGGATTTACAAATTTAACGACGAAGGCATATTCCAACGGCGCACTTGCAATACAGGATTTGTCCAACGGTAGAATTAATGCTGTAATAATCGACAAGCAACCTGCTTTAATGATATCGGCTTCGGTCAATGCGAAATTGGGTAAATGAGAGCGATTGAGATTTTCTTAACGAATTTCATAGATAGGGGCGGTTATGAATTAACTCTCGAAGGGCTAAAAAATACCGTCCTGATTGCTGTCATCGGACTTTTGATCGGTTTCATTTTGGGAGGAATAATCGCCGTTGTGAAGGCGATATATCTCAATTCGGTCGCGGTACGCGTTATTAAGGCAATTTGCGGCGTTTACGTAGCTTTTATGAGGGGAACGCCGATCATTGTGCAGTTATTATTAGGGCATTATGCAATATTTCCTTTATTGGGAATCAACATAGGCTCTTTACCGGAAGCGATAGTTATATTCGGGTTAAACAGCGGCGCGTATATGAGCGAAATAATGCGAAGCGGCATCAATTCCGTAGACAGAGGGCAGAGCGAAGCAGGCAGAGCATTGGGTTTTTCCTTCTCTGCGACGATGTTTAGAATAGTACTGCCGCAAGCCGTTAAGAACGTGATTCCCACGATAGGCAACGAGTTTATAACGCTTATCAAGGAAACATCGGTGTTGAGCTTTGTTGCGGTGGTGGATCTTACACGTTCCATGCAGGCAATTGCCGACAGCACGTTGGAGTATTTCGTGCCGTACATAGTTCTTGCTGCGATGTATCTGATACTCGTACTGATAATTACAGGCATTGTAAAGTTGGTTGAAAAGAGGTACGCCGTTAGCGAGTGTTAGTATCAACAGATAGTTGTAGGTTGTCGGTTGGCGGTTGTCAGCAGACAGTTATTAGTCGGCAGTCTTCGGACATCGGTTGGCAGAGTGCTGTTTGTGTATTTAGATGGCTTGTTCGGCTGCGAAATACATATATTAAAATGAATTCCGACAGTTTGTGCGGCAGAATAGGTTAAGGTCGGAGAATAAAGTTATCAAAGGATAAAATAAATGTTTGAAAATCTATTGGAAATTCGGGAATTGACAAAGTCGTTTGGAAATAACGATGTGCTTAAAGGTGTGAATCTGGAGGTGCGGAGAGGTGATGTAATTGCAGTTATCGGTGCAAGCGGTTGCGGCAAAAGTACGTTGCTACGTTGTATCAATATGTTGGAGAAGCCTGACGGTGGAGAAATTAAGCTGGACGGCGAAGTGGTTTTCAAGTCAAGCCTACACGCTTTGAAGCAGAAGCAAAATCAAACCGATAAAAAAAGCCCCGAATATTCGGCTTTGAAAGAGGAGTGCAAACTCATCGGAAAAGAGGAAGCGGCAGGCGAAAAAAAGCGGCTTAAACTGTTGAATTCCTACAGGGAAAAGACGGGGATGGTTTTTCAGCAATTCAATCTATTTCCGCACTTGACGGTGATGCAAAATATTACTCTTGCGCCGATGAAGCTCAAAAAAACGCCCAAAGAGCTGGCGGAGAGTCAAGCGATTGAGCTTTTGAATAAGGTCGGACTTGCCGAAAAGAGCGGTGCTTATCCTTCCACGCTTTCGGGCGGACAAAAGCAGAGAATTGCTATCGTACGCGCACTTGCCATGCAGCCCGAAATAATGCTTTTCGATGAGCCTACCAGCGCGTTGGATCCCGAAATGGTGTCAGAGGTCGTCAACGTAATGATTGATTTGGCAAGGAGTATGACAATGATTGTCGTAACTCACGAGCTTCGATTCGCCAAGAACGCCGCAAACCGAGCAGTGTTTATGGACAATGGCAGAATTTGCGAGGAGAACTCGCCAAAATTACTGTTCAATGCGCCCCAAAGTCCGCGACTTATCGACTTTCTGTCCAAAGTGCTTTAGTTCTCGGCTTTTGCTATGTCGTAAACCGTCACTATAAAAAACGACAGAAATCCGATTGTGCTTACAGTGTATAGCATAATGAGGCAAAGTCCTATCCGAGCTTACAGTGTATTACACAACGCGCTAAAGTCCTATCCGAACTTACAGTGTATCGCACAACGCGCAAAATCCATAACCGAGCTTACAGTGTATCGCATAATGAGGCAAAGTCCTTAACCAAGGTTGCGGCGTGGAAGCCGTCGCAAACGGCGTGGTTTAGGTATGCAGAAAGCGGAATTATTACTTTTCCGTCCTTTTTTTCGTAGCGTCCGAAGGTAATTATCGGAGCGAAATAACTTTCGCAATACTTCAAGCAATATGTGATGCTTTCGGTTTCTATCCACGGGACACAGGAAATATTGATGCTGTTTTGGGGAATATTCTTTTGCGGACGGAATGCGAAGGAGCCCTTGTATTCCTCCTTCACTCTTTCTATATTATCTATTTGTTTAATGATATTGTCGTCATATTCGGCGCAAAGACATTTAGCGTCGTGGCCCTCGGGCAATTCATATATCAGAGGATGAACCACGTCAAAGCATACGAATTTATCGTCCTTCCAACCATATTTGAAGCAGTCGTGCATATTCAACGCTTTTGCCGTCACTGCGACCAACAGCGAGTACAGCTTTACCGAATGTGCCTTTGCATAATCGTAAGCCTTTGTAATATCTACGGGCGAGGTAATATTGAAGCCACACCCTCCGTGCATAAAGAAGTCGTATTTTTCCCTTCTTTCCCAAGTTTCGAAGTCGATAATCTTACAGTTATCATTAAATTTCTCATTCATATGTTTGCTCTCCGTTCATTTTATCTTTAAATTTGTACGTAGTATCGGACGAATATGACAGTTTTTGCTTTTGGCAATCCCTACTTCTTAGCATATAAATATTTGCTTTCATAAGTAGTGTAAGCAAGATGGTTTTGTGTTTCTGCAATTCCTGCGTTATTGCTTGTTCGTTAATTATTTGCAAAAAGCGGGCTTGGCGTCTTGTCTTACTTAAGCTTGTTTTATCTTATGCGCAAGCAAGAGGCTTGGCTTTTTGTAAATCTAATGTTGGATTATTCCTTTGCGTAAAAAAGCGGGCTTGACTTTATTGCCAAACCCGCAAAAATGCATTCGCCGAATTCCCGAAATAAGAAGCTATTTAGTATTACACAAATCCACTTCTATATTACGAATAAGTTTCAGTCAGTTCGAAGCCGACCTATCGAAGGTTCATACCATCTTCGTTAGAGGTCCGTTTCTAGTACATTCCGCCCATATCGGGATTGGGAGCAACTGGTGCCGGCGGCTCGGGAATATCGCAAACGATGCTCTCGGTTGTGAGCAGTGTGCTTGCAACACTTGCTGCGTTTTGCAACGCGCTTCTGGTAACCTTGGTAGGATCGATGATGCCGACTTCCACGAGGTCAACATATTTATCGTGCAAAGCATCATAGCCGTAGCCTAGCTTGCCCTTGGCTTCCTTTTGAATTTTGTAAACGATAACGCTTCCGTCGAGTCCCGCATTTGAAGCAATTTGCATTACGGGTATTTTGAGAGCGTTAGCCACAATCAATGCGCCCGTGCGCTCGTCGCCGACAAGTGTTTTCGCAAGCTTTTCGATTTCGGGGATTGCAGCGAGCAAAGCTACTCCGCCGCCGGGAACGATACCTTCTTCGACAGCAGCGCGTGTTGCGTTTAAAGCGTCCTCGATTCTCAACTTCTTTTCCTTCATCTCGATTTCGGTAGCCGCGCCTACGGAAATAACCGCAACGCCGCCCGCGAGCTTTGCAAGACGCTCTTGTAGCTTCTCTTTGTCATAGTCGCTTGTCGTGACTTCGATTTGCGCCTTAATTTGAGCGATTCTTTGCTTGATAGCATCGGCATCGCCGCCGCCCTCGACAATGGTGGTGTTCTCTTTATCGACTCTGACCGTCTTCGCGCTTCCGAGTAGGTCAAGTCCGGCTTCCTTAAGGTCATAGCCCAATTCATCGGAAATAACCGTGCCGCCTGTCAAAATCGCAATATCCTCGAGCATAGCCTTCCTTCTGTCGCCAAATCCGGGAGCCTTAACCGCAACGCAGCTAAACGTTCCACGCAGCTTATTCAAAACCAAAGTCGTAAGAGCTTCACCCTCTACGTCCTCGGCGATAATCAAAAGCTTTCTGCCTGTCTTAACGATTTGTTCCAAAATAGGAAGAACCTCTGCGATAACCGATATTTTCTTATCCGTGATTAAAATCAGCGGATTATCCAATTCGGCTTGCATTTTCTCCATATTTGTTGCCATATAAGGAGAAGCATAACCTCTGTCGAACTGCATTCCCTCTACGACGTTCAACTCGGTCTTCATGGTTTTGGCTTCCTCGATGGTGATAACGCCGTCCGTTCCCACCTTCTCCATAGCTTCGGAAATCAATTCGCCGACTTTTTCATCGCCCGCACTGTTGCTTGCAACCTGCGCAATAGACGTCTTGCCTACGATAGGCTTGCTGATATTCTTTAAGTAATCGACGGTAACGTCAACCGCCTTATCGATACCCTTTTTCAAGATGATCGGGTTTGCGCCTGCCGCAACGTTCTTGCTTCCGTCCATAATTATTTCCTCGGCAAGCACAACGGCGGTGGTGGTTCCGTCACCCGCAACATCGTTGGTCTTGGTGGATACTTCCTTGATAATCTGTGCGCCCATGTTTTCGAAGGCGTCCTTCAGCTCGATTTCTTTTGCAATCGTGACTCCGTCGTTGGTAATTAAGGGCGAGCCGTACTTGCGTTCCAATACTACATTACGTCCCTTTGGTCCCAATGTAATTTTAACGGCATCGGCAAGCTGCTTTACTCCGCTTTCCAAGGATTTTCTTGCTTCTGTTCCGTACTTAATTTGTTTTGCCATATCTATCCTCCATTTAACTGATTATTCTTTATGTGTTATTCTGTCAAACCGATTTACCGCTCGTTCATCTTATTCGAACGGCTATAAAACAACCTCGACTTGCATGAAGCTTACTGCTTTATCGTCGATAATTTGACGATAGCGAATATGTCGGCTTGCATGAAGCCCTACCGCTTTTCGGTCGATTATTCGACGATGGCGAGGATGTCGGATTGTCTGATAATCGTAACTTCCTGTCCGTCGAGCTTGTATTGATTGCCCGCATACTTGCTGTAAAGCACCTTGTCGCCGACTTTAACCTGCATCACGATTTCCTTGCCGTCCACCGTGCCGCCGGGACCGCAAGCGATCACCTCCGCAACCTCGGGTTTTTCTTTTGCGGCAGAAGGAATGAATAACCCACCCTTCGTAGCCTCGGGTTCCGCGTAAGCCTTTACAACAACCTTGTCAAATAACGGCTTTAATGTCATATATATTACCTCCAAATGTAATCGTATTTCCCGACCTTGCCTTCGAGTCTGTGCCAATGCGCCCAAAGCCACCTAAACCAAACGTTCTTATCGGTACAAATTCATACCGCATACGCTTAGATTGAGTAAACGTCCAAAACGCAAACGTACTTATAGGTATAGATACATACCGCAAAAGCCTCGAACAGCACGAGCACCGCTGCAAAAAACATCAGTCGAGCCTCAATATTGTTAGCAGTCTATGCGTTTGAGTGCTAACAATAAGTATTATATACCATAATGCTTTTTTGTCAACTGTTTTTTCGCAATTCCCGTCATTTTTTTTGTCGTATTTTCGCACATTGTATTTTTGTGCGTTGTATTGATAAACAGATAAACCGAAAATACAACCAACCGATAATTGACAAGAGGGGGTGATATTTGATAAACTATACTTGAAATTATACGGAGGCGCGCTTAATGAACAAGTGGGACAAAAGGTTTATGGAAATGACCAAGCTGGTTGCAGACTGGTCGAGCTGCTACAAGGAAAACCGCAAGGTGGGAGCGATAATCGTAAAAAACAAGCGCATTTTGACAACGGGCTACAATGGTGCGCCCGCCGGAATAAAAAGCTGTATGGAACGCGGCGAGTGTTTGCGGAACAAGCTTAACATCGAAAGCGGCAAAATGCTGGAGCTTTGTTATGCCGTTCACGCCGAACAAAACGCGATAATACAGGCAGCGCGTTTGGGGATTTCTCTTGAGGGAGCCGAGCTTTATTGCACGCATCAGCCATGCGTAATATGCGCGAAAATGATAATCAATTCGGGCATAGTGCGCGTTGTCTACGACCAAGGCTATCCCGATGACTTCGCGCTGGAATTATTCGCAGAATCGGGCGTTCGCCTCGAGCTTTACTCTGATTTGGAGAAGCGGTAGGCGTTTTGGTGTCGAGCGTATGTTGATATCTTAGTGCCGATTGAGCCATGCAGACAAGGGAAAGTCAAGGCAGTTTGCGTGTCGACATAAGAATGCTACTTCACATTTGCCGAAGGCGTTACAAGGATGGTATTATAATCGGTATACACTGCAAAGCCGGGCTTGGCTTTTGCAACGCGTTTTACAAAGCGTTTTGCCGTATAGTCGACGGCGGTTTTGCCGCTGTTACGCGCTTGGGAATAGTACGCGGTAATTTGCGCGGCGACGACGATCACGCTGTCGGGTACGGTTGTTTTTAATGGATTTACGATCACGACGTGAGCCGAATGTATGTCTTGAGTGTGTAGCCAAATATCGTCGGGAGCGGCTAGCCTAAAGGTAAGGAAGTCGTTTTGGAGGTTGTTTTTACCTGCCAATACTTTGAAACCTTCTACTTCGAATTCGAGCAAGGATTGCGATAAATCCTTTACTGCCGAGGCTTTATTTGGTTTGGCTTTGGGGTTGGCTTTTACGGCGAGGAGCTTTGCATCGATAAGCTCGTTAGTTATCTGCGCCAAATCCTCCGCATTTGTCGAGTACTTTATGGATTCGGAAAGCGAGGTTAGATATTCCAACGCGCTTTGGTTTTCGGCAACAAGCTTTAAATTATACTCGCGCGATTTTTTCATTTTAGCGGCTTTTTTGAAATAAGCCTGCGCGTTCTGCTGGGGCGAAAGAGTTGCATCAAGCTCTACGGTTACTTCTTGATTGTCGTTGTAAAAGTCACAAAGCGTTGCTTGCGTCGCACCTTTTTGCAGTGCATAAGCGTTGGATATAATCAAGTTTCCGATATTGAGATAATCCTGCGCCTTTTCGGATTCCAATAAAGCCTGCTTTTGCAGTCCCAGCTTTTTTTCCGTGCGGTTTACGGCGTTTTTGACAATTGTGGCGATATGCTTGGATTTTTCGCGATATCGCTGTTGCCCGTCTTTTTCGGTGAAGAAGTCATCGAAGGCATCGTTGATCGACTCAAAAGACTTTCCGACGGCAGGGCGGTATTTGACCGGATATACGTCCAAATACCCGCCTTTGGAGTCCACGGTAACAAATGGATTGGGACATTCGCGCAGTCGGCGAAGATAGTCGGCAATACGGTTGACGATCTCGGAGAGCTTGCGTGCGCAAAGCGGTGGCTCTATATCGATGCCGTAGAGTATTTCGTGAACGGTTTGTCCGCTTATTCCCAACAGATTGTCGGCGAGAGCTTTCTCTACGTCGTCGGAATCTGTTAAAATTCGAGTTATGCCGTCGAAGTCGTCGGGTGCGATTTTTTCTCTTGGCAGAAAGAAAGCGTATTTCATTCCCGTCAAAAAATGTCTGTCGGAGTTTTGGTCGAAAAATGTTCCGTTAAGCGTTCTTAGTGTACCCAAAATGGTGTAATCCTCTTTGCAAAGCACCAAATTGGCGGATTTTCCCGTAAGCTCGATTATAAGCTTTCGCGAAAGAGGAAAGCCCAAATCGTCGGTGTTGTCGAGATTAATTTCCACAACTCTTTCAAAGGGCATCTGTACAAATGAGCGTATCGAAGCGTTTGTAAGGTGTTTTCGCAGAAGCATACAAAACGTGGGGGCAACCTGCAAAGCCGTAGCCTTAGACTGCGTGAGATGAAGCCGTGTTACGCCCGAATTTGCCGACAGCAAAAGCTTACGGGTAACGCCGTTTGCGTATAAATAAAGAATAATTTCATCCTTTTCGGGTTGAATTATTTTCGTGATTTTTCCTCCTGCGAGAAGTCGATTGAGCTCCGCCGTAACGGCGGTGTAGGTCAAAGCATCGATTGCCATAGTTGAGTCCCCTTTTCTGCGGTTGTATTGCTTAATCGTGTTTCTGCAGCTTCAAAAGCTATTTTTACCGCTTATCGTTCGTTTTTGTATCCAAAAGTCTTATACTTGCAGTCGTCACGGCTTATACTAAGTAACGCCCGGTAACACCTAATTGCGGCATGTTGGCGAGTGGTTTAGTATTAGCCGATGTAATATAATTGTAACAGTAAAGGTATAGTATTTTGTTCCTAACGTCTTGTGACTGCCGAATTGAGCTAAACTAAACGATACAGCATAATAATACAACATTTTATTATAATTGACAAGTTGAATGAGGGAAAAAGGATTGCCTTTTTTGTAAATATGTGTTATAATACCATACTGTGCATAGATTATAGCATTTGGAGGAAATAATGAAATACACGATTAACAAACAGGATATAACCTGTGAGATAGCTTTTAACGTAACCGCGGAAGAGTGGGAAAAACATATGGAAACGGCATATAATAAAAATAGAGGCAAGTTCGCCGTTGCCGGTTTTCGCAAAGGACACGCTCCGAGGAAGGTTTTGGAGGGTGTTTACGGAGAAGGCTTTTTATACGAGGACGCGTTGGACGAGTGCTTTAACGAATATTACACTCAGGTATTGAATGAAAACGCGGACATCGAAACCGTGGCTCATCCCGAGTTGAAGGATTTCAAGGTAAACGAGGATAAAAGTGCGGAAATCATTGCCGTTGTGCCGATCAAGCCCGTGGTAAAGCTGGGTGCGTATACCGGACTTACGGTAAAAGAGGCAAACAGGAAGGTTGAGGATGCGGCTGTCGAGCGTGAGTTGGACGGACTCAAGGAAAAGTATGTACGCTCCTTGAACGTGGACGACAGAGCGGTGCAACAGGGCGACGAAATTACTCTTGATTTTTCGGGAAGTGTGGACGGTGTTAAGTTCGACGGCGGCACGGCTACCGACTACAAATTAAGTGTGGGAAGCAACACGTTTATCCCCGGCTTCGAGGAGCAGCTGATCGGTGCAAAAATCGGAGAGGACATCGATGTAAAGGTCAAGTTTCCCGAGGATTACCATTCGGAGGAGCTGAAGGGTAAGGACAGCGTTTTTGCTTGCAAGGTCAAGAAAATCGAGGTTAAGGAATATCCCGAGTTAAATGACGACTTCGTCAAGGATATAAGCGAGTTTAACACCATGGACGAGTACAAGGCGGATTTGAAGGAGAAGCTTCAACAGGATCTGAACGCGCAGGCGGACAGAGAGGAAGAGAATGCTTTGGTTGAGTTGATCGTTAAGGAAGCCGAGGTTCCCGAGTCCAAGTATCTTATCGAAGATCAAATGAATGAATTTGTGGAGGAGTTCAAGTCGAGATTGGCTCAACAGGGATTGAAAATGGAAGACTATCTCAAATACTTCTCGCAGACCGCCGAACAGTATAGGGAGCAATACAGAGATCAAGCCAAGCAAACTGTAAAGAGTCAGCTTGTAATCGATGCTATCATAAGAAAAGAGGATCTGAAGGCAACCAAAGAGGAATTGGACGGAAAAATCAAGGAATATGCCGAGCAGGTTCACAAGACAGAGGAAGAATTGAAGAAGACCTTGTCGCCTCAGGCGTTGGAATACTTTGCAAGGCAGATTGTCATTCAAAAATTCTTCGATTATATCAAAGCCAATAACACGGTGTCTGCGGACGTCAAGGACGTTGCCGAACAAGCCGATGAAAGCAATACGGAAGCCCAAACCGACAAAGCCGGCGATCTTTAAGAGCTTGGTTTTGGGAGGTAACCGATATATCGCGCGAAATCCAAGAGTCGATGATAGCGTTTAGTGTATCGGTGTGAGGATTGCCGTACGTAATTGCCGAGCGCGAAAGGATTGAAATTACTTTCGCGGTTTCGGCGGTGATGTATCGGATTTTGCTTTTATGGTAATAATTGCAACACCGTTGAGTTTTCTCGGTGTTGTTTTTTTAAGAACAGGGTTGAGGCGCGGTAAAAAGGAAGTTTTTCGCGCAAAAAGACCAAAAGGGGGAGAAGTATGGCAAACATAACCAATTTGAAGGATATTTATTCGGTCATGTTGGAGGATCGCATCATTTTTTTAAACGGAGAAGTGGACGAGGTAACGGCATATGACATTGTAACAAAGATGCTCTATCTGGAAAGTGTGGATTCCGACAAGGACATATGTCTTTATATCAACAGTCCCGGCGGAAACGTATCGGACGGATTTGCGATTTATGATACTATGAAGTACATAAAGTGCGACGTGTCCACTATATGTATCGGAATGGCTTGCAGTATGGCTGCGTTCTTGCTAAGCAGCGGAGCGAGGGGAAAGCGATTTTCCCTACCTAACAGTAAGATAATGATACACCAGCCCTTGGGCGGCGTAAGCGGTCAAGCCAGCGATGTGGCGATTATCGCCGAGCAGATACTCAAGACCAAGAAGAAGATTAACGAAATCCTTGCGGACAACTGCAATCAGCCATATGAAAAGCTATGCAACGATAGCGACAGGGATTTTTATATGAGCGCGGAAGAAGCTTGCGAATACGGCTTGATAGACAAAGTGCTGTATTCGAGGCAGTAAAACCCCGACGGAGGTAAAATGGATAATAAGAACAAGGGCGGCAAGGAGGAGATCTTTTGCAGCTTCTGCGGAAGGCCGTACAGCGAGGTCGCCAATATGGCTTGCGCCGATAAAGATATATATATTTGCAACTACTGCGTGGAGCAGTGCCGAGCGATTTTCGACTTGGAAAATGGATACAAGAAGCAAAAAGAGGAGTTAAAGCTTTTGACTCCCGATGAAATCTACAAAAAGCTAAACGATTATGTTATCGGTCAGGACAGGGCGAAGAAAATTCTTTCGGTTGCCGTGTATAACCACTATAAGAGAATCGGATGCAAAAGCACGGACAAGAATTCAGATGTTGAGTTGGACAAGTCCAACGTTGTGCTTATGGGACCCACGGGAAGCGGAAAGACATTGCTGGCTAAAACGCTTGCGCGGATTATCGATGTGCCCTTTGCGATAGCGGACGCTACGGCGGTCACCGAGGCGGGCTATGTGGGCGAGGATGTGGAAAATATTCTGCTGAAACTGATTCAAAACGCGGATGGCGATGTTAAGCGTGCCGAAAGAGGAATCGTTTATATCGACGAAATCGACAAAATCGCCAAAAAAGGCGAAAACGTTTCGGTAACCAGAGACGTCAGCGGTGAGGGCGTTCAGCAGGCTTTACTAAAAATCATCGAGGGTACGGTTGCCAACGTTCCTCCTCAGGGCGGAAGGAAGCACCCCTTGGAGGAATATATCCCCATAGATACGACCAATATTTTGTTTATCTGCGGCGGTGCCTTTGTGGGCTTGGATAAAATCGTGCAAAGAAGAGTGAATACAAGCAGCTTCGGATTCGGAGCCAACCTACAAAACGACGAGGTAAATATATTATCCGAGCTTCAGCCGCAGGATTTAATCAAATACGGACTTATTCCCGAGTTTGTGGGAAGGCTGCCTATTACCGTCGCTTTGGACGAGCTGAGCGAGGACGATTTGGTTAAGATTATGACAATGCCAAAAAACGCCTTGGTAAAACAGTATAAAAAGCTTATGAGTATCGATAATATAGAATTGGAGCTTACCGACGAGGCTATCTCCGCGATTGCCAAACGTGCCATAAAACTCAAGACCGGCGCAAGAGGCTTGAGAACGATTTTCGAGAATATGATGTTGGACGTAATGTACGATGCTCCAACCGATAAAGGCATCAAAAAGATTGTAGTTAATGAAAACACGGTGGCGGCAAATGCTAAGCCGGATGTTATCAGAAAGGACGTTGCGTGAAGTTTGACAGGTGGAGTTGCCGTAAAAGTGAATCATCGGCAGACCGAACGCGTAGAAATGCAACGGCAAACTGATTTCTGCAGACCGAACGCGTAGAAATGCAACGGCAAACTGATTTCTGCAGACCAAACGCGTAGAAATGCAACGGCAAACCGATTTCGGTAGATCGGACGTGTAAAAATACGGCGGCAAACCGATTTCGGTAGACCAAGCGTGTAAAAATGCGATGGCAAACGTCGCGACGTTATCAAAAGGATATTGCTTGACGTTTCGCACAAATTAACTATATAAACTTAAACGTGCGAATATGTGGTTGTGAACGCCTTAACGGCATTAACGATAACGTTGCATGGACAGGAGAGTATTTTGAAGAAAGGAATCGAAGTTAATATAAGCGAGGGTGTATACGGTGAAAAGCCCGAATATTTGCCCGTAGTTGCGTTGAGGGGATCTATAATTTTCCCCGATACGACGCTGACCATATATGTGGGCAGGGACATAAGCGTGAGAGCGGTGGACGCAGGATATAACGAGGGCGGCTTGGTTATGTGCGTGGCGCAGCGTGATGTTTCGGTGGAAGCCCCCGCTCAAAAGGACATATACGAGATAGGAACCGTCTGCAAGGTAAGGCAGGTTCTCAAGATGCCGGGCGGTAACGTAAAGGTGCTTCTTACGGGACTTTACAGAGGTCACGCGGATTTGCACTTCGGCAAGAAGTACATCGAATGTACGGTTGCGCCGCTTATCGAAATCAACCCCGACACGATCAAGGCGGAAGCGTTGCTTAGGCAGGCGAGGGATTTGCTCGCTACGTTGGTGGCGACGTCCACGAAGGTCGGAAAAGAGTTGTTGGTAGAGATTGCATCCACTATCGATTACAACAAATTTGTGAATTTGGTTGCCAATCAGGTTGTCTATCAGGATGAAAAGAAGCAGTTCTTTTTGGAAGAAGCGGATACCGAGGTGCGCTTGGAGGAGCTTTGCAAGATAATCAATACCGAAATCGAGATTGCCAAGCTGGATAAGAAGATCTCCTTTCGTGTTAAGTCGCAGATCGACAAGGGACAAAAGGAGTATTATCTTCGGGAGCAGATGAAAGCCATAAGTATCGAGCTCGGAGAAGGACAGGACGAATATCTGGAGCTTGAAGAGAGGATAAAAGCGGCAAAAATGCCTGCCGATGTTCAGGAAAAGGCTATGAAGGAGCTTAAGCGTTTTCAGAAAATGACGCCCAGCTCTCCCGACGCCACGGTTTCGCGCGCTTATATCGAATGGCTTACGGATTTGGAATGGAATTTGCAGACAGAGGACAATAAGGACCTAGTCAAGGCAAAGGAAATTCTCGATGAGGATCACTACGGCTTATTCAAGATAAAAGAGAGGATACTCGAATATCTTGCCGTTATGCAGTTGACGGGAGATATAAAGGGACAAATATTGTGCTTTGTCGGACCTCCCGGCGTAGGCAAGACCAGTATTGTCAAATCTATCGCAAGAGCACTAAACAGACGTTACGTTCGTATGAGCTTAGGCGGAGTGCGCGATGAAGCCGAGATTAGAGGACACCGCAAAACCTATGTCGGAGCAATCCCGGGCAAAATTATCTATATGCTCAAACAAGCGCAATGCGTCAATCCCGTGTTGCTGTTCGACGAAATCGACAAGATGAACAGCGATTTTCGAGGGGATCCCGCCAGTGCGATGCTGGAGGTTTTGGATCCGGAACAGAACAACACCTTTGTGGATCACTATTTGGAGGTGCCGTTCGACCTAAGCAAGGTGCTTTTCGTTGCAACCGCAAACACGGTGGAGAGCATACCTCCCGCGCTTCTCGACAGAATGGAGATTATCGAGCTTACGGGTTACACCGAGGAGGAAAAGCTGCAAATTGCAAAGGGCTTTTTGATACCCAAGCAAAAGGCTATGCACGGACTCGACAAGGATGCTTATAAACTCGGCGACAAAGCAATCGACGAGGTTATTTCCAGGTACACGCGCGAATCGGGCGTGAGGACCTTGGAAAGGGAGATTGCCACGCTTTCGAGGAAGATCGCGTTGAAGCTCGTAAATGCCAAGAATGCGGAAATGCAATTAGATTGCATAGATATACAGCCTTCGGATTTGGAGGAATACCTCGGTGTCGAAAAGTACAAAGAGGACTTTTTAAGCCTTTCGGACGAGGTCGGATCGGCGACGGGACTTGCGTGGACCTCGGTCGGAGGCGCGACGTTGACAATCGACGTTACGTTGTTTAAGGGCAAAGGCGATATACTTTTGACCGGCAAATTGGGCGACGTTATGAAGGAGTCGGCGAGGACGGCAATCAGCTTGGTAAGGACAAGAGCCGAGGAATACGGCATTACGGCGGATTTTGCCCAAACCGATATTCACATTCACGTTCCCGAGGGCGCGACGCCAAAGGACGGACCGAGCGCGGGCGTTACTATGGCAACGGCGATATTAAGCGCGTTTAGCGGCAAACCTGTTAAAAAGAGCGTTGCGATGACCGGCGAAATTACCTTGAGAGGCAAGGTCTTGGCAATCGGCGGTTTAAAGGAGAAATCCTTGGCTGCGTTCAGAGCGGGCATAAAAACTATAATTATCCCTGCCGAGAACAAAAGCGATGTTACCGAGATTCCCGAAAGCGTGCGCAACGGTATCAAATTCGTTTACGCCGACGACATTTCGACGGTGTTCGATAACGCGATTGTAAAATAGCATCGATACCGAAAAATTGAAGTACTATATATAGCATTTATGGTATGACCGAAAAATTGAAATACTATTAATTGTAATTGGGGCGCTTAACGAAGAAGTGAAGTACTATATATTGAATTATAGTGCTGACCGAAGAAGTGAAGTAATGAATTGAAATAGTATTGCTGACCGATATAGCGAAGTGGTATTTCGGGCTTTACAGTCAAGCTGCTTTAGCTGTCTGGGCATACCCAATAACAAAAGAGCGGTGAAGGATATGGAGATCAAGAAGTGGGCGTTTGTTACGAGCGCGGGCAGAGTCGGCGACAGGATAAAGAGTGATTTGCCGCAGATTGCCGTTACGGGCAAGAGCAACGTGGGCAAAAGTAGCTTTATCAATTATTTAACCAACGACAGCAAGCTTGCACGCACTTCCAAGGAGCCGGGAAGAACGAGGCTTATCAACTATTTTCTCATCAATGAGGAGTTTTTTTTGACCGACTTACCCGGTTACGGCTTTGCGAGAGTGAGCTTTGCCGAAAAGCAGAAGTGGGGCGAGCTTATCGATGACTATATGAACAACGAAAGCGCGTTGCTTCACGTTTTCTTTTTGTTGGATTTACGGCACGATCCTACCGCGGACGACCTTGTGATGTATAATTATCTTTTCCAAAGAGGAATTCCTTTCACGGTGATTGCTACCAAGGCGGATAAGCTTAGCAGAAGTGCGGTCGGCGTTCGTGTTCGATGCTTGGCAACGGCTTTGAAAATAGGCTGCGACAACATAATTCCCGTAAGCTCAACTGCAAAAACAGGCAAGGACAAGGTGCTTTTCCAAATAGAACAGATTTTGCAAAACGCCGTAAGCGACGAAGACGAAGCGGAAAGCGAATAGGTGGATCGATAATATTGGAAAAAGTACAATTCGAGAATAGTCAAAAAACAGATTTTGCAAAACGCAAGCTCGGACGATATTCTCATTTGCCGACGGCGGCAAAATGGAGTTAGGTAATACAATAATTAACATAATAATAGCCTTCTTGCATATAGAATAATGGACGATTCTATCTCAAGGAGGTTTTTTGCATGATAATAAAGGGAGACGACTGCAAGGAGAGGGTTTGCATACAAACAAAAAAGGTATTTGATGCCTGCAAGAAGGAAATGACATTGACCGACACTGCGGTGGCGGTTACGGACATAACAATAGACGAGCCGACATTGCCGTTAACCTACGTAAGCGCGAAAAGCACATCGGCTATGGCAACGATCGAGGATTTGGTGATAACGCCGTTAACGGACAGACCGCCCTACGCCAATGTCGCGTTCGATGCCGTGATAGGCATCAAAATAAACTTTACCGATGATTCGGGAACTGCGGGAAGCGGAACCTCTTCGATAACCGTACCTGTAAGCACGGTTCTTTCTCTGCCTAATGCAAGCGTGTTTCCATACGATGTTGAAGCTGTGGTCAGTGCATCGAGCACGATCGGAACCTATGTGGGAACCAGCGTTATCGACGGCGTAGTCGTGTATATGTTCAGAATAGACATCTGCGTAGTAATAATCGTAAAGATAGTAATGACAGTGGAGTTGATCGTTGCAAGCTACGGATATGCGGTGATTCCCACTTGCGTAGACTACAACGAGGAGGTATGCAGCGCATTCTTCGACCTTCCCCTTTTCCCCAACGGGACAACTTGATAATCGAGGATATGTGTGCAGTGTCTACAGGCTTGCCCTTCCCACCCCGCGACATAATTTAAACGGCAAATCAAAAGACAAACTGCCTATATATTACGCCAAACGCTTAATAAATACCGAAAACCTAATTTGCAAGAGTTGCGACATAAACGAAACGGCTAGTATCCAAAGTTGCGGTTTATTCGATAATGTAATGAATACGGCGGTGCAAACATTACGGCTTTATTGACTTGAGCGGGAGTAGTGTTTGACGGGCAAAAGTATCGTTAAAAACGAATGGAAATCGAATACTCAAACCAAAAACGGCGTAGTGAAATCGATTGCGCCTTTTTTGTTGTGGAGAGCGCAAAAAAGGTTGCTCGCATCGATGTCGGTTTGAAGTAATTGCTTCTGTATTACGTTGAGCGAGCTTTGCTTTTTCAGGTTGTCTAAAAGGATTATTTTACCCATTTTCTCTCTGGTTGAAAGATAGCTCAACAGCTCGCTTTTATCTTTTTTTAAAGCCAATACCTTTATATACGGCGGTTGTAAAAAGCCGTTTTTTACCGATTCCTTTGTTATGCCCAAAACCGCGCAGGCAAGTGCGCGTTTGATGCTTGCCAACGTATAACGTTTGGATTTAACGGCGAAAATAAAGGAGTCGAAGTCGGGTTGGGATTTATATCTGAATATTCTGTTTTCCAAGCCCTCTCGTATTCCGTAGGCTTGTGCCAGTTGCGACAGCGATAGAGCTTGAACGGCGCAGTGCACGTACTTTAAAAAAGCAACGTTAGTGCAATAATTATTCAGATCGGTGCACACAAAGTCGGGAAGCAAGCCGCAAGCTATGTGCTTTTCGGCAAGCTGAAGGCGTATATTCGCCGAGGAAAGGCAATTTTCGTCGTTGGAGCGTTCTCTTTTAAGTGTAAGAAAGCGTAAATCGGATTTTGCTTCTTTCGCGGCTTTGATGTAGAGCGTACCTAAGAGGTCGTTCGGAGCGGTGCAGGCGTTATCTCCCAAGGCTTTACAAATGGTTTTTGGAAAGCTTTCGCCCGACTTCAGGCTCGACCGCAGGTCGTTTGCAAAGCCTTCCGGTGGCGACATAAGAGCAGAAGCTTTTTTCTCGAGTAGCTCTACATTGCCGCATTCGCTGCCGAAGCTTATAGCATCGAAGCCACACGCATCCGCGATTTTCACGCCGAATTTAGCGAAATCATCGGCGGAAGCGAGGGCGTAAGAGGTAGGAAGCTCGATGACCATATCTACACCGCAGGCGACGGCGTGTCGTGCGCGGGTGAACTTATCCAATACGGCGCACTCACCGCGTTGCACGAAATTGCCGCTCATGATGGCGACAACGTACTCCGACTGTTGCTTTGTGAACGCGATATGCCTTCGATGTCCCTCGTGGAGAGGGTTGTATTCGCAAATTATGGAGCAAATGTTCATAAATTCCTTGATTTCCCTTTTCTTTTTTGCAAAAATATTGTATACTGTCTTTTGGGTGCTTTTATTGTGAGAGGGCGATTATATGAATTATCCCAATCGCCGTAAACAGTATACAGTAAAAAACTCGAAAATGCAATTTTTTTGCGGTATCGGATATCGCATATAATTATTATCGGAGGCTAATATGGCAGGATTAATCGAAGTATTTAAGAAAAAGGCTAAAGCGTTGAACAAGACAATCGTTCTTCCGGAGGGTGAAGAAATAAGAATCATCAAGGCTGCCGAGCAGATCACAGCGGAAGGTTTCGCAAAGGTCGTTCTTTTGGGTGATATTGCAAAGATAAAAGAGGTATGTCCGGATGTCAATCTCGATGGCATCGAGGTTATCAATCCCAAGACCAATCCCAAGCTGGATGAGTATGCGAATTTGCTATACGAATTGAGGAAGGCAAAGGGTATGACCGAGGAGCAAGCTAAAACGCTTGCCGCCGACAGCTTCTATCAGGGCGTTTTAATGACCAAGACAGGCTACGTTGACGGTATGGTTGGCGGAGCTATTCACTCCACCGGCGACTTGCTTCGTCCCGCTTTGCAGATTATCAAGACAAAGAAGGGCATAAATACCGTTTCGGGTTACTTTATTATGGAGCTTAAGGACAATA
>JAQVMT010000047.1 GCA_028703495.1 Clostridia bacterium | reverse complement strand
AGCGATATACATAAAGGCGTAGAAATAAATATAGGTATAAATGATAAAGACATTCTTACGCTTTTTGGCTACACTGAAAATGATTTTAATAAATGCGGTCGTAAAGTATATTCAGACGAATTCACGCCGTTATTGCGCAAATTAAATTTTCATGCTGAAGTATTGCCTAATCGCCTTATGCCAGAAGGGGTAGAATATTGGTCATTAAAAAAAATAGCGAGTTTCTTGCGCGGCCTTTTCTCGGCGAATGGCTGTATCATAAAACATCACAGAGTATCTTTTAAAACAACATGTAAAGCGTTTTCTACGCAACTCATAGAACTCTTGGCAGATAAATTCGATATTACGGCTACAAGAGGCGTAGGCAAAGCGCATAAAGTTAAATTCGATAATGGCGTATATGAGTGCCGCGAATGTTACGATGTGAAAATCGAAAAGATTTCTGATATTTTAAAATTCGCAGAAAAGATAGGTTTTGTTCATGCGTATAAAAACGCAGAACTCGAAGAACTTATCGAAGAACGCTCGCCGATAGTGCTAACAGTAAAAAACGCGGGCGTTAGAGAGGTATACGATTTTACAGAACCTATATCTCATTGGGGAATAGTCGAAGGTATAGTAGTTCATAATTGCGGTGAAATTGTAGGAATAGACGGCTCTGTATGCTGTCTTGGTCATGTAAACTTCGCCACGATAGTTAAAGACGGTAAAATAGACTATAAAGAACTCGAACGCCGTATAAGGCTCGGCATACGCTTTCTCGATAATTGCATCGACGTAAATAAATACCCTCACGATAAATTTAAAAAAGTTGCGCTTGCAACAAGAACTATTGGACTTGGATTCGCCGGCTTCGCTGATATGCTTATTCAGCTTAACATACGCTACGGCTCATCTGAATGTATCGAATTAATCGATGAAATAGGTAAATTTTTTCAAGAAACATCGCACGACGAAAGCCGTAATATAATGGAAACTCGTGGTAATTATCCTGCCTTCGAAAATAAAACACCTAACAGAAGAAACGCTTCGACGAATACGATAGCGCCTACGGGTTCGACGGCTATGATAGCGAATGTATCGTACGGCGTAGAGCCGTATTTCGCATTATCTTTTATTAAAAACTGCATGAACGGTAAGCAATTATGCTACACGAATAAATATTTCGAAGAACTCGTCGAAAAAGAATATTCGGTAAATAAAGCAGAAATAAAAGCATACGCATTAAAACACGGTACGATAGCGCATATCGATAAGAAGTTATTACCAGACTACGTAATCGATTTATACGCTACGGCTCACGATATAAAACCTAAAGACCGCGTTAAAGTACAGGCCGCATGGCAGAAGTATATCGACTTATCAATAAGTTCTACGGTTAATCTTCCCGAATCGGCCACTAAAGAAGATGTGGCTGAGATATACAGAATGGCATGGGAATCCGGATGCAAAGGCATTACTGTATATCGCGATGGTAGTAGAACGGCGCAGGTTTTGAATATCGAAAAAGTTAATACTAATTCATGGACGTGCGAAATGTGCGGTAAGACAACAGAGTTAGACGAAGGCATAGACGCTTCTACAATATGCGTTAAATGTTCTTGCGGTCACAAGTCTTGCGCGTAAGGAGTGTTTTAATTGAAGATTTGTTTTCTCGACGTGGATGGCGTACTCGTTACAGATGAACGCTACTGGCAAACACCTACATGGAATTTAGGTACTATTGATACGCTCAAACACATCTTACGCGAAACAGGCGCTAAGATAGTTCTATCATCGACATGGCGCACGCGAGCTTATTTAATACATGCTTTCGTCGAAATGTGCAATAAGTATAATCTCGGCAAAGATGTTATAATGGGAATGACGCCCGATATAAATTTGTTTTCTCGCGATAAAGAGATAACGGAATATCTTAATCGTCTGGCTCAGTCAAGACTTTTATTGAACATAGAAGACTATGTTAAATCGTGGGTTGTAATCGACGATGAACAGAGCTTCTTTCAGAATAAGGTTCTTGATATAAATAAAGTCGTTTTCGTTGATAAGAATAAAGGCTTAACGATTAAAGAGGCTGAACGAGTAATTAAAATTCTTAATAAATAATATGCGCATATTATATAAACTTACAAATAAAATAAACGGCAAATGTTATATAGGGCAGACTAATAATTTTAGAGTTAGAATGAACGGCCACAAAAATCCTGACGGTCACTGCTCTATATTACATAGCGCTATTATTAAATATGGTTGGAATAATTTTGATAAAGAAATACTTGGCGAATATACCGATAACGAAATTGACAGTGCCGAAGTTTCTGCTATAATAAAATATAATTCTTTAATACCTAACGGTTATAATATAGAAGAAGGCGGCTGTACGAATAAAAAATGCGCTGACAGAACAAAAGAATTACTTAGAGTTTTTCATACAGGTAAAACATTATCTGATGAGCATAAAGAGAAACTATCTAAAGCGCATACGGGCAAGAAATTGTCAAATGAACACGTTGAAAAAATTAAAACACATTTTAAAACAATGCCGCGAACGGAACAGCACTGTATAAATATAGCAAAAAGTCTTACAGGTAAGACACTTTCTGATGATACTAAAAGAAAAATAGCCGAGGCACATAAAGGACCGCAATCAGAAGAAACTAAAAGAAAAAGGCGAGAAACCATAAATAAAAATAAATTACTTATGATACAAAATATGTATAATATTAAAAAAATAAACTGCAATTTCGATTTTAATTTTAATTAGAGGTGCAATATGGCAGAATTCGATAAAGTTCTTGATAATAAAAATCATCAAGCGTTTGAAACAGGCAGTATAAGAGATTCGGCAGAAGGTAAAGGTACTCCGTATCTTATAGCAGGCGAAGTCTTATCGGAAATAATAGTTTTAGAAGATGAGATATTGCATAATATAAATAAATTACTACTTGGTTATAATAAGGCGCTCGAAAACGACGGCGATAAATTTAGACGAAAGGGGGTAGAGAATATAGAAGCCGCCTTTCGCCTAACTTTAGAGTATCTTATAAAAGAAGAAAACGGCTCGTACTTCGAGGCTATGCGCCGTTTTTCTCAACATTATGAGAATGGCGCAAAAAAATATTCGCCTAATAATTGGCGTAAAGGACAGCCTATATCACGTTATTATGACTCAGCCTATCGCCATTTATGTAGAATGGTTGATGGTGATAAAAAAGAAGACCATACGTCAGCTCTACTATGGAATCTTGCTTGCATTATTCAAACGAAAAGAGATATTGAAAGAGGTTACTTGCCCGAAAAACTGAATGATTTTCCTTTTACAAAGAAAGAGTTATTTGAAAAAGAGGCTAAATAATGAAAAAAAAGAAGCGCGAACAAATCGTATCAGTTACGGCCGGCAAGCCGACGAAGTGCGGCAATACGTTTTCAGAAGAAACTTTAAAAATGATACATGAAAATAACATGACTGTAACGAAATACGATAAAGACACCAAAACACTTTCAGTATCAAAAAGGCTGTTATATTTACTGATTAACGGTCTACCAAATATTGAAAAATTCGAAAAATAGTTCTTGAATAATACCTCGCTTTATGTTAAAATTTATAAATAAATATAAAGCGAGGCGTTTCAATGAAAACTGAGATTTTTCTTGGTCTGGATTTTTCAAGTAAATGTTGCGGCTATGCCGTTCTTAAAAGAGATAAATCGCCCGATGCTACATTCGTAAATGTAGTTGAAATAGGCGATTTCATTTTCGACGAGCCGCCGAAAAACTTAGAAATAGTTGACGGTTACAAGGTCAGAAAAGTATTCGAAGAAACAACAGAAATGTTGATTAAATTCAAACCTGATGCAGTTCTCATTGAAGAGATTTTCGCTCAAACTGTTTCTGGCTATAAAATGCTCAGTAAAGTTCAAGGCGCTATCGAAGCCGCCATATACACGTATAATCACGTTATGGCCGCAGTAAAGCCAGTAAAGACTATTTATCGCAGTGCCGTTCAAATTCGTGCCTGCTATAGCCTTAATACACATAAGAAGTCGTATATTGATAGTTTAAGCGTGCCGGCCATATGCGATGTGAATTATACCCAACAAGTTGCTATACTCGAAGCGCGTTCAAAGA
>JAQVMT010000011.1 GCA_028703495.1 Clostridia bacterium | reverse complement strand
CGAACGATTAACGTACCATACCAAAGTAAAGTTTCCATATGTTGGAGAAATATGAATCGTTATTCGGACAAACAATTTGAATTTCTAATCCGCCCTCAGGTACGTTTGCTAAATCGGTTACGAAGTTGCAGTAGTTAACCTCGCCCTCTTCATAATCGTATTCGGCTTCGAATCTGGGTGCATTTTCTGAATTAAACGTGATTTTCGTCAAACCGGTGCAACCGTAGAACGCCGCGGCTCCGATTGATTTAAGTGTTGAAGGCATTACCAACTCGGTGATACCCGTCTCATTTTGGAATGCGAAAGGCATAATTCTGGTTACACCCTCAGCGATTGTAAGAGTGCCTTCAATAGGAGTGATGCAATCATAGATAACGTTCCCGATAACGTTCGTCAACAGACCGTTGTCGATTGCGAAGTATTGCTGTTCGCCAACAAGCGTAATATTTGCGATATCGGTGTTGTAGAATACATAAGAGTAATCAAACATTCCCGCCTGTCCGTTGATCGAAAGCTCATTGATTGCCATTTCGGCAAACGCTTTGGTTTCGATGAAGTCAACACAGCCGTTAATGCTTACACTTTCAAGCGCAGATCCGTAGAAAGCGAACTTCTCGATGTATTCAACATTGTTGAACTCGATTGCCTTCAGGTTGATTGCGTCATAGAAGGCATATTCGGAAATCACAAGCACTGCTTCGGGAACAACAAAGCTTTCAGAAGCACTCTTAGCAGCGTACTTGTACAGAACAGCAACATCCTTACTCAACAATGCATCGTCGATTGCGCAGAATGCGATATTATTCTCGGATACGGTGATCTCTTCAAGTGTGTATACTCCGCTAAATGCCGTTGTGGGATCCATTGACACAACTCCGGCAGGGATATACAGCGACTTTAATGCTGCGTTTTCAAACGCATAGTCGTAAATCGTGGTCAAAGTATCGGGAAGCACAACGCTTTCGAGCGATACTGCATTCGAGAATGCGTATTCGTCGATAGTGACAAGTGCCGCACCCAAATCCACACTGGTAAGATTGTCAGACTCTGCAAATGCATAGTCACCTACATAAGTTACGGTGTCGGGAAGCTTAAGCTCCTTTATACCGCTGTTATAGAAGGCGTAGGTACCGATGTTCGTAATCGGAGCTCCGTTAAAGTCAATATACTCCAATCCCGTAAATCCTGCAAAGCAGTATGTGGGGATGGTGGTTATGTTGGCGTTAAGTACGATTCCCTTCAACAAGGGCTTTTCTGTCGTAACAGTGGGGTGATTTCTGTTTTGTAAACTCGATACTACGTTTTCAGATACCGTATAGGTAAATGTAGTCTTATTCAAATACCTCCAGGCTATACCGAACATTCCATTCGTGAGCGTAGTTACGGTTTCGGGGATAACCAAAACACCGTCGTAGTCCCATGAGGAAGGAACGAACATCTTGGTCATTTCTTTATTGTAAACGATCTTGGTTTCTTCGTCATATACCAAATACTCGTTGTCTTCTGATATGGAGAAATGAGTCAGCTTTTCCGAATTACCGAACGGGTATTGATTGATCGATCCGATATTCTTGTGGAATACCACTTCTTCGAGGTTGGGGCAGTTGCTGAAGTTTGTGCCCGTAATTCCTTCGACGTTTCCGTAGAAGTGAACGGATTTAATCGCAGTGTGCGAGAATGAAAACTCAGCCCAGTAGTTTCCGCCGATGTTTCCTACGTCGCCGTAGAACTCAAGGGTTTCCAAATTCATGTTATCGATAAAGTTGCTACCTGCGATATTTCCGGGGTTGCCGTAGAACTTAACGCTCGTTACCGAATCGCACTCGTCGAATACGGTATTGCATTGTTTCAAGTTTGCATAAATGGTAACCGTGGGAATGCTGAAGCAGTATGCAAAGGACATCGCGCTCAGAGTTACGATTGAACCTGGATCGTTGATAACAACATCGCTTATCATTTTCATATCCCAAGAGAAGTTGCTTTGTCCCCAATAGGTAACCGCAATCAAATCGCTGAAGTTGAAAGTTTCCATCTCAAAGCAGTGAGAAATGGAGTAGTTTCCGAGATATGTTACGTAAGGCGACATTCTTATCGATTTAACGTTTTCGCATCTTAATGCAAACGAACCATTGATGTAATTAACGCCGTCCGGAACATACAAGGTTTCAAGATACTTACAGCCTTGGAAGCAAGAAGAACCGATTGCACCCTGCAAATTAGCCGATAAGTTTATTTCCGTAAGCTGCGTATAGGCAAAAGTCCAAGATCCGGTCAAAGCTGTTACAGCATCGGGCATATCGAATTCCTTCAGTCCCGCTTGATAGAATGCCTGCTGCTCGATTACCGAAAGTGTTTCGGGAACGTTACAGTATTGAATTGAGCAACCTCTGAAAGCTCTAGCTCCGATTGTCGTACAGGTCGAAGGAAGCGTAACCGAGATAATATCTTTTCTGTCTCTGAATACATCGGTTGTGCCGAGTATCGTCTTGACTCCTATGTCATCGGGTATTACCACGTCGCCGCCGGGGCCTTCGTACTTGGTAAGCTCGCCCGCATCGTTTACGGTGAACTTGTGCTCGCCGCTCTCGTGAACGACTTCGCCGTTAGTGGAATATACGTCTTCAACCAAAGAGAGTTTATAGCCCTCGATAGCCAAAGCCATCAATTCGTCATAAGATTCATCATGAACGAAGGTTATTCCCATGCTTTCCATAAACTTGGCATCTATGCTGTCGGGATTGATGGCTAAAGCATTCGCTCCTTCTTTCTCTACTTCGGGAAGGAAGTTTCCGATGTAGTAAATGGATTGGTTATGCGCACAGTCTTGAAGTGCAACATAGAACTCTCCTTCATACATCATAGGAATGTAATCGGTGATATCCAACGTTAGCATGCCGTTTTGACCCTTTACCCAATCTCTTACGGGAAGTTGGAAATTATTTAATAACCCTAAAGTGGTCGCGCTTGCATCGGTAGGCGTGCATACAAGATATGATTCAAAATAGTGATTGTCGTATACCGATAAATCAACGTATGTGCGACCGTCTTCTACACGTATTTCAGAGTTAAGCAATTGAGGCTTTTCATAGTCGATGTAAACGGGGAATTTAAGCTGTGCATAGCTATATTTGCCCTCAACATCGAGATATGCGTCAACCGTCAATACCAAGGTCTGGTTGTTTGCCAAATCATACTCCAACGGATCAATCCAAAGCTCGTGACCGGCGATTACTATATCTGTACCGTTATAATACGTCTTGCGCACATTGTCCGCTATTGCATTGTAATATACATAACCTGTTTCGGAGTCGTAAAGGTTATACTCCATATAGGAAATGTTACGGAACGTAGACATATAAACCGAGTAAATACTGCAAATGCCGTCTTCATCGACCGTCAATGCAATCTTATCGCTCGAAGGTCTATTTCCCTCTACTCCCTCGGGTAACGCAAACAGACTTGCTTCGTAGCCCATTGAAATATAGGTGCTGTATGTGCCTAAATATCCCATAACATTGATAGGATAAATCAAAGCACCTTCGGGATTTTCGTACAAGGTTTCATCAAAAATAGGAGCCTTTGTCCAATCGCCGTAGAAAGCCAAGAACGGAATGGAAAGATCCACGCCTTCCTCGTTTTCATTGAGCAATCTTGCGAAGCCCTCAACGTACATGCCGTTTTCGAAGCATTTGTCAAGATGTGCCTTTTCTTCGTCTGCAAGAGTAATAACTATCTTGATTCTGACTGTGGCATTTGCCGCAACCGTCAAAACGCCGTCAACATAGCCGTTTGCATAAACCTCAACCGTACCCTTGTTCAACAAATGGGAACGCTCGGCAAGCGTAACTCCATCCAGATTTAACGTTTCCGTAAGTGTTTCAACATCGATTGAGTAGCTCAAAACGTCCGAGCTCATATTAACAACGTTGAAAGCCAATGTGTAAACGCCGTCTTTGTTTTTATCATCGCCAAGCTCCAGCTTCGTTCTGTTGGAACCGGTTACCGTTAGATAAGCTTGTGTATTCAAAGCTTTTTCAAGATTTGCAACACCGGCACCCTGACTGCGAACGCTTGCGGAATGTCCGCCGGCATCGATAGCTTGAGTTGCTGTACTCTGAATCAATTGATAGCTCATGTCTCTCAACTGAATCTCGGTAGCTTCGGGATATACACTTGCCAAGTATTGCTTAACGCAGGTGATAAGTCCCGCCATGTTGGGAGAAGCCATACTAGTACCGCTTAAGTACGCATATAAGCCTCCGGTGTATCCCTTAGGCATCGATGAATAGATGTTTCCTCCGGGTGCCGTAATATCGGGTTTTAAGGTCAAATCCGAAAGAGGACCCCAAGATGAGAAGGAAGACATAAGACTTGTTATAAAATCTTTTCCGAACGTAACTTCAAATTTTCCGTCGATTGCGTTCGCCTTCAACATTTCGGCATCGTATTGTCTGATTGTCATTGTGGGTATTTTCAATTCACCGGTTATTTGCGCGTTTATCACTCCGGTGGTATTGTTTCCGATAATACAGGCGATAGCTCCGTGATTGAACGCAACCAACTGCTTGGTTTCAAAGGAGGTCTCTCCTCTGAATACAAGAACCGCTTTGCCCGTTACGTCGATACCCTCATAGTCGCTGTCCTCACCGATTCCGCCGATTACAACAACTTCAAGAGTTTTTTGTTCTTCCTCGCCCAAAATCAACGAAGGAATGTCGAATGCAACACTGCTTGTATCAACCGCTCTATTGAACAAGACGGAACCGTCGCCTGTCTTCATATAGTCGTTCAATGTGCTGTTAACGCTTGCTACTGCAAATGCAGCATCATACGATGCAGGAGATCCCAAAACACCCGAGTCGGGGTTGGAGGAATCAATTGCGCCTGTCTTGTAGGTGTACGAAGCGTTTGTTTCGTTTCCTGCCGATACGCACAACATAATTCCAAGCTTCTCTATCTTGCCGTACATTTCGTTAACGTATTGCAAATCGGAGCTTCTCTCATATGTGAAGCCAGCGGGTGATCCCAAGCTCATGTTAATTGCATCAACACCGATTAAGGTGCAATCGCCCAAAGCAGCAACGATATCCGTTGTCTTTGCGCCCGTCGTATAATCGCCGAACACCTTCATAAGTGCAAGCTGCGCCATAGGAGCCGAACCGGTAATGGTTGCATCATCACCTGCTACGATACCTGCAACGTGCGTGCCGTGAAATGCGCTGTAATAATTGATAGATGTGGAGTTTACGTTTACATTGGCATCCTTTCCCGCATAGTCGAATGCGAAAGGTATTTTGGACGACACATAAATGTTGTCTGCCGTAAATGTCTTACCTAAGGTCGCAACACCGTAAATGTCGCTTACAAATTCGGCAACATCGCTTTTTGTAAGATCGATATCGGTTAATTGATTTGCAAACGCAGTGTGCGTCGTGTCGAAGCCGTTATCCAATATGGCAATCAGCATTCCCTCGCCTTTGTAATTGCTGTCGTTTGCAAAAATTCCGGTAGACTGCATCAGCTCGCCGACATTCTCGCTAACTTCTGTTTCTGACTGTGCATATTCCTCGGAAATAATAACTCTGTTAACATAAGGCAGAGCCTCAATCAAAGCCAAATCCGAATATGTAATATTAGCCGCAAAGCCGCTCATTATCGAGGTGTATGAATACTTGTATTCAATATCGATTCTTGCATCGGCAATCCAACTCTTAACCTGATCTTGTACCTTTACAAGACAGCTTGCTACCTCAAGTCCTTCCTCGGAAACCGCAAAGTCCTTGAAACTCATTCCAACATTGTTGTCAAGGTAATAGTCCGCAACCGAACCTCCCTCTGTTTCTACGATTACCCACAACTTGTCATCGGCATCGAATACCGAGGAGGTCGTGTTTAATTGTAAATTGCTTTCCTCAAGCAGTGCGGATATATCTATATCCATATCCACCGCTTTCAAATTCGCGTTAATCTTTTCGCTGACTGTTTCGATCTTGACGTTCGTCTTGCTTGCGCAAGCTACGCACGTCAACGCCAAAGCCATAACCAAAAGAATAACAATAAGTAGTTTCTTGTTTGACATTTCTTTTCACTCCTTTTATTTATTATAGGTAAATTACTCCACCTACTGAAGTCGATTTAATCGCCGTCGAATAAACGTTTTTTGTCGGCGGCGTCTTTAGATATTACTCCTCCTTAGAGGGGTCGTCATCTCGAGATGTATCCTTGTGCTTGTCAAAGTTGCTTAGCAAATCACCGAGCTTGGTATAGTACTCCAAAACCTTAAGCTGTTCCTCATCGGTAAAGCTTTCGTCGAAAACCCGTGTCGCCTCTGTGTACGCCGCTTGCAAAAAGTCCTCGTGCAAGGCCTTGCCCTTCTCGGTAATTCTGACGTATACATAACGGCGTTTGCCCTCCATTATGTACCTTTCCACAATTTCCTGTTCGACGATATCATCTAAAAACTTGCTCATGTTTTTATAGGAACAACCGGCAAACTCTGCTAGCTCCCCTATCGTGCAGTCTCCGTGCGCATATAAGTTACCGACAATATTACGCTGAACACTGCTTAACTTCATAAACTCGTTTCCTTGCTCCTTTATGGTTCCATGTATCGGTCGGATTATCCTACCTAAATGATAGAAAAGCACTAAATCCATCCGCACACCCATAATCTCGTGATATTTCATCTTGTCGCCTATCACAAGCTTTCCGTTAACCTCTATTACCTTCAATTCTTTTTCGTACATCTTGTCTCCCAGTCGGATTAGCCACCGTCACTTCAACGTTACTATCCTTGCATTTTATTGGAATGATTTTCGCCATTCGAGTTAATTATACTATAAGTCGCTTGATTTCACATACTATTTTCTCCGTATTCAAGCGGATTAGCAATTCTTTCTCGTCCTTGCCTTCCAAATAACCCGATTTTATGGATATTTCCAACTCAAATTATTCCACACCTTTTAGTATTTTAGACCTACATATACTTCAGTCGTATAATGCGTTATACCTACAAGTAGGAATTTAGTCGATTATAGCACTGCTGTTGCGCTTTGTCAACTAAAATACGCAAAAAAACGTCTAATAATACAAGAAGTTTGTGTTAGTTCGGTGCTTTGACAACAGCTTACAAAAAAATTCACGAATAAAAGCAACGATAAAAACACAACTAAAGAAAATCAACAATTATATGAGAGCTCAATAAGTTGAGAACGAATTTTTACCCAATAAACACAAAAGAAGCTGAAGCATAAAAACAGTTAAAGAATAACCAACAATAATGCAAGCCAAAAGTCGGATATAATTGCACCCTACGTAATTTACAAATTTACACGGCTTAAGCCTTGCGCGAATAAATATTTACACGGCTCAAGCCTTATGAACATACGAATTTTCACGGCTCAAGCTTTATGCTCCTTTACCGAGTGCGGACTAAAGCCCACTCTCGCAAGGATTGACATTGCGGAAATAGGCTTCGGCGGTTTGCTTCAGCAACGATGTGATAATCATAGGTCCGACGCCGCCGGGAACGGGCGTGTAGGCGGATGCCTTGGCGTAAACGGCTTTTTGGCAATCTCCCTCGCCGCTGTCGTCGTAGCCTGCATCGACAACTACCGCGCCTGTCTTAATAAAGTCGGGCGAAACGAAGTTGGATTTGTTCACGCCGCAAATCAATATATCCGCTCTTTGCGTGTGCTCCAAAAGGTTCACGGTCTTTGAATGGCAAATAGTTACCGTTGCGTTTCTGTTAAGCAGTAAAAAGGAAAGCGGTCTTCCTAAAATCGCGCTTCTTCCGATAATTACGGCATGTTTGCCCTCGATAGTCACTCCGTACTCATCCAAAAGATTGACTATCGCCATCGGACTTGCCGAATAGAAAGCCTTTTCGCCCATAGCCGCCGCGCCGAAGGTTGCGGAGTTGAGTCCGTCCACGTCCTTGGAAATTGCTATGGTATCCGTTATTCTTCTTTCGTCGAGCTGTGCGGGCAACGGGTGCTGAATCATAATACCGTCTGTCACGGTGTCTACGTTGAGCTGTTCAATCAGCGCCACCGCCTCTTCGGTTGTTGTGTCCTCGGGCAATCTGTATTCCTTGGCAAGTATTCCCACTCTTTGGCAAGCGCGTGCCTTCATTCTCACATAACCATCCGATGCTGCGTCCTCACCGAAAAGAACCAAAGCCAAACATGGCTCGCGTTTTCCGCCATTGACGGCATTTGCAATTTGCTCGGAAATTCTCGCATTTATTCTTTTTGATAAGGCTTTTCCATCCAAAATAATCTGATCCATATTCCCCCCCCCTTGTTGCGTTTTGCACGCAAGCTCGAGATTTTTAATTATCGACCTTTCGCATTCTTTTATGCAAACGGCATTAGGCACGCTCTTTAAAAGTACGACTCGTTATTCCTTGTGCAAAAACTATATCGCACTCATCAGCCCGAAAATAGAGCTTAGCTGTCCTGTGATGCATAAACATTATATATATGTTATCCTCGGGATATCGCCCGAGAATAGAGCTTGGCGGTTGTATTAATTCTGCTTTCCTGTACTACTTGAAATAATCAAAAGCCGCTTCGAAAATCTGCATATCGTAGTTGCCCTTTCTGTTGAGGTAGAGGCTGTCACCGATTCTTTCGCTGTGTCCCATTCTGCCCAAAATTCTGCCGCACGGAGAGGTAATCCCCTCGATTGCGTAAATCGAGCCGTTTGGGTTGTACTCTATATCATAGGTCGGCAAGCCGTTTGAGTCCACATATTGCGTGGCGATTTGTCCGTTTTGGACCATCTCGGCAAGTGCGGCGGCGTTGGCGGTAAATCTGCCCTCACCGTGGGAAATAGGTATACTGTAAATCTCGCCGACGTTAACCCGTTTGAACCAAGGCGAAAGCGTAGAAGCCACGCGAACATCCACAAGCTTGGCTTGGTGGCGATCGATAATGTTTTCCGACAACATCGGGTAGTCGGCAAGCGGCTCCACTATCTTGCCGAAGGGCAAAAGCCCCAGCTTTACCAACGCCTGAAATCCGTTGCATATTCCGCAAATCAAGCCCTTGCGATTCAGCAGATCGGAAATCCTTTCCGCGATATCGGGATTGCGCAAAAACGCCGCGATAAACTTACCCGAACCGTCAGGCTCGTCGCCGCAACTGAAACCGCCGCTTAAAACCATTGCCTGACTGTTTCCCAACAACCGCGCAAACTCCCCTACACTTTGCTTTACTCCCTCACCCGAAAGATTGTTGACGACAAAGGTCTGCGTTATAAACCCCGCCTTCTCCAGTCTCCTGATGATGTCGTATTCACAGTTGGTTCCCGGAAATACGGGAACGACAACGCGAGGCTTTGCATAAGCTCCGCTTGGCGCGTTTTGCTCTGCCTTCGAAGATAATACCGTTTGAATTACGGTTTCTTCCGCAACGTCCTTCATTCCGAGTCCGTTACCTGAAGCTAATGACGTTTGAATTTCGGAAGCCTTTACGCCGCCGAGTCCGATGTCCGACGAATCCA
This sequence comes from Clostridia bacterium, assembly GCA_028703495.1. Classification (GTDB taxonomy): domain Bacteria; phylum Bacillota; class Clostridia; order Christensenellales; family CAG-314; genus JAQVMT01. Next base: position 50,691 of record JAQVMT010000011.1, on the reverse strand, counting down.
CTCCGTTTGCAGCTCTGCCGTCGAACGCGATGTGCGGTATTTTCTCTTTATTCGGAGCTACTGTCGTAGGATACACACCTTCCAACACACCCTCGTATGCCTTTTCAAGTGCGGCAAGCGTAATTTCGTCCTCTCCCTTTATAATAACCGCCTTTTGCCTGACCGTTCCTATATATATAGGATGCAATTTTGCGCGTTCCCCCGTCCTCGCGCTTTGCATAGCTTCGCCTTCCCCTGCTTTTAAATCAAGCAAGGCTTCGGCGTTTCCAACCTGTTTGGAGTTTGGTGCAACTTCGCCTTCCCCTGCTTTATAATCCGGCAAGACTTCGGCGTTTTCTGCGTTTTTCTCAAAATTGCAATCGGGCGTTTTGCTTTGCATTACTATGCCGTTCTCCTCTGCACAAGGCAGATCGCCGTCAATCTCCACCATAAAGCTTCCGTAGCCGTAACCGAAAAGGTCGTCATTGCATACATTCTCGCAAAATTCGAAGCCGTAGCCGTTACCGATCGCGCATTTGAACACCGCTTCTGCGATTCCGCCGAATCCCACGGCGTAAGCAGAAAGCACTTTATTGCTCTCAATTCCCTCACGCAAGGCGGCGGCGTTTGCCTTGAAGGCGGCGGCATCCAACAATCCGTCTGCAGTTCGGGGCGTTTTGAGCAGGAAAACCTTGCTGCCCGCCTTCTTAAACTCGGGCGAGGTAACGCGACTGACGTCCAACGTGCTTACGGCAAACGAAACCAAGGTCGGCGGCACCGAAAGCCGTTCGAAGCTGCCACTCATTGAGTCTTTTCCGCCTATAGCTGCGACGTTTAACTCCTCCTGCGCCCTCAACGCACCCAAAAGAGCGGCAAGCGGCTTTCCCCATTTGGATCCGTCGGAGCCGAGCTTTTCGAAGTACTCCTGAAAGGTGAGGTGCATTTCCTCCTTTCCACAGCCCACGGCGCAGAGCTTAGCAATCGAATCGTAAACGGCGGCGTGCGCGGCATGGAAGGGGCTTTTTTCAGAGATAAAGGGATTAAATCCCCAACTCATAGCCGAACAAGTCGTGGTTTTGCAGTCCTTGACAGGCATTAGATGCACCATCGCCTGAATAGGAGTCTTGCACCTTTTGCCGCCAAAGGCGTTAAGTACGGTTCCCGCTCCGATCGAGCAGTCGAATTTCTCGCCCAACCCCCTCATAGAGCATACGTTAAGGTCGGTTACGCAGTCGAAAAAGCCCATTTCGAAGTCGTTTTCGGCTTTTCTGTCAAAGTCGGAATGCTTTTCGACTTCCACATCTATATGCTTGGGTGCGCCGTTGCTGTCGAGAAAGTCCCTAGACAGATCCACGATCAAATCTCCGCGCCATTTCATTTGCAGTCTGTTGCTGTCTGTAACCTCGGCAACACGCGTCGCGAGTATGTTTTCCTCGTTGGCAAGCTTCATCATTATCTCGACGTTTTCGACCGCAACCACGACAGCCATTCTTTCTTGGGATTCGCTTATGGCAAGCTCGGTTCCGTCCAGTCCGTCGTATTTTTTGGGAACTCGGTCGAGGTTAATGTCCAAGCCCTCGGCAAGCTCGCCTATCGCGACAGAAATACCGCCCGCTCCGAAGTCGTTGCAGCGTTTGATGAGTCGCGTAACCGAAGGATTTCTGAAAAATCTTTGGAGCTTCCTCTCCTCGGGAGCGTTACCCTTTTGCACCTCGGCACCGCAAACCTCGATGGAAGCGGTTGAGTGAGATTTTGACGAGCCTGTCGCGCCTCCGCAACCGTCTCTGCCCGTTTTTCCGCCCAAAAGCAGAACCACGTCGCCGCAAGTCGGCTTTTCTCTCACAATATCGCCGCGCTTGACCGCGCCCAAAACCGCACCGATTTCCATATGCTTTGCCTTGTAGCCGGCGTGATAGATCTCGTTCACAATTCCCGTCGCCAGTCCGATTTGGTTGCCGTAGCTGCTGTAGCCGTCCGATGCGCCCACAACCAGCTTTCTTTGGGGAAGCTTACCCTTGATCGTGTCCTTCACTCTCTCCGTCGGATTAGCCGCACCCGTCACGCGCATAGCAGCAAAGACGTACGCCCTACTCGAAAGCGGGTCGCGAATGGCTCCGCCTATGCAGGTCGCCGCGCCGCCGAAGGGCTCAATCTCTGTCGGGTGGTTGTGCGTTTCGTTCTTAAACAGCAACAACCAGTCCTGCGCACCCTCGGGCGTATTCACCTTGACGTTGACCGAACAGGCGTTGATCTCCTCGGACTGCTCGACATTCTTGAGCAAGCCTCTCTTTTTGAGATCCTTTGCACAAACGGTAGCCAGATCCATCAAGCAAATCGGCTTTTTTACGCCCGCACGTTCGCGAATCCGCAAATATTCCTCGTAGGCTCTTTGCACAAGCTCGTCCTCAAATTTCACGCTTTCGATGTTCGTTAAAAACGTGGTATGGCGGCAGTGATCCGACCAATAGGTGTCAATCACCTTCAGCTCGGTAGCCGTGGGATTTCTGCCCTCTTTTGTGAAATAGTCGCGGCAGAAGCGTAAATCGTCCAGATCCATGGCAAATCCCGATTTTATGCGTAGCTTGTCCAACTCCTCATCGGTTTTTTCGATAAGCTCCACGGAGGCTACATTTTTAGGCTCCAAACGTTGAATTTCCAAACTATCGGGCTTTTTCAACTCTGCTTCGCGACACTCCACAGGGTTGATAAGGTATTTTTTGACGGCGGCAAGCTCCTTGGGCTTAAGCTCTCCTTCGATTATATACAGCTTTGCCGTTCTTATTACAGGTCTTGCGCCCTTTGTGATTATTTCCACGCAGGCTTCGGCGGCATCGGCGCGGCTATCAAACTGCCCATCGAGGTACCGCACGGCGACAACGTTCTCATTCGAATTCTTTGCGACATCACCGCAGGCGCAAGCACCATCGATTCGCAGCTCGTTCAAGGAGTAGTAAACCTCGCTCGAGTGCGAAGTAATATTTGCGTCGCCTCGATTCATAACCTCGTCAAAGGTGAAATAGGTCCTATCGGTTTGTGGTTGTGAAAAGACCAGCTTTACCGCCCTTAGGAAATCGTTTTCACCGATACCCTCACAATCGTATCTGTTGACAATCCTAAGCCCCTTGAGCTTTATCATCAAAAAATTGCGCAATTCGCTCTCGACCGAGCGAGCCTCGGTATCGAACCCCTCTTTTTTCTCAACGTAAACTCTGTAAACCATTTCATTCCCTCGTTTTTTTAACGTAATACCCGACTTTATCGCACGAACTTGTAAGTTTATGCAACCAAGTAGCACAGCTCGTTACATTTCGCATTTTTTGTTAACTGTTCTTGTGGCATTTCCTTTGATAATATTGTTAATATTTCCCTTTGACCTTCCAAAATAGGCACTCTCGATCTGTATTCCGCATCTCTTTTGCTATTGCTTTTTTAAGCGCGTTGTCCGATATCCTTTCTGTAATAAGCGTTTTAGAGCAATTTCCGCTTTTTAGCTGCGTTTGAGCTTATTTAAAGCGCGTTGTCCGATATCCTTTCTGTAATAAGCGTTTTCAAAGTGAATTTCGCGCGTTCTTTGGTATGCAGTTTCGACGGCTTTATCTAAGGTATCGGCAACGGCAAGCACGTTAAGCACTCTACCGCCGGCAGTCAACAGCTTGCCCTCGGCTTTTTTGGCTCCCGCAATGCAGACAAATGGCGCAACGTCGTCGGGAATATCAATTTCATAACCTTTTTTGTAGGCTTGGGGATAGCCGCCCGAGGTCATACATACGCAACAGCAAAACTTATTTTCGAACTCGATATTGCAATCGGCAAGCTTACCTTCGCGGACGCACAGGAAAAACTCGAGCAAATCGCCCTTAACAAGCGGCAAAACCGCCTGCGTTTCGGGATCGCCGAAGCGACAGTTATACTCGATGACCTTAACACCCTTTGCAGTAAGCATCAGCCCGAAATAAAGACAGCCGACAAACGTTCTGCCCTCCTTTTTCATGCCCTCGACCGTGGGAAAAACAATCTTTTCCAAACACTCCTTTTGCACGTCGGGAGTAAAATAAGGATTGGGTGCGACCGCCCCCATGCCGCCGGTGTTAAGCCCCTCGTCGCCATCGAACACCTTTTTGTGATCCATCGACGCAGGCAAGCATACCACGGCTTTGCCGTCGGTAAGCGTGAGCAAGCTTATCTCCGCACCCTCTAAAAATTCCTCGATAACTATGGTGTTTCCGCTGTTTCCGAAGGCTTTTTCCTCCATTATCGAATGTACGGCTGCAACCGCTTGAGCCTTATCCGATGCGATAATTACGCCCTTTCCCAAAGCCAAACCATCGGCTTTTATCACCGTGGGATAGCTTGTCTGCTCCAAATAGCTCAAGGCATTTGCGGCATTGTCGAAAATGCGGTAGTCGGCGGTGGGTATGCTGTATTTTTTCATAAAATCCTTGGCAAAAGCCTTGCTCGCCTCGATGATAGCGCTCTCTTTCGTACAGCCGAAGCAGTCGATACCACGGCTCTCCAACGCGTTAACCATTCCCAAAGCCAACGGATCGTCGGGCGTGACCACAACGAAATCCACATCGTTTTTTACGCAAAAGGCGCATACGCCCTCGACATCGGTCGCAGTTATCGCTACGCACTCGGCAAAATCCATTCCGCCGTTTCCGGGAATGACATAAAGCTTGCCCGTCCTTTCGCTTTCGCTTATTCTTTTGGCGATAGCATACTCCCGACCGCCTCCGCCGATAACAGCAACCGTCAGCTTCTTATTCGAATTATCCATTATAGCTCCTCTAACCCAAATGTCTTGCCATTTCTACTTCGCCGAATCGGAAGCAGCTTAATAGCAAGCCTTCGCGCAATAACACTTCTTTATCAATGGTGGAAAAGGCGCAAGCCCGTTTTCGCCATCACAATGTCATGCTTGTTGCACTCGGCGATAACGACGTCGTCTCCCACCGAGCCGCAGGGCTGGGCAATGTAGCTTACACCGCTTTTGGCGGCTCTTTCGATATTGTCGGCAAAGGGGAAGAAAGCATCGCTTGCAAGCGACACGCCCTTGATTCCCGCGATGTAGTCCTTCTTTGCCTTTTCGGAAAGCAAAATCGGCGCGGAATTAAAGTACCGCTCCCAAACCTCTCTGTTTTCAAGCTCAAAGCAATCAGGCGAAAGGTAGTAATCCACTGCGTTATTTTTGTCCGCGCGTTTGAGTCCCTCTTTAAACTCCAAAGCCAGTGTCTTGGGGTGTTGGCGCAAAAACCAAAGGTCGGCTTTGTTGCCCGCAAGCCGCGTGCAGTGAATACGCGATTGCTGACCGGCTCCGACACCTATCGCCTGACTGTCAAAGGCGTAGCAAACGCTGTTGGATTGCGTGTATTTTAGGGTGACCAAAGCCACCAAAAGGTCGTCCTTCGCGCTTTCGGGCAAGGTCTTATTCGCGGTTACAATGTCGTTAAGCAAGCTTTTGTCGATAACGCAATCGTTGCGCTTTTGCTCGAAAACTACACCGAAAACCTGCTTGCGCTCGATTTGCTCGGGCTGGTAATTCTTATCCATTTGGATAATCGTATATCCGCCCTTGCGCTTCCCCGCAAGAATCTCCAAAGCCTTGGGAGAATACGAGGGCGCGATAATTCCGTCGCTGACCTCACGCTTGATAACCTCGGCGCAAATTTCGTCGCACTCACAGCTAAGCGCAATAAAGTCGCCGAAGCTGCTCATAGCATCCGTTCCTCTCGCCCTTGCATAGGCGCAAGCAATCTCCGAATCGTCAAGATTTGCCACATCGGTGCAAAAACACGCCCTTTTCAGGCTTTCGGGCAGTATTTTACCCAAAGCCGCACTTGTGGGACTGACGTGCTTAAACGATGCCGCGCATACCTTGTTTGTCGCGCGCTCCAACTCCTTCACGAGCTGCCAGCTGTTTAGCGCGTCCAAAAGATTAATGTATCCGGGGTTGCCGTTAATCACCGTAAAGGGCAATTCGCCGCTTTCCATAAATACGCGCGACGGCTTTTGGTTGGGATTAACTCCGTATTTCAACTGCAATTCTTTCATTTTTCTATTCCTTTCAGTATCATGATTACTTTGCATTTTCAGATTTGTGTCCAACCGCTTTTGCTCTCTTGTCCGTTGTAAGCAAATAGCGATTGAATAATGATTTCCGATTTATTTAAACTTAACGGTCGGCATCGTTTGTCTTCGCCTTGTTCTTAATAACAATTTTGCGTTCGTCGTTTTCCTACACCTTGTTCTTTATAACAAGCCTGTGTTCCGCCGTTAATATCAACCGATCGGCTCGTTTTCCTACGCTTTGTTCTTTATAACAATTTTGCGGTTTCTTGTTTTTACGTCGATGTAGCAGACGGCAAGCGCGACTTTGTTGTCGGGATTAAGGCTGTTCCAAAGCTTTTCGGCATATGCATCGATGTCGTTTTCGACGTCTACGAGATGCGGTTCTTTGTCGTAGGTCGGCAAGGGGTTGCCGTCGCTTTCGTAGGTGTGAATGAACCTTCCGAAGCCGTTTTCAAAACCAAAATTGTAAAAATCCCTCTCGCTCTCGCCGAAAGCGTTTCTCTTGAGCATTGAAAGCGAGAAATCACCGTAAACACCGCCATTCGGGTATATTATACCGCTGATTCGGGGCGTAAAGTTGGGATTATCGGGCTCGTAAGTCCGCGTGAGCAGAGCGTTAACAAAGGGAGTTTGATCGCCGTCACGCACAAAATCGGCAATCGTGTCCGTTTGATCGCCGTTGGTTACAATCGCATAGCCCTTTTCAAACACGATCGGCGAGTAAAACACCAGCGACGCGTCCTCTACCTTGTCGGGATGCAAAAAGACAATGTCAACGCCCCTGTCGCTCTCGACAAAAGCGCGGTTGCGGCTGTTGAAGCTCCTACCCATAATGAAATACACAATGACGTCGCTACTGCCGTCGGGCGTTTTACCTATTGCAACGCCTCTGCCCGGATAGGAATTGCTCGCAAGCAGTCCCTCAAAGCTTTCGCAACAGAGCTTTGCACCGCTTTTGGCATATGCAATGCGCTTTGCCTCGTTCTCGGTCATTTTCGGCAACAGCTTCCACTCACACCTTTCCATTACTCTCTTTTGAAGGGCTTCGGGAGTGTCGCTCTCATACACCTCCAAGCTTCTTTGCACAAGAATTCTGCCGCCGTCGGTCACCTCGTTTACCATATGCACGGTCGCACCGGTAACGGCATCGCCGCAGTTGAGCACATCCTCATGCACCTTCAGCCCGTAAAATCCCTTGCCGCAGTGCTTTGGAATAAGCGACGGATGAACGTTAATAATTTTGCCTCGGTATTCTGTTAGAATTTCGCCGCTCAATATACTCAAAAAGCCTGCAAGCACAATCAGCTCGATTCGCCTGCTTTTGAGCAACTTCAACAGATTTTCTGCAAAATCCTTGCCTTTTACAAGTGTTTGAGCCTCGATTCCCGCTTTTTGTGCCCTTTCGGTCGCGTAAGCCTTGCGATCGGACACCACCAACACAATCTCACCGTTTAAAATCACATCGCTTCGGTCAATCAATGCCTGTAAATTTGTTCCGCCGCCCGATACCAACACGGCAATCCTTGTCTTTTCCATATCATCCTCACATATAATGCAATCGCGCCATAGCATAGGCAAATGCACGGTTTTGCACCTTCTCCGTTGCCTAACAGCCATTTTTTCGCGCGTTGTCTAATAGCGGCTTGCCTTAATTTTAAAGTAACGCATCGTCAAATATAACGCCTTCGTCGGTGCTTACTACTTCGCCCAAAACAAAGGGCTTTTCGCCGCAATCGCTCAATACGCGCAAGCTCTTATCCTCGTCCTCGGGGCGAACGGCGATAACCATACCCACGCCCATATTGAAGGTGTTGTACATATCCCTTAAGGAAATGTCGCCGCACTTTCGAATGTAGTCGAAAATCGGAGGAATATCCAAGCCGCGGTAAATTCTCGCGCCCAACCCGTTCTCCATACAACGCGGAATGTTTTCGAAAAATCCTCCGCCTGTAATATGCGAAATGCCGCAAATTTTTACTTGCTTTAAAAGCTCCAAAATCGGCTTGACGTAAATGCGCGTGGGCGTAAGCAGTTCTTCACCCAAGCTCTTGCCGCCGAGTTCGGCTATCGGTAAGGAAAGATCTCTGTTTTCAACGTCCAAAACCTTTCTTATTAGAGAAAAGCCGTTGGAGTGGACGCCCGACGAGGGCAAGGCTATCAGCTTGCAACCGCAAACCACATCGCTCTTATTAAGCATCTTGTCCTTATCCACGACTCCCACGGCAAAGCCCGCAATGTCGTATTCGTCCACTGCGTAAAAACCCGGCATTTCGGCTGTTTCTCCTCCGACAAGAGCGCAACCGCTCATAACACAGCCGTCGGCAACGCCCTTTACAAGGCTTTCGATCCTCTCGGGGAAGTTCTTGCCGCACGCGATATAGTCCAAAAAGAACAGAGGGCGCGCGCCTGCACATATAATGTCGTTTACGCACATAGCCACGCAGTCAATGCCCACAGTGTCGTGCTTGCCTGTCAAAAATGCGATTTTAAGCTTGGTTCCGACGCCATCGGTGCCGCTCACCAGCACGGGTTGGGAAATACCAGTCAAATCGGGCATACACATTCCGCCGAATCCGCCGATTCCACCCAAAACCTCGACAGTCTTGGTTCTTGCGATATGCTGTTTCATCAGCTCGACCGATTTGTAACCTGCGGTGATGTCTACACCGGCTTGCTTGTAACTTTCACTATGCGATTTCATACGCGCTCCTTTTGTTCGTTTCTTATAATTACCACAAAATCTACGGCTTATATTACTATTTTTATATCTATCTTAACGGCTTTGCCTTTTTACTAACAAACGGCTTAGCCTTTTTATTTGCATATGTCTTAGCCTTTTTACCGGCGTTACGAAAGGTACTAATTCGTACCTACTTTATTTAGTTATGGCATACGCAACGTTACGTTTATCATTGTAAAGCCAATTATCGTAACGATTACACAAATACGCAACTTTACTCGATATCACGCACCAAATCGTAGCTGTTAAACCTCGGGGTATTCTCCGTCGAAGCAAGCCGTGCAATAGCCACACTCGCCACCCTGCGCGATTTTCTTGGCGTCCTCCAAGCTCAAATAGCCCAAGCTGTCTACGTTGATTTTCTTTACAATCTCGTCAAGAGTGTGTGTACAGGCAATCAAGACGTCCTTTGATGCTATGTCCGTGCCGTAAAAGCAAGGATTAATGAAGGGAGGCGCGCTGACACGCATATGCACTTCCTTGGCACCGGCTTCGCGCAAAAGCTTTACTATACGTGCGCTGGTCGTTCCGCGCACAATGGAATCGTCGATAAGCACGACTCTCTTTCCCTTAACAGTTTCGGTAACGGGATTAAGCTTGATTCGCACTCTCTCCTCTCTCTTTTTCTGTCCGGGTGCGATAAAGGTTCTGCCGATGTACTTGTTCTTGATAAAGCCCACGCCGTAGGGTATGCCGGATTCCTTGGCATAGCCGATTGCACAATCCAATCCCGAATCGGGAACACCGATTACAACGTCGGCTTCGACGGGATAGGCTTTTGCCAACAACTCGCCTGCTCTGTTTCTGGCTTTTTGCACCGAACAGCCGTCGATGACCGAATCGGGCCGTGCGAAGTAAATGTATTCGAACACGCACAGCGACTTGGGCTTTTTGCCACAGTGGTCACAAACGCTACTCATATTTTCTCCGTCAAACACCACGATTTCACCTGCCTTTACATCGCGGACGAATTTGGCGTCAACCGCATCCAAAGCGCAGCTTTCGGATGCCAAAACATAGCTTTTGTCCTTCATTCTGCCTATGCAAAGAGGTCTGAAGCCGTAACCGTCCCTAACTCCGATAAGCTTGTTGTGCGACATTATGATAAGAGAATACGCACCCTTTATGTGCGGCATCGCCAACCTGATTGCTTCTTCAAGCGTGTCTGTGTGCAGCCGCTCTCTGATAATCATATATGCGATAAGCTCGGTATCGCTTGAGGTGTGGAAAATCATTCCGTTCATCTCCAACTCGTTCCGAAGCTCATCGGCGTTGGTTATGTTTCCGTTGTGAGCGATAGCCATCTTGCCCATCATGTGATTAACCACAATCGGCTGGGAATTTAGGCGCGAATGTACACCGGTACCGTATCTGACGTGTCCGATCGCCATATTTCCTTCGCCTAGTCTGTCCATTACTTCTTGAGTGAACACGTCGTTGACAAGTCCGACGTCCTTGTATGAGCGGAAGTCGCCGTTGTCGTTTACCACAATTCCCGCACTCTCCTGTCCTCTGTGCTGAAGGGCAAAAAGTCCGTAGTACGTCAAGGGGGCAACTCCGCTTTTCGTGTTTCCGGCGATTCCGAAAACTCCGCATTCTTCATGTAATTTCTGCATTTTCATACCTCAATGCCTACTTAAAAAACAGCTCGGACAAAACCAAGGGCTGTATATATTTGCCGTCTTTGTAGACTCTCATATTTCCCGAAGCTATCTCGTCGATTAGTATTACCTTATCTCCGTAGTAACCGAATTCGAACTTGATGTCGTAAAGCTCCATTCCCTTTTCTTCCATTACCTCGTTTACCACCTCGGTGATAGCTTTTGTCAGGGCTTCGGTTGCCTCATACTGACTCTTTGACATTACGTTAAGCACTTCCAAGCCCTGCTGAGTTACCAACGGATCTCCCTTATCATCGTCTTTAAAGGTCATCTCGACGTAGTAAGGCAGCAACGCGCCCTCCTCAACATAAGCACTGTATCTGCGGTAAAAGCTTCCCACCGCTCTGCGCCTGCAAATAACCTCAAGTCCCTTGCCAAAAACCTTCGCGGGCAAAACCTCCATTGTGTTATCCGATAAATCCGCCGAAATGTAGTGGGTTTCGATTCCCATTTTCTTAAGCTTTTCAAAGAAAAATACGGACATTCTCAAATTAATGTTTCCTACGCCCTCGATACTTAGTCCGACCGTGTTTGCGCCAGGATCGAAAACACCGTTTTCGCCCGTCACATCGTCCTTAAACTTCAACACATAATTTCCGTTGTCTTTCTTGTACACATTCTTCGTCTTTCCCTTGTAAACTAGTTCCATATTCTTCTCCTTTCTGTTTTTAAAAATAAAAAGTCCGTGGGCAGTAAATTATGCTCACTTACTAATTTATCGTATTAATATCTGTGCCTTTTTTATCGATTTGCTTGCTTATTCGTGCGAGTCGCTACTTGACGTACATTTGCCTTATTTCGTCATCGTCGTCTTGAACGCTTACGCTCATTTCCTCTTTATACTCGACCAGTTTATTATAAAGATCTTGGTCGTCGATAGCAAGCATTTGAAGGGCAAGCAGCGCGGAATTTGCACCTCCGTTTATAGCAACGGTAGCCACGGGAACGCCCGACGGCATTTGCACCGTTGAAAGCAGTGCATCCATTCCGTCCAATTCGCTTGCCGAAACGGGAACGCCGATAACAGGCAGAGCAGTGCTTGAAGCCAAAACGCCGCCCAAGTGCGCCGCCTTTCCTGCGATTGCAATTATCGCGCCGAAGCCGTTGTCGTACGCGTTACGGGCAAAGTCAATTGCCTCGATTGGTGATCTGTGCGCCGAAATAACTCTCACCGCATAGGGCGCATCAAAATCGTCCAATATTTTGATTGCCTTCTTTGCGATGTTCAAATCGCTCTTGCTTCCCATTACGATTGCAATACATTTCATATTGTTTATCTCCCGTTTTTGCCAACTGCCAATATTATTCATCTGCTGTCGACTGCTAACTTAATCTGTATTACTTTTATCCATCTACTGTAATCTATCTACTATCTATTACCAACCGACAATTCCTTGCGACTTCCCGGCTTAACCAAGGGCTTGCCCTCCTTGCACAACGGACAGTCCTCCGCCGCATATGTCGCGATGTAAAGCCTTATTGCAGAATACACGGGCAATTCCAACACGCAACCGTCTCCGCGCCTGTCTGCTATGCAGCAAACGCCGACCACGTCCGCGCCCATATCGGTAAGGGCTTTCACTGTTTCCATTGTGGACTTTCCCGTGGTAACGACGTCCTCGGTGATAAGGACTTTTGCTCCCTTTTCTACGGTAAATCCGCGGCGAAGCTGCATTACACCGTCCACACGCTCGGTGAAGATGCTCTCCTTTCCAAGCTGCCTGCCCAATTCATAGCTGACGATGACGCCACCCATGGCAGGTCCGCAAACTACGTCAACCGCAACGTTTCTAACCTGCTCGGCAACCGTTTTTAAAACCCTTTCGGCAAGCTGTGGATACCGCAAAAGCTTTGCACATTGGCAGTAGCCCGCACTGTGCAGTCCGCTCGAAAGCAGGAAATGCCCCTCCAAGAATGCCTCGGTTTGCTTTAATATATCGTAAACCTCTTTTTCCTTTCCTATATATTCCATAACTCACCTCTTAAAATAAACGACTTTCGCTCCGAAATTATAATGCCGATAATTTAATCCACGTTGTTTGCTATAGCAACGCTTTCACAATCCCTCTTGTTGCGCATATGCAATAATGCCCTTTCGCATACAAACGGCACAAAGCAACGCTTAAACAATTCCTCTTATTTCGCCGATGTTTTTCAAGCCGTGCTTGGCGCAGTAGTCGTTTAAACCCTCGATTATTTGCAATGGCGCGGTCGGATTTGCAAAGCACGCGCTTCCTACGGCGACGGCTTTGGCTCCCGCCATAATAAATTGCAAGGCGTCGTTCGTCGTGCAAATGCCACCCATACCCAAAACATCGATTTTCACCGCTTTGGCTACCTGATGAACCATTCTTAGGGCAATCGGCATAATAGCCGCTCCCGAGAGTCCTGCGTAAACATTATCAAACACCGCTTTCCTGCTTTCGGTGTCGATCGCCATACCCAAAAAGGTATTGACAAGACTCACTCCCTCCGCACCCGCGGACTCCGCCGCCTGTGCAGCTTCGACAATGTTCCGAGCATTTGGAGTCAGCTTTACAATCATCGGAAATCGCGTTATTTCCTTTACCTCTGCGGTCAGCTTGTACAGCAATTCGGGATTTGCGCCGAACTGCATTCCGCCGCTTTTGATGTTTGGACAGGAAACATTAAGCTCAAGAATATCGATGTCCGCCGCGTTGAGAATTTCCGCCGCTTCAAGGTATTCCTCCGTGCTGTGTCCGCCGAGATTTGCGATAACGACAGTTCCGAATCGGCGCATTTTGTGGCTCTGCTCGACGAATTTGCGCACGCCGATGTTTTGAAGTCCCACGCTGTTCAGCATTCCCGAGGGAGTTTCCCAAACTCTCACACCGTCGTTGCCCTCGCTCGACAAAAGCGTTAAGCCCTTTCCCGTAATCGCGCCCAAACTGCCGACATCATAAAGCTCGTTATACTCCTCGCCGAACCCGAATGTCCCCGAAGCCGTAATAACGGGATTTTTAAGCTTTACGCCCGCAAATGTCGTTTCCAATACGTTCATAGTATTCCTTTCCTTTTCAAAAGCATAAATATGCATTAACTGCAATACCGACTTCAACAGAAAACGCAACTGAACCTGCGCTTTGGATAAACTCAATAATCAAATCAATGCACAGACTTATATTTTATTGTCACTATCGAAAACGGCTTTGCAATATAGCTTCCGCATACCGCACGTTGACCGCCGCGATTGAGCAAAGTCAAACCAACAAGCGACTGTCGAATACGGGGCCTTCCTTGCAGGCTCGTTTATTGCCGTCAACGGTTTTGACCACGCAACAAACACACGCACCCACGCCGCAAGCCATTCTGTTTCCGTATGAAAGGTACATTTTCGTGCCAAAATCGTCGGCTTTTTGCTTCAAAACCTTCATCATCGCTTCTCTTCCGCAGGCGTAATATACGGCATCCTCGGAGTAAATCACATCCTCGGTAACAAAACCGCCGTAAATTACTACTACTTTGTCGCAAATACCGTCGAACCGTTCGAGCAAGTAGTCCGAAACCGCATCCCTTTGATTAAATCCCAAGTAAATCGTCTTGCGCTTACCCAAGGTTTTAGCCAAATACAACAGCGGAGCGCAACCCGTTCCGCCTCCGATTAACACGGCGTCGCGTTTTTCATCGGGAAAGCCGTTGCCCAACGCACCGAACATCTCCAACTCATCGCCCGCCTTTAAGCTCATCAAAGCTTGCGTTCCTTTGCCGACGACCTCGATCAAAAAGTCCACGCAACCGTCCCTCACATCGAAAACGCTTATAGGACGAGGCAAAAAAGGCTCGGAAAAGTCCGATGCTTTGAGCATATAGAATTGACCTGCCTGCTTGGGCAGCTCCGCGCCCTCTGCCGACAGTATGAAAACTCCGTCGCTGAGCTTGTAATTGGATTTAACTCTAACCTTGCCGTACTCCATAATCTCCCTCTTCGCTTTGTTGCGTTCGCGTTTCTCTTATCGGACAGCTCGATTCCCTATTTACCTATCACACTTTTAAGGTCTGCCGCCATTTTGAGCGTTTCCGCTCTCGAATATGCGGCAAAGTCATCGTCGCCCTTTCCCTTATATGCGCAGAGGATTTGCCTCGAGGAATTGACAACACCGCAAACGCCGTCGCCAAAGATCTCTGCAAGGTCTGCCGCGCTTCCGCCCTGCGCTCCGTAACCGGGAACGAGGAAGAACGTCCGTGGCATAACTTTTTTGAGCGCCGCAAACTCCTTCGGATAGGTACAACCGACAACCGCGCCTATATTGGAAAAGCCACAGCTTCCGAGGGACCTTTCACCCCACTCGGAAACCTTGCGTCCCACCGCGATATAAAGCGGTTCGCCGCTTATAAGCTCAAGATCCTGAAAGTCCTTTCCGCTCGGATTGGACGTCTTGACAAGCGCGAACAAGCCCTTATCGCCCAGATATTTTTCAAAGGGTATTATCGTGTCCTCGCCCATATACGCATTTAACGTAACAATGTCCGCTTCGAAGTCGCCCGACAGGTGCGCCTTTGCGTACTGCTCCTGCGTGGAGAAGATATCGCCGCGCTTTACATCGGCAATCACCACACAGCCCTTGCTCCTTGCGTACTCCAAGGTCGACCGATATGCCGCAAGTCCGACAACTCCCAAGCTCTCATAACAGGCGATTTGCACCTTGTAACAGGCAACAATATCATAAGTCTTGTCGATTATCTCCTTGTTAAACGCAAACAGCTTGTCGCAATCGCTCAACCCGCTTTTTGCGATACAGTCGGGCAGATATTTTAAAATCGTATCCAATCCGATACATACCGCCGAATTTTGCACCGCCGCTTCATATAGCTTGTCGATTATCATATTCATTACTTAACCTCTATCAAAAAAACCTCTTTGGAAAAAGTCGCGCCAAGCGGGCAACAGGTGGCTCTTTGACCGAAGGGAGTGTAAATAGACATACACAACTAAGGCAAGATACACGTAGCTCGCTATCTGCGATGAATTATTTTCAAGTCTCTGCATAAATTCACGCGTATTTGCGTAATTAATACAAAGATGCGTGTATGCACAACCGCCTTTACTCGCAACCTTATTTATACATTTGTGCGTGTTTGCACAACCGCCTTTTACGCGTAACCTTATGCAACTCATTAATTTGCTTTGCGTTATCGGCAAGCTCATCTGCTTAAGCTTTTTGTAAGCATTTGGGAATATCCAACTCCCCGTCGGAGAATTTGATTATTCCGTCCGACATTGTAAAGACGACCTCGCCGAGTGTCTGCCGCCCGTCAAAGGGCGTATTGTGCGACCTCGAGGTCATTTGTGCCGCGTTTATGCAATTTGCTCTGGTTAAATCCACGGCAACAAGGTCTGCTACGTTGCCTTGTTCGATTTTGCCTCCCGACATTTTTAATACCTTTCTCGGGTTGAGCGAAAGCATTCTGCACAGCGTCCTAGTACTGATGCCGTTTTCGGCAAAAACCTTGTTGAAGATAGAAAAGGCGTATTCTATTCCCGAAATGCCCGCCATGCCCTTTTGCTTGTCCTCGGACGAGTGTGGCGCGTGGTCGGTGCATAGACAATCTATATAACCTTCCCTTGTTCCCTCGATAAGAGCCGCCACGTCCCGCGCGGTCGCCAAAGACGGATTCACCTTGTAGTCGCATTCGTATCCGAAAAGGTGATGCGCGGTTACCTCGCAGGTAAACGCCAAGCCCGAATCCTTCGCCCGTTTGATCTCGTCCAGTGTGCTTGCCAAGCTTATATGCCCAATGTGCAGATTGCCCCCGACCTCGGCAAGAAGCTTCAGATCTCTTTTGACTATCTCCGTTTCGGGAACGCAGTGCGTACTTATGACAAAGTCGTATTTTGCCGAAGCCTCAAGCAAGCCGCGCATAAAAGCATCGCTGAATATGGTGTTGCCGTCGTTACTCATTACCCTTGTTGCCGCCGAAGCCGTGGCAAAATCCACGAAATCAATGTCCTTTAGGTTTTCGCCCGCAGCGCAAGCCTGCACAAGCTTGCATAGCTTAAGCTCCTTCGCCTTTTCAAGGTTGGCTCTTACCGCCTCCGCCGTGGAAATGACGGGCGAGGTGTTCGCCATCGCACACACGCAGGTGTACCCGCCACGAAGCGCCGCCCTCATTCCGCTTTCCATATCTTCCTTATATGTCTGCCCGGGATCCCTTAAATGACAGTGCGTGTCGGCAAATGCCGGCAAAAGCGCAAGCCCGTGCAAATCCACCTCATAATCGCAAGCTTCGTTCCTGCTCTTGCAGTGTTCGATCATACCACCGTTAATCGTAACGTCACCGAACGTGCATTGGAAAGAATCGATTATATTCGCGTTCTTAAGTTTTACTCTCATTTTTTACAGCAGCTGTATATATAAGCCACTAGCCAATTAATTATATATGCGTACTTGCTTCTCGTTCAATAAGCAATAGCGCACCGTTTTTCGCCGAACCGATAATTGCAAATTGGTCGGTTTTCCTTTGTTACAGTTGAGTTCTTGCTTCTCGTTCAATAAGCAATGGCACACCGTTTTTCGCCGAACCGATAATTGCAAATTGGTCGGTTTCCTTTGTTACAGTTGAGTTCTTGCTTCGCAGTACTCGCAGGCGTATTCTTTTTTCTTGGCGTCCACGAGGTAGAAGGTTGTACTTTCAAGCTTTTCGGTATTGCTTATACAACGAGGATTGTGACACTTAAGGATTCCCTCGACCTTTTCGGGCAGTGTAAGCTTAACCTTTTTGATTCTGTTGCCGTCCTCGACGTAGGTTACGGTAATTCCCGGATCGATTAATCCCAAAACAGTAAAGTCCAATGCCAAATCGGTTTCGATTTTAATCAAATCCTTTTTGCCCATTTTCCTGCTGTCAACATTTCTCATTAATACTACTACATCGTCCAATTCGTCCAAATGCAGTTGCGAAAACAGCTTGTAGCCCGTTCCCGCCGTTATGTGATCGATGACGATTCCCTTTTTAAGCTTTGATACGTTAATCATGATTATTTGTCCTCCTCGGGCGTACTTTCGTCCAATCCCAACAGCTTCATTATCAATGCCATTCTAACATACATTCCGAATTTGACCTGATCGAAGTACTTGGCTCTGGGATCGGCATCTACCTCGGTGGCAATCTCGTTTACTCTGGGCAACGGGTGCATAACGATCATATCTTTCCTTGCCAAAGCCATCTTGTCGGCGGTTAGGATGAAGTAATCCTTCAATCTTAAATACTCTTCCTCGCTGACAAATCTTTCGCGCTGCACTCTGGACATATATAGTATATCCAAATCTCCGATTGCCGCTTCGAGGTCGTTGGTCTCTATAAAGCTCTTTCCCTTCTCCGCAACCTTTTCTTTGATGTATGAGGGCATTCTTAACTCCTCGGGGGATATAAACACAAAGCTGTTGCCCTCGAAGCCCGAAAGACAGGTCACAAGCGAATGAATGGTCCTTCCGAATTTCAAATCGCCGCAAACACCGATCTTCAGGTTGCATAGACTGCTCTTGTTGGATGCAATGGTAAGTAGGTCGGTAAGGGTTTGCGTGGGGTGCTGATGCCCTCCGTCACCCGCATTAATTACCGGACATTCCGCATATTTGCTCATTAATAAAGCGGTACCCTCTTTTGGATGGCGTACCACTATTATATCGGCGTATTTAGAAATAGTCTTTGCACTGTCGGCAACCGTTTCCCCCTTGGCAGTCGATGAAGTCAAGGGGTCGGAAAAGCCGATTACCTGACCTCCCAGCCTTAACATCGCGGTATCGAAAGAAAACTTTGTCCTCGTGGAAGGCTCGTAAAATAGGCTTGCAAGTATTTTTCCTTCGGCTTTTTTGCAAAAAAAATCGGGACGATTAACAATCTCCCGAGCCAGAAGTAAAATTTCGTTGAGTTCTTGATTAGTAAAATCATTTGGTGCAATTAAGTTTCTGTTCTTTAACATCTGTCTCCTCCGTGTCAATCACACGCAACAGCCGCCCAAGACGTGCCACCTTAAACATCGGCAAACGCAAACGCAACCACCACGCCGACTGAAAATATACCGAGGTTTCGGGTTCTTCCGCAACCCTAGACATAATACACATTTGAGCCTTTGTTGTCAAGTGTTGACAGCAAATTTATGAGCAATTTTTTTACTGAATTTATCGCTTATAAAATCATTTTTAGTGTAATTTATTGCAACGTTTACTTATTATATCGTTTATTCGCACAAAGCAGATCCAAAATACTCGATAAATATCGACTGCGCGGCAAAAAGCTGCTTATAAAAGGCTCGACCATCGGCAAAGAAATAAAAAGCAATGCGAGGCACATATATATTATGGCGCCTTTTCGCTTTCCTCGCTTACGCAAAAACCTCACCCCGATTTGCGTGGCATAGTCTTATCCCGAATTTAGCCGCATATAATGAAAAGAGCAAAGCCTTGCCGCATAAAGGCAGCATTTCCCATTCGATTTTTGAGCGTTTGAGCACGCTTAAGTACGAAAGTCGACATTACTCGCTGCAAGAGGCGACAAGACACAAAAACGCTAAAAAATCAACGCCGAGGACAGCTTAAGCACTTAGAACCGAAAGGCAGGACAGCGTGCCATACTCGTCAAACCTGCAAAGCGTAATCGGCACAAGGAGGCAAAATGTTCAACATTCCAGAAAGTGTAACTATCGACAAGCCCTATCCCGAAATAGAAGGGGCAACGGCATCACCCGCCACGGTGAAAATAATACAACAGCTCTACTCATCGCGGCATAGCGAGGTCGTCGCCATACTTAACTACTCCTATCAGCACTTCGTTTCCGACCAAGTAAACAAAGAAATAGCAGACATTTTGATAAAAATCGGCACAGTCGAAATGCATCATATGGATTTGCTTGCATCAGCCATACTCGATTTTGGCGGCAACCCTATCTACGCCGACAGCCAAAACAATCCTCTTTCGGGAACGTGGGTAAACTACCTTACAAACATAGTCAGGATTCTCGAATTTGACATTGTCGAGGAGGAAAAAGCATACGAGGCATACCTTTTGGCTGCAAAAGCCGTGGAAAACGAAAGCCTGAAGGCTCTTTTCGAGCGTATCGCCCTTGACGAGCAAAGACACGCCGAAATCCTTACCGACCTTCTTAAGCAAGTCAGATTTTGGTTGGGTGACAACTAAGCGCTTTTTCAGACTTACGCGCGTAAGGGGTTCCTTTCAACCGAATAAAATTTCCTTGTAGGGACTGCGCAGGGAAAAACTGATGCGTTCGCCCTTAAACCGCATGCATATATTATTTATGGTTGTGCGCGAAAATTACAAGCGGGCGAACGAGGTTCGCCCCTACAAAAGATAGGTAAGCCGTTCACTTTCTTGCTACCTACTTTAAAACCTTCAATTAGTCTAAAATAAAGTAAGTCGCCCCATTTCTTACTTCCAACATTACACCTTCTCAAGCAATAAGGTAAGAAAGTCGTTCACATTGTTACTTCCTAAAAAAGAGGGAAAGCCCAAACGGGCCTTCCCTCTTTTAATGTTCTTGTTGAACCAATTCACAAAACCAAAGCTATATATCGCTTAATCTGAGAATCGGATGCAAATCTGCATTAATTATCGTATATCACTTGCGTGCGGTTAATCTATTAAATATTACCGCACAAAGAGCAGACGATTCGAATAATTGCAATTTATTAAGCAACCTGCCTTCTTCTTACGATGAGGGCAACGCCGATAACCGAAGCAAGAGCCAAGATACCGATGCCGATACCCGTTCCCGTTCCGGTCGTGCCGCCTGCAACAGGTCCGCAACCGCCGGTTCTGCCGGTTTCGCCTTGTTCACCCTGCTCGCCTTGTTCGCCCTGTTCGCCTTGCTCTCCCTTTATGGAGCCGTAGCAAACGGTTTGACCGTTGTCGTAAACAACGTAAGCATTTCCGTCGAGAACATAGTAAGTAAGCATTTTGGCTTGTTTGATTCTGCCTTCGGCTGCCTTATAATTATCCCAGGTAACATCAATATCGCCTGCAGTCAAAGCTTGAATGTACTTAACAAGCTCCTCATCCATTGCTCCGGCAAGTCCCAATTCGGGAAGTGCACCAAGCATGTCGTAGCCGTCGCCGCCTGCCGCCAAGAAGTCGTTGGTTGCGCAAGACAGTGTGTACTCACCCGTGAAGCCTTCCTTGTATCCGCCGTCGATCGTCCAAACAAGGTCGTCGCCGATTGTTAAGCTGATAAGCTTGCTTCCAGCGGGACGATATGCATCATATGCGTAAGACATTCCCGAAACCTGAGGGAATCCGCCGGCAGCATTGGGCGTGGATTTGATACCGAGCTCAATAACTTGTCTCACAATGTCAAGAGTGATGGTCTTGCTTACAACGGTATTTCCGAAAGGAAGCACGGTGTTCACGTCAAGCATGGTGATTTCACCCGCTTTGATTGTCGCACGGATTCCTCCGCCGTTGGTGAAAGCAATGTCGGATTTTGCAGCATAACGCATAGAGTCAACAACCAAATTTCCAAGGTTTGTTTCCTGCGTTCTAACGCCGGGAGCTCTCGTTCCGTCGAGCAAATAGGGAGTTTCGCCGATAACAGCCGACATCATCTCATTTACTTCTTCGCCGATTTGAAGGATTAATGCGCTTACATCCGCATCGGGTGCAACAGCGGTTTTATCGCCGACCAAAGAAGCGGTCATATTGCCCTCGCCGTCGATAATGACAACGCCGATGTTTGAAAGGTATTCACCTGTGCTTACAAGTAAAGTGTCGTTAACCATTTCTCCATTGGTAAACGTGCTGTGGCTGTGTCCGTCGATAAACAGATCGATTCCGTCACAGTTGGCTATTGCGGTGTAGCTGGTGTTGGGCTCGCTCTCGCTATCGATTCCTGCGTGTCCCAAAGCAATGATAAGGTCGCATTCTTCAGCTTCAAGAGCGGCAACCTGTTCCTGACAAACCTTAGTAAAAGCTTCGAATGTCAAGCCTGCGGTGTTATTCGGGTGTGACTTTGTCTTTGTTTCGGGTGAGGTCAATCCGAAGATACCGATCTTCATTCCGTTAAGCTCGATAATACTGTTTGCGGCAAATACGGTTGCGCCTTCCTCATCAACAACGTTTGCGCAAAGCGTAGTCGCGCTAAGCTCGTTGGCAAGCTCTGCAAGTCTTGCATAACCATAGTTGTAGTCATGGTTGCCGGGTGCAAAGTAGTCATAACCCACAAGGTTCATAATCTTAACAATGCTTTCGCCCTCGGTAACGTTTGCAAAAGGCAGTCCGTGAAGAGCATCGCCCGCGTCCATAATAAGAACCTCGGCTCCGCAGCTTTCGTAATACTCTCTCAATGTCGCAACTCTTGCATAACCCATGTTGGCGTCAACACGGCTATGTACGTCGTTGGTATGAAGAATAACAATTTGTCCTTCCATATTCGGCAATTCTTCCGCGCTAACCATGTTAACGGGCAAGAAAGCAAATACCAAAGCAACCGCCAAAATAAGCGGCAATACAGCAATAAGTCTTTTTTTCATATACTTTCCTCCTAAATAATCGCGCGCATTCGGCAAAAACCGCCAACGCGCCCATCTCACAGCCATTTTAACCTATTCAATCGACTTTGTCAATATAATAGTCGCCCAAATAACTAAATTAAAGCATTTTATTAACTGAATAAGAATTAATAAATTGCTGTTTTATAAGTATAAGTTCTCCTAGCTTGTATCGGTATTGAGACACTATGCAATAAATTAATCTTGTTATTCTATGTAACGCCAAACTTCAGCATTTTGGCGTAGTTGCACCACGAAAAACACTCTGGTTATTCTAATATAGCCCAACTTCAGCATTTTGGCGTAGTTGCACTACAAAAATTCATGTAAACAATCAAAAACTGATTTAAATATATAACATAGGTTGTACCACAAATATTATCAAAGAAAAATCTTTTCTTTCTCACTTTGTTTAGACACGCGCAAAAAAACAAGCCACAGGTGGTGTCGTCCTGCGGCTTGCACGCGAAGGGAATCGTTTCGATTATCTCAGGAGGTCTTACTCGTCGCGACACATGAAAAATCGCAATCGAGTCGATAAACCGCAGCTTGTGCGTCTATCGCTAATCTTTTCAATCCCCGTATACCGAGGCGCAACTACGTAAAAAATGAACTAGGAGAAAAAACATAACCGCGCGTAGTACCATTTATATATATCGCTTGTTCGAACGCACACACTAAGCCGAGGTTTCATAGGTAAATTCGTCTGCCTATTCCTTCCGCCGCCTTCGCCGCGCCTCCTACAAGCTTAAAAAGGAGGTCTTATTTTCTTGCTGTTATTCGGCAATTAACTCACCGTTTGGGTGGTTTTAAGAGTGACATCTACTTGAACCTCGGTGCCGCCGCGCGTAACGTTGAAGGTCACAACGTCTCCCGCCTTCAGCAATAGCATATAATCCACGACCGTGTGCAACCGCTTAACCTCGATGGTAACGCCGTTGACGGTAAAGCTTTTTATAACGTCACCTGTTTTAAGGTATCCCAATGCATCAGCGTTCGTTGCGATTTCGGATATGGATACGGTATTGACAACCATCGTGGTCAGCGTGTTTGAGTCAAACACCGCATAGCTGTCGACAATCTGCAGAGTTACGCCCAATACGCATTTTATCGGTGATTTATTCGTATCGTCGCAGTTTGCGATAATGTTTTGAGCACAATAGCTTGCGATGTTGGAGGGAATCGCATAGGCGATGTTCTCCACCTCATCGTCGATCACTTTTGCGTTGACGATGCCGATAAGCTTGCCCTCGCTGTTATATAGACCGCCGCCCGAGTTGCCACCGTTAACCGCCGAATCCACGCGGATTACTCTGTATCTTACTGTCGTTGCATCGTCTGCGGCAGTCATTGTGATGTATTCCGAATCCACGCTCACGATACCGGCGGTTGCCGATATGCCCTCTGCTTCGGGATTGCCTATCGCAATGACGTCCATTCCCGCCACAATGTCGTTAGAGTCCTCCACGTCGCACGCTCTGGCTGCGCTGCTAGCCAAAACGCCGCTGTTATCGATTTTCAAAACCGCAATATCATACGTCATAGAGCCGCCCACATAGGTTGCGGCAATTTCCTTCCCCGACAGTTCACTGCCGTAAAGGTACACGTGGATGTCCTCGCTTATACCCGTGTCAGAATCGACATCGTACACAACGTGATAGTTTGTTATTATGTAAGCATCGCCTTCTTCCTTATCGAGGGCATAAATGACGCCCGCTCCCGCCGAGGTTTGCGTTTCAGTTTGATCGCGTGAGCCCCAAGGCGTATAAACTTTTGTAGTTACGGTGAAATCGCAATACACGGATACCGCCGAGAGCAACCCCACAGAAGTAGCATATTCCACCGAGCCCTTGCTTTCACTCGATCCGAAGTACTCCTCCAAAAACTCAAAAAATGTTCCCTCGTAACCGTTTTCCACGGCTTCTTTGTACAACGACTCGTTTACGGCGTTCTCCCCGTTATCTCCCTTTTCGCCCTTAAGTGAAGCAAGCCATTCGGCTTCGGTTCCCGAAAAACCATTCTCCACCGCGATTTCATAAGCAGATAACGCCTCGTCTCCAAATAAATTATCGATTATTCCACACGCCGAGGCTATAACCGTGAATGCGACGAGCATAACGGATATAGCAACTAACAAATACTTTTTCTTATTCATACTATACATTAACTCCTTTCACAAAATTTTTTGAAAGAAGAGAGTGTGCAACTTCTTACAGTCGGGTTTTGAGTGCTTACAGGAGCGTACATTAACGTACGTGACTTAGCGCGATTAAACCACGCTGTGCGAAGCTGTACCACTATATTCTTTCAAACTTCACCTCTCGTAAATTAATTATATGCGCATGAGAATGTCAAGTATAAATTAGTCGTACATGCTTCCCTGGCGCATTAATTCAAGCGTACTTATATACGGATTATTGCTTCATCTATTCCGTTTACATGGCAAGCGGTATAGTTCGATATGCGCAATATGCGCATAAAAGACAATCTTTTACATAATCATCTTTACGACTACATATTATTCCTCGTTAATGTATTTTTTGTTAATCGGGCATTTATAAGTGATTAAGTTTGAGAAAATTATCTTCTCAAAAATCCACACGCCGAAATACTAATTAGCAGTTACTTAATATAAATTTAGAAATTAAGAGAGGATTAGCTCTAATAAACTTGCATTGAGGATAAAAAAATGGTATAATTTTTTTGCTGTTGTCCATCTTTTCAATCAAAGTATGAGAATTTTGCTTGTAACAAGCAGGTTCGGACAAGCTAATCAATAACAATCGAGGTTTATGCATATGATATCTGTCAAGAGAGTCGAAACAAAAAAAGAAATGAAGGAATTTGTCAATTTTCCTCTAAGACTTTATAAAAACTGCCCTTATTTTGTTCCTCCTCTGTATGCGGACGAAATGAATATGTTTAAGCCTAACTATACCTACGGCGACACCTGCTCGTGGGTGTGCTTTTTAGCTACCGAGGACGGAAAGACCGTCGGTAGAATTCAAGGAATTTTACATCGCGCTTCCAACGAAAAAAGCAATGAAAAACGCGTTAGATTCACTCACTTTGACAGTATCGACGACGAAAAGACGGCAGCGGCATTGTTTCGCGCCGTAGAAGACTGGGCGAAGGAGAACGGAATGGACACCGTTTGCGGCCCCTTGAGCTTTTCCGATTTGGAGAGAGAGGGCTTGCTTATCGAGGGCTTCGACCAAATGTCGACCTTCGAGGAGCAGTACAATTATGACTATTACGGCAAGCTTGTGGAAAAATGCGGCTATGCAAAGGAGGTCGATTGGCTGGAGTACAAGATCTACCCTCTTGACAAGGTTCCCGAGCAGATCGTGCGCATTAAGGATATGGTCTTTCGCAAATACAATCTCCACCTAGGCACCGCAAAAAACAAAATAGCTTTTCTCGAGAAGTACAAGGATGGAATTTTCAACGTCTTGGACGAAAGCTACAATCATCTCTACGGAACTGTTCCATTTACAGAGAATATGAAGAAGCAGATTGTCGATCAGTTTATGCTGTTTATCGATATGAAATACATTCAGGTAATATGCGACGAAAATGACAAGGTCGTTTCTTTCGGATTGAGTTTTCCGTCGTTGAGCCGCGCGCTCAACGGAACGAAGGGCAAGCTTTCGCCTGTCACACTTTTTAGACTCCTACGCGCCCTCAAGAAGGTAAAGGTCGTGGACTTGGGACTTATCGGAATTCTTCCGCAGTACCATAATCGCGGCATAAATGCCATTTCCCTCTTTTATATGATGGATATGATGATAAAAATGAATTTGGATTATTTGGAAACCAATCTCTGTTTGGAAAACAATTATCAAATTCAGGCTCAATGGAACAATAATTTTGAAATCGAGAATCACAAAAGACGTCGTTCTTACATTAAATCGATTTGATATGAATAAGACAAAGGAAAACAACGAAGCTGTCGAGCTTCGACCGCATCACTCCGCATGCCTGCGGTTCTTCGTGGGAAAGGGCTACAGCGAGGACTTCGTCGCGCACACCGCCGCCCTCATAAAACGGCTAAGCAATGAGGGTTGCCTCGTCAAAATCACTAACTCTTGCGATGAGCTGTGCAAGGGCTGTCCCAACCGCACGGGCAATAAATGCCTTTCGCAGGAAAAAGTGGAAAAATTGGACACAAAGTGGTCAAAAGCATTGAAGCTTGAAATAGGCAAAACATATTATTGGACGGATATTAAAGCAAACTTCGACAATACGATAA
The DNA here is from genome assembly GCA_028703495.1 of Clostridia bacterium. Taxonomy (GTDB): domain Bacteria; phylum Bacillota; class Clostridia; order Christensenellales; family CAG-314; genus JAQVMT01. The sequence goes on along the minus strand of JAQVMT010000011.1, from coordinate 24,471 downwards.
GAGAGAAAACACTTTGCGATAATTGCAGCGACTGTAATTGGTTTTCGCTTTGCTTGGAAATTTTCGATTCTTTGCGTTAGCCCGAAAGCTTATGCTTTTCGGTCGTATTGATGTAAAATGTGCTTAATCGCAAACATTTTTCCGAATGGTGCAAACATCGGCAACCGCTTTCGGATACAAATCAGGTATTATGGAAAGAATTTGTTATTTGGTGGGCGCGGGTTTCGACTGCGGTTTGGACTTTTGCGCAAAGGACGGCGATTTGGTTATAGGTGTTGACGGCGGAGCTCAAAGGCTTTTTGCCCAAAATATCGCGTTTGACCTTGCAATCGGCGATTTTGACTCCTGTAAGGGCGAGTTCGACTGCGCCGACAAGATAGTTTTGAATCCCGTCAAGGACTTCACGGATATGCACTGCGCCGTTATGCACGCCGAGGAGCGTGGATACACTCGCTTTGTTCTTTACGGTGCCGACGGCGGACGTATTTCACACACAATCGCCAATCTTCAGCTTATACACTATATCTCTGCAAAAGGCAACAATGCCGTAATAAAAGGCGTCAATGCCGACTTCTACGCCGTAACAAACGGCACACTGCACTTTACGCCCCGAAAAAGCGGGTATATTTCGGTTTTTGCTTACGACCATGCCAATGGTGTTTACTTAAATGGTTTAAAATACCCCTTGGAAAACGCTATTTTAACAAACAGTTTCCCCTTAGGCGTGAGCAATGAATTTATCGGACAGCCTGCAACAGTAAGTGTTAGACAAGGCTCTTTGCTCGTCGTGGTGGATAGGTAGCTTTGGTTCGGATAATCTATCCAAACATACACCGATAGATCTCTACGGCTACGCTAATCGGCTTCAAAGACAAACACAACACAGAATGGATAAAAGACTTGATATTAACAACAAAAAAGCCGCTCTTTTCGATATGGACGGCACGATCGTTAACAGCCTTCACCTTTGGGAGGACATCGATCGCGAGTTTTTCGCGCTTCACAATCTGGAATTCGATGAGAATTATTGCAATGTCATAAATACTATGAGTCTCTATGAATGTGCGGTATATACAAAGAACACCTATAAAATACCGTGGTCACCCGAGGAAATCGTCGCAAAATGGCTGTCGATGGCGGAGGATCACTACGCAAATAGACTATACGTCTACGATCACGCAAAGGAATACATAAATGAGCTGAAATATAGCGGCATAAAGCTGGCTTTGGTTACGGCTTCGAGTGAAAAGCTCTACCGCTCTTTCTTGGTCAACAACAAGCTTGCAGATGCTTTCGATGCAACCGTGAGCGTGGATGAGGTAAAAAAAAGCAAGAGCCACCCCGATGCGTACCTCTTGGCGGCATCAAAGCTGGGCATCGCACCATGCCACTGCGTGGTTTTCGATGACGACCTCAACGCACTTAAAGCTGCTTTTGAAGCAGGCTTTACCACCATCGCCGTCAATGAACGCAAATCTGTCGGTTCTTTGCCCGAAAAAAGAAAGTACAGTCTTGCCGTTATCGATGACTTCTCCTGCCCGCCGCGAATCATTTGCGATTAGTCTATTTATTATGAATAGACGAGGATTGCATTTGCATGAGCTTTAAAAATGCTAAGCTGGAAAATAAGCGTAATACCTTCAAAACTCCGATTACAATCCGTCACGATTCTAAATAGCCATTAATTATCTACCACGAGGAGCAATTATGCAAGAAAAATACGTTAGTGCTGTTTCCGCCTCCAAAGTCGGCGCGATTCTAAGAAAACATTGGGGACTTTCGCCCGAAAAAGTCGTGTTGATTTCGGCAAGCTCCAACCTGATTTACTCGGCTGATGACCTCATCGTGAGGCTAACTCCGTGTAATTATCGCACAAGAACGGAATTGCTCTCGGAGTATGAATTCTCCGACTTTTTGTCAGAGTATATGAGCGTGAGCAAAACCATCGCGCCGCTCTCCTCGGCTTTGTTGCGAAACCGCGACAAGAACGCCTGTCCTACTACTTCATTCAACAACGAAGAACATTACAATACTTCGGCTACTTGCGACGGCGACAAGTGCAGTCGGATCGCACGTGCTTCAAATAACAACGAAGAAAATAACAAAGCTTTCGCTGCAGCTTGCGATAGCGACAGCGACAATTTCAACCGGATCGCACCCGTTCCCTGTATCCGCACACGAATCGGCGGCGAGTATTTTTGGATGACAGTCACCACACGCGCTCGCGGTAGGCACATTAAATACGCCGAGCTTTGGGACTTTTCCAACGGTATCGCCGAGCTTTGGGGAGAAGCCTTGGGGCTTATGCACAAGCTTACCAAAACCTTCCGTCCCCGTTATCCGCGTTTTTCATATGATTGCGAGCCTTCCAAAAGCCTTTATAAAAAGGCACTTGGTAGCTTTGACATCGGACTTTTGAATCTGTTTGAGTCTAGCGAAGCGAAAATGGCTAATTTAAACAGAGGGGTTGACGATTACGGACTATTGCATTACGATATGCATTACGGCAATTTCTTTATATACGGCGAAAGCTTGGAGCTTTTCGACTTCGACGACTGCTGTTACGCGCATTTTATCGCCGACTTTGCAGTAGTAGCGTACGCGCTGACTTGGGAACCTCTACCCGAGGAGGTTAATGAAAAGCTTATAAGCTTTATGAAGGAGTTTTGCAAGGGCTATCGCAAGCACAACATCCTCGACAAAAAGTGGTTTTTATGCTTTGACATCTTTTATCAATATCGCTTGCTGTTGGTGCTGTCTTTTCTGCTTGTAGAATTCGACCGCACCGAAATGCAGGAGCATATCGATAAAATCGTCAACCTTATCAAAACACCTCTCGATTTGGCAAAGCTGGCGGCTGTCGTATAACCGATTATGGATTGCTAATTCTCAATGATAAACTGCCGATTAGCCTTGAATACATCGGCGACAATACTGATAGTTATTTAATTTGCTGATTCGCCTTGAATACATCGGCGACATCGCTGATGGTTATGTAGGCGGTGGGATCGATTGTATGAACAATATCCTTCATTCTATTGATTTGAAATCGATTAAGCACGATATATACGGCTTTTTTTGTTGTGTTCATATAGTAGCCTTTTGCATCTAAGATAGTCATTCCCTGTTCAAATACATCGGAAAGCGTTTCGCAGACCTCGTTCTGCTTGGAGGTGACAATCAAAACCGCTTTGGATCGATCGATGCCCTCGACGACGTAGTCGATCGTCTTGAGATTCGCAACATATGCTAAAATCGAGTAGAGAGGAAGCGCCCAATTTCCGGTCACAAAGCCGCAGGTTATGTATAAAATGGCATTATATATCATTGTAAAAGTACCGATAGTGATTCCCAGCTTTTTGGCAAAAATGACCGCCATAACCTCAATTCCGTCCATTGCGCCGCCAAACCTTATGGCAAGACCGCTTCCGAGCCCTGAAATCAGACCTCCGAAGATTCCACAAAGCACCAAATCCGTTCCTCCGAAGGGAGAGGACTCGCTTAAATCGAAGGGCAAAAGATTATTAAACACCCAAGCCGCAATCGCATATATCAGCACGCAATATACCGCGTAAACAGTAAATACCACGCCCTGTCTTTTCGTACCGTAAAGAAACAAGGGAACGTTGAGTACGACAAGGAAAAAAGACAAGCTCATCCATTCGGGAGTAAGCTGAGAAAGCAAAAGCGAAGTTCCGGAAATACCGCTGTCATAGAGCCTTACCGGCGCTAAAAACAAGGTAACGCCAAAGGCATTCACCACGCCCGCAATCGTAAGCAATAAAAAAGTCTTTCCCTTAATTCTTTCGCGCAGCTTATTAATAAACCTCATAATTACCCCCACCGACAGGCACGAAGTCATCCAACCAATTGACCCTAACGCAAAAATCCTTGCCGAATGACAAGGATTTTTTTGGCACCTCCAAGGGGACTCGAACCCCTGATTCTGCCGTGAGAGGGCAGCGTCCTAACCGCTAGACTATGGAGGCACTTGCTTTGCGATTATAACATATAATACCAATAATTGCAAGTGATTTGACGGAGTTTTTATTAAAAAATCCTCCCTATTTCGGTTTACAAAACAAGGCGAATTGTATATAATAGTACCAAGGTAAGGTGTTTGAACCTCTTTGCCTGTTTTATTTGCGGTTATCCTGCCTTGTTCGTCAGTAATATGTATGTCAACCACATATCAAATTAGGGATTACGCGTCCGAAAATGTAAGCTAGGCCTCTTGCTGTGATGAAGCAATTAGACATTGTCTACGGTGGAAAGCTGATACTATCGGTAGTTTTCCCACCTGTCATAGTGCAGGTTGATTTTGTTTACAACGGCAAGGCGGGATTTTTTTGCCCTTTTTCTAATATTAACGCCATCTGCTCATAGACAGACTTTCTGTATTATATCGAAAAGCATACTTGTTGTTGTCGCATGCAAGACGGTTTTAATCGCAAGAACAACTAAATATCGTTCTTGGAATGCTATTCGTTTATGCGAATCGGCTATTCTGAAAAAGAAAATGTATAAATTTTGGGTTACTGTCGGGTTCTTTTATCGATATCGGCGTCGTAATTTGGCGCAATGCGAATTTTTTTGTAAAAAAGATCAACAATTATTGTTTTTATCTTGATTTTATTTATGCTTTGGTATATAATAAGAATACTAATACAGTTGAGGTGTTATTCATGAGCTTTTTCAAGAATACGAAATTGGTTTTGGTGAGCGACAGCGTAGAGTATGCTGTCGAAAAAATGGAGGGCGTTCTTTTCGAGGATGAGGAAGTCGTTGCTTACTTCGAGAAGGGAAACACCAAAATGGCATTCACCAATAAACGTATCATTATTACCAAGGGTAGAAATCCGCAATTCACCTATTTGTCATATCGCAATATGGTTGCATACAACTTCAAAGAGACAACCAAAAAGGCTGTTTTGAGAATGTATTTCACCTCCACTCCCGAGGATACGGAGTTTAAGGTGGTTGTAAAGAAGCTTGCAGGCGACGACAAGACTTTGGCGGATTTGGTGAGCGTGCTCTCGAATTTCGTTTGGTAAGAATGGTTTTCGGCTTTATACTAAACAGTATGATAAGTATGGACATCTAGGTGTCTATGCTTTTTTATGCTGTTATGCATAATCGCTTTGTTTTGCTTTGATAAAGGTTTGGTTATTGAGTTGTCGTGCCAATCCGTCCTCGCACCCAAGAATTGAGTACTCGATTTTGACTTGTGCCTTGTGGTTGTGCACTCACGCTTCGCGCCCAACTACAGCTTTTGTACAAAACAGTGCCACTGCTCGCTTTTTCTTTTTAATTAAGTATGTACCCGTAGCTCAAAGGATAGAGTATCGGACTCCGACTCCGAAGGTTGCAGGTTCGATTCCTGTCGGGTATACCACGGGCAAGTTTCGCCTTTTGGTCGGATATAAATATAGGTAGTGTTCGTTTTCAACGACACTACCTTTATATTTATACCCTTCCCTTTTCGGCTCCCTCGCCCTGTCTTTATCCTCAACACGAATACAAACGCTTTCGTGACGCTCGAGAAATCCTTCCTCTCGCTATTCCGTCGCTTCGCTCCTTGCGATTCCTGTCGGGTATACCACGGGCAAGTTTCGCCTTGTCCGTATTTTGTAGGGGCAAACCCGTGTGTTCGCCCGATAAATATGAACACATTATGCGGTAAAGGACCGCGGGCAAGCCTTTTTCGTGTATAATTCTATTTTTGATTCGTAAAAAAGGGACGAGATATTCGCCCCTTTTTGCTATATATTAATTATTTTCCATGCTCACAGTCGGAGCAGATGACGATTTAAACAAATCGACATTCCGCTTTAACCGATTAGCAGCAACAACCGCATTTGCAGTTAAGCATTTTTTCCAATCTAACTCTGATTTCGGCAATAAACGTGTTTGTATTGACCGACTTTACTTCTGCACCCTCAACAAGATTTACGAGGTCCTTGGTCATAATGCCATCGTTAAGCGTTGCAAAGCAAGCCTTTTCCAAACAGTCTGCGTATCTCATAAGCTCGGGCAGGTTGTCCTTTTCGCCGCGCTTTCTCAATGCTCCGCTCCACGCGAAAATCATTGCCATAGGATTCGTGCTGGTTTCCTCGCCATTAAGATACTTGTAATAGTGACGAGTAACCGTTCCGTGAGCCGCTTCGTACTCGAAGTTTCCGTCGGGACTGCAAAGCACACTGGTCATCATTGCAAGCGATCCGAAAGCCGTGCTTACCATATCACTCATAACGTCGCCGTCATAGTTCTTGCAAGCCCAAATGTAGCCGCCTTCGCTTCTGATAACTCTTGCAACCGCATCATCGATAAGAGTATAGAAATAGGTGATTCCCAACTTCTTGAATTCTTCCTCGTACTCCTTGTAGACTTCCTCGAAAATCGCCTTGAATCTTCCGTCGTACTTCTTGCTTATTGTGTCTTTGGTGCTGAACCAAAGGTCCTGCTTTGTGGTGATTGCATATCTGAAACAAGAATGCGCGAAGCTGGTAATGCTCTTTTCCGTGTTGTGCATAGCCTGCAAAACGCCGTTACCCTTGAACTTCTGGACCTCGACTTCGGTAACCTTTCCGCTTTCTCCGGTAAATACAAGCTTGGCAACGCCGGGCTCTTCGGTTACGATCTCAACTCCCTTATACACATCGCCGTAAGCGTGACGGGCAATAGTGATAGGCTTTTTCCAATTCTTTACCACGGGCTTGATGCTGTCGATGATGATAGGCGTTCTGAAAACCGTACCGTCCAAGATGGAACGAATGGTTCCGTTGGGGCTTTTCCACATTTCGTGGAGCTTATACTCGTCCATTCTTTGCTTGTTAGGAGTGATAGTCGCACATTTTACACCTACGCCCAACCTTTTGTTTGCGTTAGCCGCTTCGATAGTGATTTGGTCATTGGTCGCATCTCTGTGAGTCAAACCGAGGTCATAATACTCCACCTTCAGGTCAACGTAAGGAAGTATCAACTCATCCTTCAATGTTTTCCAAATAACTCTTGTCATTTCGTCGCCGTCCATTTCAACCAACGGCGTCGTCATCTTTATTTTTTCCATTTTCGTATTTCCTCCGATTATTTCCGCACGAAGGGCTCCGCCCGCTCTAAACCGCAACGGAGCCGTTTCGCATCTGATTGCATTTATTTCTTGTTGTTTTGGGCAGCGTAGTAATTCATCAGGCAGCCTTCCAAAAGAATGGTTTTTTCATCCTCGGTAAGTCCCTTCACGTGAAGCATAATGTCAAATACTCCCTTCTTGGAGATAACCTTGGCGGGGATATTCTCGATACTCTTTTCGACAGCCTCTCTTGCATTGGGAACAAATACCATATCGCCCGATTCATAGTCAAATTCGGTTTCTTTATCGATGGTAAACGGAACGATACCCCAGTTGATACAGTTACTGCGATAACGCTTTGTGGCGTACTCGTAACAAATGTTGGCATCTCCGCCCAATACCTTTTGGCAGCTTGCCGCCTGTTCTCTTGCCGAACCGTCGCCGGGTTTGTTCGCAAACAAGCAGGAACCGAAAGCGGTATCGTTTATTTCGTCCGCCTTGCCAATCTTCGCCAAAGCATCGGTAAGCTTGGCATCGATCTTGCCTTCCCTGCGCGCTCTGTCCAAAGCCTGAACTGCTTTGCTGAGTCCTACGTATTCGGGAACACGTCTGGAAAGAGCAAATTCGCTTAGCTTCAAAGGATTGGATCTGTAGGATGAGGTTTCACCCGACGGAATCAATTCATCCGTGGTGGTAACGGGATCATGAATAACCGCGCAAAGCTCAAGCAGCATATTCTTCTGCATCGGGTACATTTTGGGCCAATCGGTAATGTTGGGTCCTAATTTCAATTCGGCTTCGGGATCCGCCTTCTTGTATCCGTTGTAGATTCTCTTGTCATAAATACTCTTGTCGAACTCGTACTCGATATAGCTGTCGTCGTAATCGATTTCGCTTGCGGCTGTCAACACGCCTTCCATTCTTGCCGTCGCGGCAATTGAACGCGCATCCATAAGAGCAACCGACGATATCTGTCCTTGTCCGGGCTTGCTTCCCTCTCTGTTGGGGAAGTTTCTTGTGGCATGACGGATGCTGAATCCGTTGTTGGCAGGAACGTCGCCCGCACCAAAGCAAGGTCCGCAGAAGCAAGGCTTAATGATTGCGCCCGCTTCGAGCAGCTTTTCGGCGATTCCCGTCTTTGTCATAGCCATATATACGGGCATACTTGCAGGATAGCAGCTCAATCCGAAGTAACCGTTGCCTGTGCTTGCTCCGTCCAAAATGTTGGCGGCTTGACAAAGGTTGTCAAACAGTCCGCCGGCGCAACCGGCGATAATTCCCTGATCGGCAAGCATTTTGCCGTCAACGTATTTCTCGCTCAAATCGAAATGAACCTTTTTGCCGAATTGCTCAACGGCACTCTTATCCAATTCGTTCAAAATATCTCTTGCATTCGCCTTAAACTCTTGAATGGAGTATGCGTTGGACGGGTGGAAGGGTAGTGCGATCATGCACTCGGCTTTGCTTAAATCCAACTCGATAACCGAATCATAGTAGGCGCCGTCCATAGGCTTGATCTCGGCATAATCTTCGGGTCTGCCGTGATTTACATAGTACTTCTTAACCTCGTCGTCGGTCATCCAAATGGAGCTTAGACATGTGGTTTCGGTAGTCATTACATCGATTCCGTTTCTGAAATCGATAGGTAGGTTCTTGATACCGGGGCCTGCGAATTCCATAATCTTGTTCTTGACGAATCCGTTTTCAAAAACGGCTTTTACCAAGCTGACCGCAATATCGTGAGGTCCGACACCGTGAGGAACCTTGCCCGTAACCCAAACAAGCACTACCTCGGGAGCATCCACGTCATAGGTGTTGTGCAACAGCTGTTTAACCAATTCGGGACCGCCCTCGCCGACGCCCATTGTGCCCAATGCACCGTAACGCGTATGTGAGTCGCTTCCCAAAATCATGCTTCCGCACTTGGACATAGCCTCTCTTGCGTATTGGTGAATAACGGCTTGGTTTACGGGAACGTAGATTCCGCCGTACTTCTTAGCAGCGCTAAGTCCGAAAACGTGGTCGTCCTCGTTGATTGTTCCACCCACCGCGCACAAGGAATTGTGGCAGTTGGTCATAGCGTAAGGCAACGGAAACTCTTTGAGTCCGCTTGCTCTCGCCGTTTGGATAATACCTACATAGGTAATATCATGCGACATAAGACAGTCGAATTCGATATTCATCTTCTTCTCGTCTTTGGATATATTGTGCTTATTCATTATCTGATAAGCCATTGTGCCTTTCCTTGCCTGATTCTTGTCAGCCTGAAGGTCTTTGGTCATCTTTCCTTTCACAAGATAAGTACCTTCGTTGATAAGCTTAATCATAAATTCACTCCTGTTTTTTCCTTTCGGATTATATTTCCCCCTTGGGGATTATTGTTATATATTTATACCGAGTTTTACCCCGATTTGCTTTTTCGTTCGATTATCGCCCGATATTCATTTTCGCCGAATCGAACCTCGGCAGCCTTTCGCGCTTTATTTCTGCGTTTATGTACACAACCGATGCGCTCGTTAACCCTCCGCAACCGCGCCCCGATTCACCTCAAGCTCGAATCCAAACAGTGTCGTGGCTCGTAAAGCCTAGGCTTTGTCTATTTCCAGCATCGAGTTGACAAACAGCGTTAATGCGAGCATATCCGCACTTCCGCCCAAACTTAGGTTGCGTTTGATAAACTCATCGTCAAGCTGTTGTGCGAAAACCTCGTTGTAGCCGTCCTCTTTGAAAATCTGCAACAGTCGTTCAAGCTGCTTAACCGCCCACAACGCGCCCTCCTTGCCGCCACGAACGTATAAATTCGTGTCGTCCATTTGGGTTGCGATATACAATAGAGTAATCACGCAAGCCTCGTTGAACGGATAAACTCTGCCGATCGCGTTGAAAAAGGGAACGAATTTAGAAAACACCTGTTGGTAGCCGCCGACTGCATTCTCCACCGCTCCGTTTACGCGATATTTGCGCGTAACCGCATAGCCCTTTGTGTCCTTTGTCCTTTCAAGACTAAGCGCGAGAAGCTTGATCTGCTCCTGCCACGATTGGGGAGTTACGCCGCCCGTCTTAAAGCAAATGTAGTACGCCGTAGCCGCCAATCCCATACAGTAAATCGCACCCTTGTGAGTGTTCACCCCGTCGGTAGCCCTCAACATTCTAAGCTCGGCTCTGACGCCTTCCTCTTGTATCTCGCGCGCAAGATTCTCAATATAAAGATTATTGTCCTCGACATTGGAATCCGCAACCTTTAAAAAAGCGTCCACGCTTTCCGCCACTATACCTATGCTTGTCTGCATAAGCGCGTAATCCATATCCGTATGCGATCCGTTGTTTCTTCTGTCAACCAAACCGGGCTTGGGCGTTGCGTCCAATTCCGCTTGAAGCGCGTATCTTACCGCCTCTACAATTACTTGCGAAAGCTTACTACTCCTCATTTATCTAATCCTTTGTCTTGTTTATTAACCTAAACCAATCTGCTTAACCTTTTGCGGCAAGCTTTTCCCTTACGTACTTTCCCTTTTGAGAACGCACAAAGCGCAGAGTCGACGGCGACACCAATTTTGCCAACTCGTCATACTTCTTTTCGGCAATGAGGTTTCTGACTCTCGAAGCAGAAACGACCTCACCGTCGGCGTACAGCCTTTGCACCTCAACTGTCTCGATGCCCGCCTTTGGTAACAGCTCGTGCATTTTGAGGTTGTACAGTGCGGTAAGCTTGTCGATAGGCTCACTTCCCATAAATCTGACGGAAACGTTAAGCGATGGAGCAATGTGTCTTACGAAGATATCCAAATCCAGCTTAACCTGCTCGATACTTACCTCATCCAAGTTCTTGATGAAGTAATTGGGAAACGTAGCAGTCGAAATAACATAATCGCTTCCCTCGCAAACGTCCACGTTGACCAAATCCTTTACGCCCTTTTTGACCAATTCCAGCCTGTCGGCGTAATTGAAAATGGTGTCTCCCTCCTTCACTAGGATTATATGAAGTCGATCGACGGCTTTTGCAGCTTGCTCGATCAAATACCTGTGTCCCAGCGTAAAAGGATTGCAATTCATCACGATACAACCGTTTGTACCCTCGGCGCGGTGACCTTGCAAATACTCCTTGTAGCTCCTAAGCCCCAAAGGATTGCTTTCCATCATCACGGCTTTATCGGTTTTACCTATCTCAAAAAAACCCAGGCTTGCGAAAACGACCTTATTCTCCGCCTTTGTAAACACGAAAACATTTGAAAAATCGTATTCGCGCAGATGCTCGCGCAGTTTGGATACCAACACGTTGGCAAAATGGTATTCGCGAAAATCGTTACTTACCGCAACGCACTTAATTACATTCCCTTTGCATCCGCCGCCTGCAATCAGTGAATCGTTTTCGTCGAAAACCCCCACATAAAAATCAAGCTCGTCCTTCCTCAGCCCGTTTCTTTTTAGAAACTCGGCAATTTGAGCTCTGCTTGAAGCCAACCCGACAGGGATTTCCCTAACCTCTAATTCCGCCATTCATTTCAGTCCCCTTTTCGGGATTGTATATATTCTTTAACCCTTCGATCAACGACAGCGTTGACCTCCTCGGCTGAATGCGATCTCGATACCACGCACTCACGCGCAACCTTGCCGCAAACCACGCATTGCCGGGGTGTTCGTCCGACATTCTCACGACTTAGGGGAATACCGTCCGTCCCGATAACGTCAATATCCATAAACCGTCCCAAAAAATGTTCTTCCTCAAGACGGCAAGTCTTTTCCTTTATGTCCTCGGCATCTCCCTCAACAGAGTAAATTGCCTCGAACCCGGTCTGCTTGTCGCGAATTACGCTCCCGTTAATAAACGGCTTAAAGGCATTTTCAATAGCCTCAGCCGCAATCCTTCCTATAAGGCGGGTGCTTTCCGTCCGTTTGACTCTGCCTGCCGCCATAACGGTCAAGCTGATAACAGGGCAACCGTATTTTTGGATAAAGCTCTTTTGCTCGGCTTGTCTGTCATCTCTGCTTTGCAACAGCTCGTCAAGCGTAACCTCGTAATTTCGCATTTACTCAATTAAACACCGCATTTGCGGTGCAACCTTCGCCGCACGGGAAAATACAAATCTTGCGGCATTTTCCGACGCCGCCGCATAAGTACAGTACATCAAATTCAGACACTCTATTTATGCGGCTTTGTCGAGCAAAAAAATCTATTCTACAATATTTTTGATAATGTCGAGTACCGCGCCCTCCGGGCTGGTAACAACACCGACAACCTTATCTCCGAACGGAAGGGGATCGGCTTCACCGATAATGCTGTAAGCCTCGTCCCTCAAATCCTCGATGGTTCTCAATCTGATCTTGGCATCCTGCAAACACTCAAGCAAGTCCTTTCTTGCAGGGTTAACCGCAACACCTCTGTCGGTAACGATAACATCCACCGTTTCTCCCGGTGTGATAAGCGTAGTAACCTTATCGACAACGCAAGGAATTCTGCCTCTTAACAGCGGGCATACGATAATGCTCATCGCCGCGCCCTTTGCCGTATCGGGGTGTCCTCCGATCGCGCCTCTGATAATACCGTCGCTTCCTGTTAATACGTTGACATTGAAGTTAACGTCCACCTCCAAAGCCGATAGGATTACGACATCCAAAAGATTCATTGCCGAGCCCGGCTCGAACGGATTGGCGTACTCGTTACCCGAAATCTGCTGGTGGAAGCGGTTGTTTTTAAGCGATTGAGCGGCAATCATATCGAACGATTGAACGTCGAGCAACCTCTTGATCAGTCCTTCCTCATGAAGCTTTACCATATGACTGGTAATTCCGCCCAAAGCAAACCTTGCGGTAATGCCGGCTTCCTTCATATACTCGCCGATGTACTGCGTAGCGGCAAGACTAGCTCCGCCCGAACCCGTTTGCATGCTGAAGCCTTCCTTGAAGTAGGGAGAATTTGCAACAACCTTAGCCGCAGTTTGAGCAAGCAATAAGTCGTGAGGATTCTTGGTATCTCTGATTGCACCGGATGAAATCTTACTGGAATCGCCCACCGAGGCAATCTCCACAACGTAATCAACATCTCTTTCGCAAATTGCAAACGGCGCGTTGGGATAAGGAACAATGTTATCGGTCAAAATGATGACCTTATCAGCATACTCCGCATCAACCATAGCGTATCCCAAGGAACCGCAAATACTCTTTTCCTCGCTGGTTCTGGAATATCCGTTGGCATTTCCCATATAGTCGCAGGAGCTGGCTCCCAAAAATGCGACGTCAATGTGCAGCTCGTCATTGGCAATAGCAGCGGCACGTCCTCCGTGCGAACGGAAGATAACGGGATTTTCCATAAGTCCGTGGCTGATTGAGTCGGCAAGCTCTCCTCTTAAACCCGAGGTGCTGATTTGCGTAATTACACCGTTTTTAATGTGGTCAATCAACGGTGCGTGAACGTCGGTCAAGCTCGATGCGGCAAGGTGCAGATTCTTGAATCCCATCTGCGCAAGCTTGTTCATAACGTAGTTTACCACCTTGTCTCCGTTTCTGAAGTGATGATGGAAGGAAACAGTCATTCCGTCCTTCAATCCGCAGTTGATAACGGCAGTTTCTAAATCAACGATTTTATCGCATTTTTTCTGATAGTCCCCTCTGAATTCAGGGTTCTTCTTTTCAGCCAGTTTCTGAACGGGAAGGTGCATTTTCTTCGCCGTCTGCTTCAACAGATCCTTATACTCTTTATCTACTTTATACATACAGCTCCTCCCTTGTGATTAAACCGCTTGCAATAGCGGTATCAATACAACGTTGAGCCCTTATCACAACGGGCTTGTCAACCATCTTGCCATTCAACGAAACAACGCCGCTTCCTCTCTTTTCAGCGTCCTTGATAGCGTTGAGAATAAGTCTTGCCTTGTCGATTTCCTTCTGCGAAGGAGCGAAGGTTTCGTGGACAATGCTGATTTGACGGGGATTGATAATGGATTTTCCGTCAAATCCGAGCTTCTTGATAAACTCAACATCCTTCCTGAAGGTTTCCATATCGTTCATATCCGAAAATACCGTGTCGAGAGCATCGATTCCCGCAGCCCTTGCCGCAACAACGATGGTCTGACGCGCAAGCAACAGCTCTGCTCCGTCCTTGCTTCTGTTGGTCTTTAGGTTGGCGCAATAGTCCTCCGCACCCAAAGCAATACCCATCATTCTCTTGGACGACGTCGCAATCGAATAAGCGTTGATAACACCCAACGCACTCTCCAAAGCAGCCATAATCAAAGTCTTACCGACGGGCACGCCGATCTCTCTTTCGACCTTTTCGATTTCTTCTTCAACCTCTCTGACCTCGTCGGCAGTTTCGGTTTTAGGCATACGAATAACGTTAACGCCAGCCTTTACCACCGCTTCAACGTCCTTTACGCCGAAAGGTGTGTTCAACGGATTGATTCTTACAACCATTTCCGTGTTGCCGTAGTTGATTTCCTTTAGAGCGTGATAAACCAACCTTCTTGCCGCATCCTTTTCGGCAAGCGTTACGGAGTCCTCCAAATCAAGCATTATGGAATCCGCTCCGTATATATATGCGTCCTGCATCATACTGGGGTTATTGCCCGGTACGAACATCATAGTTCTGCGTAGTCTTCCCATGCCTTAACCCTCCTTCTTTTCAAATTTGCAATCTGCGCCCGCGCGTACGGCAGCAGCTTCGATTCTAGCCCTAACCGTGCAATCCAATGCGCCCTTGTCCGTAGCCACAACGACCGCGTTCGTGATGCCTGTCTCTGCAAGAGTATCATTTATTACCTTTTTAATTCTCTTGCCAAACTGAAAGTTTACCGTGCTGTTGAGTTCAATGACGATACCGCCCTCGTTGGTCGGGTTTATTTCCACGAAAATATCTCCCGATTCCAGGGTTCCCGCCGTCGATGCCTTCAATTCCATCTCTGACTCTCCTGTAAGTTTTTTTGCGTTTCCGCTTATATTTGGAGCTTCGGCATACTCGCCACACCCTCCCCCAGTGCCGAAACAAGCCCACTCTCCTAAAACTCCGCACAGCGTTCCGAGTAAACTCGGCTTGCAAACGTGTGTGCAAGTAAAAGAAAGTTTCGTTTCGATTTCGAATAAAGTATCACCTACTTTAAAAGAGGTAAGAAAATTCCAATAACGCATATATCCTCAACAAAATCGATACATTTTACATCGAATCGCCACTAAATATCCGCTTCTTCTTCAAAAGGCATAGTTGTACTTTATTCTTGTATATTATAGCCGTAAAGCCCAAATAAGGCAACTCTTTACATAAAAATCTGCTATTTACTTGTTTTAGTGTTGTAATATGTTAGCACAACACCCACGACAGAATTATTTTTGCAAAATTTGGTAAAAAAATAGCTTTTTGCCACGATTTTAAGCAAAAAATACACCAAAATCGAGGATTTTGCGCAAAATCCGATGTTCTGGACATAAATTTGAATGTTAAATCAATATTAAATTATACCCTTTTTTGCCACCGCGCATACCGATTTGACCGCAGCTCAAAGGTTGGAAAAGCCCTCTCGTCGTTGAGGGTAGAAGTAATGAAAATGCAAATAAATTAAACCGATGTAGATGGAATTGCCCTTATAATGGCAAGCCGTCCTTTCGATTAGAGCTTGCCTCAATCGGCTCCCTCTGACGGTAGAATTTTCCCTTTATGTAGGGGGTATGGTACTCCCCGTCGGGACACAGACACCTTCGTCGGGGCAATTGCCCTTTTATAAGAGCTTACCCCTCGGCTCCATCTGACGAGAAAACTTTCGTCGGAGGAAGGCAAGGGGTAAATTATGAAGTCTTAATTATTGAAACACGGGCGAACACATGGGTTCGCCCCTACGATATCTAATTGTAATTAAACGGCGCAGCCTGTAAAATACAGCTCCACTGTTCGCCCCTACCTCAATATAAGGGCAAATAAACGGCGTAGCCAGTCAAATACAGCTCCGCTGTTCGCCCCTACGATATCTAATTGCAAATAAACGGCGTAGCCTATAAAATACAGCTCCGCTGTCGGCTTCGCTGTCGGGATAGTCCTTGATAACCTTTACTTATGTTGGTACACGGCGACTGCGCATGCGACTGTCGCGCCGACCATTGGGTTGTTGCCTATTCCGATAAGTCCCATCATTTCGACGTGGGCGGGGACAGAGGACGAGCCTGCAAACTGCGCATCGGAGTGCATTCTGCCCATCGTGTCGGTCATTCCGTAGGAAGCGGGTCCTGCTGCGACGTTGTCGGGGTGGAGCGTTCTGCCTGTGCCACCGCCGCTTGCGACCGAGAAGTACTTGACGTTGTTTTCCACCGTCCATTTCTTGTATGTTCCGGCAACGGGGTGCTGGAATCTAGTCGGGTTTGTGGAGTTGCCCGTAATGGAAACGTCAACGTGCTCGTATCTCATTATCGCAACACCTTCGTTTACGTCGTCCGCGCCGTAGCAACGTACCTTCGCCTTTTCGCCCTTGGAAAAAGGTACTTCGCGCACGATCTCAAGCTCGCCCGTGTAGTAGTCGTATTTTGTTTGAACATAGGTAAAGCCGTTAATGCGGCTGATGATATAGGCGGCATCCTTACCCAAACCGTTAAGAATTACCTTAAGCGGAGTCGTTCTCACCTTATTGGCGGTTTTCGCGATACCTATTGCGCCCTCGGCGGCGGCAAAGGATTCGTGTCCGGCAAGGAACGCAAAGCACTTGGTTTCCTCGGACAAAAGCATAGCCGCGAGATTGCCGTGACCAAGACCAACCTTACGTTGGTCGGCGACTGAACCGGGCACGCAAAAAGCCTGAAGCCCCAAGCCGATGTTGCTTGCCGCTTCGCCGGATGTCTGCGCGTTGTTGACAATAGCGATCGCACAACCCAAGGTATATGCCCAAACGGCATTTTCAAACGCGATAGGCTGTATTCCCTTTACGATTGCCTCGACGTCGATGCCCTTGTCGGTGCAGATTTTACGCGCATCCTCAAGCGAGGAAATACCGTATTTCGCCATTTCTTTGTTTAATTTATCGATACGTCTTTCATATCCTTCGAATGTTACCATAATTTCCTCCTATTCGTGGCGCGGATTGATAATCTTCGCCGCCTCGTCATACCTGCCGTAATGACCGGTCGCCTTCTTCAAAGCTTCCTCGGGCGAATCGCCCTTGCGAATGAAGTCCATCATTTTGCCCAAGCTGACGTTCTCATATCCGATAACCTCTCCGTCCTCATCCAACGCCATTTTCGTAATAAAGCCCTCTGCCGTTTCCAAATAGCGCACGCCCTTTAATTCCGTAGAATATATCGTGCCTACCTGCGAGCGCAAGCCTTTGCCTAAATCCTCAAGTCCTGCTCCGACCGGCAAACCTTCGTCCGAAAACGCCGATTGCGTTCTTCCGTATACGATCTGCAAAAACAGCTCTCTCATAGCCACGTTGATAGCATCGCATACAAGGTCTGTGTTGAGAGCCTCCAATAATGTCTTTCCAACCAATATTTCACCCGCCATAGCCGCGGATTGAGTCATTCCCGAACAGCCCAATGTTTCAATCAAGGCTTCCTGAATAACTCCGTTTTTGACGTTCAACGTCAGCTTGCAAGCTCCCTGTTGCGGAGCGCATCCGCCTACGCCGTGCGTCAATCCGCTGATATCGGATATTTGACAAGGCTTAACCCACTTTCCTTCCTCGGGTATAGGCGCGGGACCATGATTGCATCCCTTTTTGACGCAAACCATTTTTTCCACTTCGTTTGTATATGTCGGCATATTTCCTCCTTTGTCGGGGATTTGTTTATTCACCCGATTACTGCATTTTTATCTGTTTATACGAAATTTATGAATGTTTTCCGTTGTTTTTGCATATTTGCCCGCTTATGCTTTATCAGACAATCTTCCTCGGCAATATATTCGCCTTCGCTTGCCCGAACAAACAAATACACGGCGTGCGCTGTTTCTGCTTATATGCGTTTAGCATAGTCCTCTCGTTTACCTTTCTATTTTAACACGTTTAGCAAAATCTGCGCGTGCGCTTCATTTGTGTCGATAGCTTAAAAAGTCGAAGTAAATAAAATGCACGGCAATATCGAAAGACAGCGCTAAGGCTTATTCGGAAAACAAACCTCCGTGATTTTAAGTATACCACAATTACAAGGATTTAACAACTGTTTTTATCCTAAATAGCCGACCGCAACAGCAAAGACAACAATAGCATAGTTTTCAAAGCAGTAAAGCTAAGCTTTATACAGCAAAGCTAGGCTTTTGCAACATCTTCCCAATGCTTTCCGACAATAATGCTAAGTTTTACTAGCAACGAAGCTAAGCTTTATACAGCAAAGCTAGGCTTTTGCAACATCTTCCCAATGCTTTCCGACAATAATGCTAAGTTTTACTAGCAACGAAGCTAAGTTTTATACAGCAAAGCTAAGCTTTCAGGCAGCAAAGTCGGATTTCGTTCTGAAGTACAAATAATTATCGTATGTGAAAACATCAATTCAAATACATATATATTGTTGGGGCGAACACGCGTGTTCGCCCGTATTGAATCCGTACAAAAAATTGCAAATTACCAAAACACTTTTGTTTTTGGGCAAACCCGTTCGACCGAATTCCATTTGTACGATGACATATTTCTAAAAACATTCTATTGTAGGTAGGGGCGAACACGCGTGTTCGCCCGTATCACATTCGCTCAATAAATCAAACAGATAACGATCTGCTTCTAAATTTTGGCAGCTTGCCGTTGGCGAAGTCCAGGTCGGACAGATCCCAAATATCCTCACTCCACTTCAGAGTTTCGGTGTAAAGCTCCTTGGAATCGATGCGCTCGACGGTGCAAGCTTTACCGTCTGTATTAGTCTGTGTCGTAACGCTTGCAAGTATCGCGGTGATACTTTGTCCTTCGTATTTGTATGTGGTGGTGATGCCACTCGTCTCCTTGAAGGCAACAATTCCGCCTGCGCCTGCATCTACGTTGGATCGCGCCTCGACGTTGCCTGTCGCAAGACAGTAAGCAATCGTAGCCGTTGCGGCACGTCCGCAAATTCCGCCGGCATAGCACACATCGTTTGCGATGGCTTTTACGTTGCCGCTTGCGTAACAGCGGTATATATTATCACGAAGATGTCCGCAAATTCCGCCTGCATACGCGCGGTATTTGACACTTCTCGCATAGACATCTCCCGTGGCGTAGCAGTTGTTGACAACTCCGTTTAGATCGCCGACCAATCCGCCAGCATAAGCTTGACCATTATACGTATCAACGCTTACATTTCCGGTTGCGTAGCTGTTATCGATAGTGCCCTCTCCGTATGCGCAAAGCCCGCCGACACTTCCGCCGCCCGACTCGGAATTGCATTCTGCCGTCATATTGCCCGTTGCACGGCAGTATTTGATCGCACCCATATTTCCACCGCAAAGTCCGCCCGCTTTAGGCTTGTCTGTATTCAAAGTCACGTCTACAGTTGCGCTACAATTCGTAATGGTTTTTTGATTGTACCCGCATAGTCCGCCCACCGTAACATTCAAATTGTTACCCACCATATCGACAGTTCCGGATACGTTGCAATTGCTTATGATTCCGCTGTTATAGCCGCAGAGCAAGCCGCAGTCCGTATTATATAAGAAGCCATCGGTATTCAAATCGATAGTAACGCCCGAAAGGTTCAAATTCATTATCGTTCCCACATTTAAGCCGAAGAAACCGACGTAATAGTAATTGTAAACATAAATGCTGAAATTAGATATCGTAAAGCCGTTTCCGTCAAATTTGGAGTAGTTCTTTACGGGCGTCCACTCATATCCGTCGAGATCTATATCGGCTTGCAAAACGTAGGCTTTGGTGGGATCCATCGCCTTGAGTTCCTCCGCCGTAGATATTTTTATAGGATTGTATATCGTCCCCTCGCTGTCGTCAAGCTCAATTTTTCGCCACTCCTCCGCAGTATTGTGAAGCTTTGGATAATAGCCGTCCAAAAAAAGCCAAATAGCCTCATCAAATCCTAGAGTGTCGACGTACCAGCCCTTTGTTGAAAGCTGTTCCTTGCTTACCGCCTCTCCCAAGCCGCCGCAGCCCGCTTCGAAGTAGAAGCAATTGGAAAACGTTCCCGAGCAAGCCCCACACACCGCGCCGATGTATGTTTCGTTGCTTTCCGCCGTTACTTTACCCGTAGACATACAATTTTGTAGCTTTCCCCCTATGGCATTGCCGACAACTCCGCCCAAAACGACTTGATTGGCGTATACATAGACGGTCGTATCCGAATAACAGTCGCTAACAACAGTACCGTTAGTAAAGCCGCAAAGTCCGCCCGTATACGAGTAGAAGCTGCGCACATTTATTTTTATGTTTCCGATTACGTAGCAGTTTTTGATCGCGCTGTTTATACCTGCGGCACACAAGCCTCCGACAAAAATTTCATCCAATGCGGTCAGTGTTATATTGAAGTCTGTTACACCCAAATTGCTTATCGCGCAGTCCTCGACAAAGCCGAATAACCCGATATATTGCAATTCCTTGCGGTAGGTTGTGCATTTGAAATTGGATACAACATAGCCATCGCCATCGAAAACGCAGCGAAATTTATTTTGATACGTGCCTATAGGCGTCCACTCCTTGCCGTTTAGGTCAATGTCGTAAGCCAGCTTGTAGTGCTTGTCCGAATACTCGGCGTTTCCTTGGTAACAGTATTCCGAAAGCAAAGCCAGCTGTCCGCCCGTTTCGATAATATACGGGTCGTTAAATGCACCGCTTCCGGCGGCAAAACCGCCCGCAATAACTCCCGACCACGGATCACCCGCGACCTCCGGCGAAAATACAGCGGTAAGGGAATAATCGTGGTTGGGCATACCAAATGAATACACAAACTCATCGGATACCGATAAGTTTTCGTTATACCACCCGTCGAATGTAAAGCCTGCACTCGGTATCGCCGTTATGGTTACCGTCTGTAGGTATTCGTATACTCCGCCGCCCGACACGGTACCGCCCTCGGTCGCCGTAAGCGTAAGCGTAAGCTGCATCATCGATTTTGTAAACAATGCTTTAACTACGAGATTGCTTTGAACATCGGAAAAGCTAACATCCCAACCCGAAAAGCTGTAAACATACCCCTCGGCGTAGGGAGCCTCAAAATTCTCGGGTGCGGTCGCGGACCGTCCTTTGGGTACGATCTCGATTTTAAGCACATTACCATTCCAATTAACGAACGTAACCGTAAAAGTAGTATCGCTCGGACCATCGGTATTGTCACCGCAACCGCAAAATATAAACACCGCAAGTAAAAGCATAAGCAATATCACTGCATTAACAAGTCTTGATCTTTTCATCTTCCTTTCCTCCGTTTTATACTTTAGCCTTGCCAAATTTGAATGGCTATTGCACTCGATTATTTTCAATGCCTTTTGCCATAATTCCTGCAATACTTTCTGTATATTAGAGTCAGATTTTGCGAATTTTGGGACAAAAGAAATAAAGTAATTGTGTTTATCGCTTTTGGATCTGCCTCGGTGCGTTTAAACTCCCTGTTTTGTTGTTTTTTGGGACAATTATTCTATTTATACTAGCGGCGCAAAATATCGATTGCTCTACTATTTTAGGTGGGATTATAACAATTAATCCATAGCGGCGCAAAATATCGATTACCATGTGGCATTAAGGAACTATTTTGTCGGCTTCCTTATGTAGGTGCGATTATGACAATAAATCCATAGTGGCGTAAAATATCGATTACTCTGTAGCTTAAAGGAGCATTTTCGTCGGCTTCCTGAAAGTCGATATGAATTCGCCATTCTCTCGTCGCGCTTGAATCAAACCGTCTATTATTCATTGATTATGCCTTCTTGTATTTTACAATATTTGTCCGCATATGGCAAACGTATGTGAAAAAATCCTCGGATTTATTCAATACGGCTTATATTGATATATCGGAGTATATATATGTTAAGCATGGACATAAAAATCGCACTTTAGATATGGTATAAAAAGCCGTTGTATTCAAAAACTAAGACAAGAACACTTTGGGGGATCGATATGCTTACGGTATTTATCAGGACGATCATTATTTTTATTATCGTGTCGGTGCTTTTTCGCCTTATGGGAAAGCGCCAAATAGGGGAAATGGAGCCATACGAGCTTGTGATAACGCTTCTAATCGCAGACATAGTAAGCGTTCCCTTGAGCGACAAATTTATTCCTCTTTCTTACGGAATCGTTGCGGCTTTGGCTTTGTTCTTCATGCACCAGCTTACCCTCTTGCTCTCGCAAAGCAATAAAATTCAAACGGCTATATCCGGAAAGCCGATGCTTGTAATTGATAAAAAGGGAATAAACTACCCTTGCTTGCGCAAAATGAGTATGCAAACCTGCGACCTTATGCAAACAATGCGTTCCTTGGGGTATTTCAGCCTTGAGGCTGTCAATTACGCTCTTATGGAAACCAACGGACAGCTTTCTGTCATTCCCAACGAGGAATACAAGGAAACGGAGGATGCATCGCTGTTGCCGATTCCTGTAATAACCGACGGACAGTGGGCAAAGGATATCGCCAATAGAATCGATAAGGATGCCGTTGCAGAGGAACTAAAGAAAATGCATATAAAGCAGAAGGACATCATTCTGTTGACTTTGAACGAGAATAATCACGCAGTCCTTCAGCAAAGGGATAAGGAGTTTTTTACTAAGGATTTTCAACGTAAATTGGTTTTCGAACAGCAGAACGAAGGCTCATGACCAAGCCTCGTTCCTTTACTTTCCTAGATAATACAGATGATTAAATAAAAGTAGAAGCGGATTAGTATCTTCTAATGGAGGTTTTTCGATGATTAGATCAATAGTTCTTGCAATAATCACCCTCGTCCTTGTGGTGGCTATAGGTACAATTGAAGTTGTTTTTATTAGGAACAGCTATGAAAAATTAAAAGATGACTTGATGAAAATAGATATGCTGACAGAGGCAGAAGCTGTTACCGACGAGGATTTTCGTCCCATCTTAGAATATTGGGCGAAATTGAAGGAAAGATCCGAGCTTTTCATTAACCATAACGATACAACCGAATTCAATATGAGAGTGGAGGAGTGTAAGGCTTATATTCACGGAAAGGACTATCAAGGAGCCAAGACTCAGTTAAGTGTGCTAATTTTCCTTGCAGATTATATTCCCGAATCCATTAGCCCGCATTTTGAAAATATTTTGTAATAGCATAACATCGGTTGCCCCTTGTACATCCGATTAACGAAATCTATTCCCGAATCCATTAGCCCGCATTTTATGTATATTTGGAAATTGCTTACATCGGTTGTGCTTAAGCTTATTCCTTCTATACGTAATTACCGAGGATAATACTCACATTTGCATGCTGTTGATAGGTGGATTTTATATAAGTGTATTCGTTAGACAAAAACACTTTGCATTAACAAAAAGCGGCGTTCGGTTGATTCACAGCCGAACGCCTTTTATCGGGACCATTGCGCAAGCAACAGTACCTTTTACTTTTTTTGAATATAGCTATAGCCCTAACGTGCTAACGGCTTACTCTGCCAAGTCCTTTAATACCGATATTGCGTTTGCATAGGCAATACCGACTTCCTTTGTGCCTTGAGCGTTGTTGACTGCCTCTATTCCGTTATTGAGTGCGGCTTCGATAGCAGCCCATTCGTTTTCCGTGAAGTTGTCCATATCTAACGCATCGACATAGGCATTTAGGGCACGAATTGCGGTAACCTTTGCACCCTTTGCGTTTTCAATGTCTTCTTCTTTTGTATAAACGTTATCCATTGCCTCGATTGCGTTATCGAGAATGAATTGAGGATACGGTGAACCGCCCGCGTATTCTTGCAGCTCCTTCAAAGCAATTGCATAGATGTCGCAAATATCATTGTACTGAGCTTCGAAATACTCATTTTGCATAAATGCAGCATAAGCATCGGTAAGCTTGTTTTCATATGATTTTACGCTGTTAATGCAGTCTGTGGCTTCCGCCAAAATGTCTTGTGCCTCTTGCAACGTTGTGGTCATATATAACGCTTCGATATGCATATTCATATCGATCAATGCCTGTTGATACTCATCCTTGTCAAAGAAAAACATCGGGGTCTCATTAAACTTCTCATTGAATTGTGTTTCAATTTTCTGCATAAAAATTCCCGCAGTCCTTACTGTGTTGTACTCCACCACCGCATAAAGCTCAATGTCTTTTGTAACAACGTAAGGGAATACAACCACTTCGTCGTTATCGAAGCTTCTCCACTCGACAAAATCGTAATAGTCGTTTGACAGATCAGCGTCACATTTCACCGAATTATTCCAATAAGCGTTCTGCTCCGTAATAACTCCCAAGTAATCATAGGTTATTGTGTAAAGAATGTTCGAGTGAATCCAAACTGCATCATACACTCTGGTTCCGTCCTCTAACGTTTCGGTAAGCTTCCACTCCACGAAAT
>JAQVMT010000046.1 GCA_028703495.1 Clostridia bacterium | reverse complement strand
AAAATGTACGGTGGCTCTAATATCTCAGTGCCGGCAATCGAAGAGATAGAATATTACAAACAGCTTATAAATGAACCGAGTTTAATTGAAAATGCGTATTGCCAGAACTTAGAATCGCCAGAACATTATATCTACAATAAGTTTCGAAAACGACTTGTAGGTATATCGAATGAGATAAATATAAAAGATATTACGACTAATTTTTGCAAGGTCGCATTTATGCTGACCGACGAGGAGGAAGAAAAATGGCGGAAAACACGGAAACGACCGGAGAAACTAAGAAAATATTTACAGAAACAGACTTAACATTAACGCCTGTTGAACATGCACAGAAAGCTACGGCACAGGTATTCAGAGATGAGACGGTTGATTTAACCGCCAGATATCTCAAACTCGCCGCAAAGCGCGTTGATTTAATGGAAAAGTTATACGATAACGTCGAAACTTTAAATAACGATATATTCAACGCAGAGCGCTTTAGACTGCTTGACAACAAAGAAAAGCTCTTTGCTATGTCGATTCACTTTAAAGCGATTGCGGCGCTCTCTATACCTCTTGACGAGCATAAAAATATTGTCAATCAGATTAATGTTCAGATAAATAATTTGATGAAAGACAGTAATGAGTTTAAAGATATGCCGCAAGACAAGAGAACGCTTATCAAACAGGCCGTCGAAGAAATGCTGAAGAATATTGTTTTAGCAAAGAGCGACGTTAAAATACTCGAAGGTGATATTAAAAATGAGCCAAAACTTAAATAATACTGTTACTGAATTGCCGGCAACGCCTATATTCGACCAGTTAGCGCCAGAAGACCAAGCACTGGCCTTAAAAATGCTTTCTGAGATTGCGGCCGGTAATTCGAGTTCATATAATCAACTTCTCGACGTTGACTATCGCGAACGGCCAGTAACACCAGAAGAGTTTATTTCTAATCCTCGTTATTTAGGTCAAATAGGCGAGCGTCTTTATCCTTCATGGAAGAAAGACTTTCTTCATATTTATAATAACCCAATGATTTATCATATAATTTTAACAGGCGCAATCGGCATAGGCAAAGACTTTTTCACAGAAGTATTGCTTATGATGGAGTTATATAAAATCGCCTGTCTTAAAGACCCTCATAAATTCTTTGATTTAGCGCCGAACACAGATATCGTCGTATCGCTCGTATCAGTTACAAAAACTCAAACTAAAAACGTCTTATTCAATCAGCTTAAATCAATGATTGACAGCTCTGAATGGTTTTGCGAGAATTTCAGACGCAATAAAGATAAAAACGATATCATCGAATTCATGTCGCCGGCCGACGATGGTTCTGGTAAATTAGGCAAAATTCGTGTAATGTATGGCGCACCGACAAACTCATCAGTAATAGGCGAAAACGTTATAACGGCCGTCATGGACGAAGCAAACTTCATGCAGGTTATAGAGAAGTCAAAGAAGATTCGCGGCCTTAATAAAGAGTTTAACCAAGCTCAGATGGTTTACGATAATCTCATTCGCCGTATGAAATCTCGTTACCTTTCGAAAGGCAAACTCGCCGGCAAAATAATACTTCTCTCGTCACGTCAATATCCAGACGATTTCGTTGAAGTTAAAATTCACGAACTTAAAGACGACCCGTGCGTTCATATTAGCGCTTATTCGCTGTACGAAATGAAACCACAAAGATACTCGCAAGATAAATTTTTCCATGTTCTTGTCGGCAATAAACAGATTACGTCTAAAATACTTTTAGACGAAGCGATGCTCGATACGTTGAACGAAATGGAAAAAGAATGTACGATTGAGAAAGTACCAGAAGATTTCTTAAACGATTTTAAGACTGATTTAGACGGCTCGATTCGAGATATATCAGGTAAGCCTACTCTGACTGTTTCGAGCTACGTTAAACAGCGCGATAGAGTGTATCTTGCCATAAAGATTGAAGTCGTAAATATGCTCGTCGGCAATATCGAAACAACGACTTTCGAAGATGGTGATATTCTCGATATAAATAAAATATCAGAATGTAAAACAAAACATTTACCTCATGCAATACACCTTGACTTATCTACATCTTCAAAGACAGAAAACTCTACTGGTTTTGCAATGTGCCATGTATCAGCGCTCAAAGAAGTTACGCATTCTGTAAAAATGAAAGACCCTTTAGAAGGTGTTAAGATAGTTACGGTTACTGAAATGTTGCCTGTTTATAGAGCTGATATAATTTTACAGATACGACCGCCAGATAACGAAGAACTGCGCCTATCGCTCGTTCGTCAGCTCATTCACGATTTACGTGAATATGGCTTTAATATCGCCATAATCACAGCAGACCAGTATCAATCGAAAGATACTCTTCAGATTATGGAAGACAACGGTTTTGAAACAGCGCATCTATCTGTTGATACGAGTTTTGACCCTTACGATAATTTAAAATTCGCTATATACGAAGATAGGTTTGAGTTTGACGGCAATAGCATTTTCATAAATGAATTTATCCATCTTGAAGAAAACGAAAAGACTCATAAAATAGACCATAGACATGGCTTCAGCAAAGACTGTTCAGATGCCGTCGCCGGTGCGTGCTGGTCGTTATCTCAACGTAAATTATGGGACGATGGAGGTCTTCTTGTGCCGACAAAAGGAACTATGCAGGCAGACGAGAAAAATCCGGCCAATAAACAAGAATCCTGCGAAAATTACGAAAAAGAATTTACAAAAAATCATTTATCTGCTAATATAGACGGTAGTAAAAAAGAAGAAGAGCTTACTTTAGAGCAGATAATTTTAAGTAGGAGAGGGGCATAGAATGAATATTTTTGATAGCTTAATGTCAAAATTATCAAAAGCATTTAAGCAGGAAACAATAAAAGAGGCTACAACACCGGTTTATATAGCCCCTCCTGACTTAACAACAATGATGAACGATTCGGCGACTTCAGCATCGTACGAACAGAATATCGCCTTCTATAACAAAATGGAAGAAGAAAGTCCTGAAGCGTCTTTATCACTCGATTTCTTGTCTGATTTAGCTTGTCAAGGTGACGACGTTCTTCGTTTAGGACATAAAGTTATCGTCGATGTACCTGACGCTGTTGAAAATAAATCAGACGCAGGCAAAATATTGAAATTAAAGAAACTTAAATCTAAACAGAAAGCGCGTTCCGGCGACGATGGCGCGGCCTTCCGTATATTCTGTGACTCAGACGCTAACGGAGATAATAAAATACTCGTAGATAGCATAGAACGCATAATCAAACGCTTCGAACGCCGCACTAAAATCAAATTCAAACTTCGTAATATGGTTCGTCGTATGCTTAAATACGGCGATAACTTCGAACAAATTCTTTGGGGTAGAGTCGAAGGCACAGACGAAAAAAGAATAACAGGTTTTTATAATTATCCTCCAAGTCAAGTTATTTTCAATCTCGATGAATTCGGCCGTATGACCGAGAAAGCGCCTTACAAAATCAGAAGTTTATCGAATGAAAGTAATGTTAAAACTCTCGAAGAGTTTGAAATGTTTCGCCTTCAGTTTAACGGCGATAGCGAAGGCACGCGCGGCAAGAGCCTATTCATGCCTCTCAGAAAGACATACACACGCTTAGATGCGCTTGAAAGCGGCCTTGTTATAGGCAGGCTCGTTCGTTCTCACATACGCTATTTATTTAAAATTGACGTATCTGGTATGTCAACCGATAAAGCGCTTCAGTATATCAAACTTTTAAAAGAATTCTATTCGAAAAAGAAAATGGTTGGGCCAGACGGTAATATCGTTGTAACGTCAGCGCCGTTGAACGAAGCCGAAGATATTTTCTTACCTACGCATAAAGACAAAAACGAAGACGTTTCGGTTCTTGAAAGTGACCCATATATAAGCCATATCGACGATATACTTCATCTTTATAATAAGTATATCGCCGGCCTGCGCCTTACGAAAGGCTCCGTGGCTCAGACAGGCGGCAGTAGAAATGCTACGGCCGAACAGGACACGAACCCTATACGCTTCGTTAAATCGCTTCAGAATTTAATACGCATGGCGCTAATCGATTTATATACGCTCGAACTCAAAGCGCACGGCATAACAGACGAAATGATTGAAGACCTTAAAATCGAAATGCCAGAAATCGATTCAGTATCGACCGTAAGAAAATTCTTAGTCGAAAGAACTCGCGCCGAAATCATAAAAATACATTCCGATGCTAAGGTTGTTTCGAACGAATACTTACT
>JAQVMT010000045.1 GCA_028703495.1 Clostridia bacterium | reverse complement strand
AACTTCGTAACCGATTTAGCAAACGTACCTGAGGGCGGATTAGAAATTCAAATTGTTTGTCCGAATAACGATTCATATTTCTCCAACATATGGAAACTTTACTTTGGTATGGTACGTTAATCGTTCGTTAATGAGGAATTAACAATAATATAATACTTTGTTAAAAGGTATTGTATCCTATAAGGGGAGTTGTACGAAAGCGCGACTCCCCTCAACGGGATTGTTATGCTAAGAAGTGTCTAATTTACTATTTGGGAAATTGCTTTTATGGAATAAACTCGTAAAAAAGCCTAAAAGTCGAAGTAATCGAAGGATTAGATGCGGAATAGTATTGTTCGATTTAACTCCGTGTCCGACGGAAGACGTGGACCATGCGGAATTACATATATGCGAAAGCGTGAGAAGATGGGCAAGGGATTAAACAATTTGAGGAGGTAAGATAATATGAAGAAGATGGCAATGCTTGCATTGGTGGCGCTAATGGGCGTACTGGTGTTGGCGGGTTGTTCGACGGCGGACAACATGAAGGCAGCCGAGCTTATGTATGAGGGAGATTTACTCTTTCAGGTAGGTGAGGTTGTGGAACTTGACGGGTTGTACATGTTATTACAATACAACGACGGAAGCAGCAGAGAGCTTGAGGTATTGGCAGACGCAATAAAGGGTTTCAGCACTGAGAAGGTCGGCGAATACACAATAGCCGTGGCATTTCGAGGAGTTGAGTACACGATAGGGTACAGGATAGTAGCAGAGAAGTATCCCGTTGTGACGTTCAACGCCGACGGAGTACAGGAAATCGAGCCGCAGACTGTATATTACGGAACTACGGCAACAGAGCCCGAGAGTGAAGTAGAAGGCTACAACTTTTTAGGATTCTATGTAAACGGAGCAGAATTCGATTTTTCCACACCTATCACGGCATCAATCGAGGTTGAGTTAAGGTATGAAAAGATCGGTGACCTAAGGACATACGCCAAGGGATTATTGGACAAAGAGATGGCGAAGTATCTAAGGGCAAAGTATCCTGCAGCGAGCTATGCATTAATCGAGGGATACTACGCAAAGGCATTGGCAGACATCGAGGCATTGGATTATCTTGAGGACATGAAGGTGTGCGTTACGGCGTTCACGGCAGAAGCCGAGCAGATAGAAGACTATGCGGACATGCTGAAGGAGTATTATGAAGGCATAGATGCAGCGATGTACTTCGAGCATCACTATGCGCAGATCACAGAGATATACGAATTGGCATACGGACAAATCAACGACTACACCAAGGGCGCACCGCTACCCGAGTACATATACGAGCAAGCGATCGAGTCAATGGAGGCAGTTGTAACCAAGGAAGAAGATATAGCACTAGCCGAGTATGAGAAGACCGCGAAGAAGAGAGATTTAAAGAACGCGTATGACGGAATCGACACGACCTATTTCGGAGTATCGGAGCAGGGAATGATCGACAAGATATACAACGACGGAATCGCGGCAATCGAGGGAGCCGAGGGAACCAAGGCAGTAGGCGAAGCATATGCCGCCGCGTTGGAGAAGCTACTTGCGGTTGCAAACAACAAGTACATAATGGAGCTTGTTACATACTACGACGGATTAAAGGCAGAGGATTACTTTGCAGAGGATTGGGAGATATTAGTAAATATTTACGAGCAGGCATTCAAGGCATTGAAGGAATACGAAGCAGGCGCACCCACGATGGCTACGATAGTTGCCACCGCCAAGGATGCGATGGACAGGGTAAACACCAAAGCCGAAGACATAGCACTTGCCGATTATGAAAAGACTGCAAAGACGAGAGATTTGAACAATTTATACAACGGAATAAACAGAAACGACTACGCCGACGTTGTACTTGCAAATATCGACGAGGCTTATGCAAAGGGACTTACCGCGATAAACGAAGCAGTAGGAACCAGAGCTGTAGCTGCGGCATATGCAGAGGCATACAATGCGATCAACGAGTATCTACTTCAATTAAGCAAGGGCATCGAGAAGATGGCAGCCCTTGACGAGGTATACAACGCGTATAAAGCGGAGGATTACTTCGATTGGCAGTACGAGGAAATAACCAAGATATATAACCTTGCTTGGAACGAATTAAGGAACTACGCAGGCGGAGCGCCTTCGGTTGAAACCATATACAACCAGGCAATTGAGGCAATGAACAAGGTAAACACCAAAGCCGAGGACATCGCACTTGCCGAGTATGAAAAGACCGCAAAGACGAGAGATTTGAACAATCTTTACAACGGAATAAACAGAAACGACTACGCCGACGTTGTACTTGCGAATATCGACGAGGCTTATGCAAACGGACTTACCGCGATAAACGAAGCAGTAGGAACCAGAGCTGTAGCTGCGGCATATGCAGAGGCATACAATGCGATCAACGAGTATCTACTTCAATTAAGCAAGGGCATCGAGAAGATGGCAGCCCTAGACGAGGTATACAACGCTTATAAAGCCGAGGATTACTTCGATTGGCAGTACGAGGAAATAACGAACATCTATAACCTTGCATGGAACGAATTAAGGAACTATGCAGGCGGAGCGCCTTCGGTTGAAACGATATACAACCAAGCGGTGGAAGCAATGGATAAGGTAACTACCAAAGCCGAAGACATCGCACTTGCCGAGTATGAAAAGACGGCAAAGGCGAGAGATTTAAACAATCTTTACAACGGATTTGAAAGAGGAAACTACTCGGATACGACGCTTGCTAAAATTGACGAAGCATACCAAAGCGGACTAACGGCAATAAGTGAAGCCGTAGGAACCAGAGCGGTAGCTGCGGCATACGCAGTTGCATACAATGCAATAAACGAGCTATTGCTTGAATTAAGCAAGGGCTACGAGCAAATGGTTGCATTGAGGGCAGTATATGCGGCATACAACCAAGCTGATTACTTCGATTGGCAGTGGGAAGCGATAAACGGTATATACGGAGAAGCGATTGAGGATTTGAGGAACTTTGTAGGCGGCGCACCTTCGGTTGAAACGATATACAACCAAGCAGTGGAAGCAATGGACAAGGTAACGACCAAAGCCGAAGACATCGCGCTTGCCGAGTATGAAAAGACGACAAAGACGAGAGATCTCAACGCGCTTTACAACGGCATAAACAGAGAAAACTACGCCGACAGCGTGCTTGCAAATATCGACACGGCATACAACAACGGACTTACGGCAATTAGCGAAGCCGTCGGAACCAAAGCGGTAGCTGCAGCATACGCAGTTGCATACAACGCGATCAAAGAGAACCTACCTCAATTGAGCAAGGGCATCGAGAAGATGGCAGAGCTTAAGCTTGTGTACAACACATACAGTGCGGACAACTACTTCGATTGGCAGTGGGAAGCGATAAACGGTATATACGGAGAAGCGATTGAGGATTTGAGGAACTTTGTAGGCGGCGCACCTTCGGTTGAAACGATATACAACCAAGCAGTGGAAGCAATGGACAAGGTAACGACCAAAGCCGAAGACATCGCGCTTGCCGAGTATGAAAAGACGACAAAGACGAGAGATCTCAACGCGCTTTACAACGGCATAAACAGAGAAAACTACGCCGACAGCGTGCTTGCAAATATCGACACGGCATACAACAACGGACTTACGGCAATTAGCGAAGCCGTCGGAACCAAAGCGGTAGCTGCAGCATACGCAGTTGCATACAACGCGATCAAAGAGAACCTACCTCAATTGAGCAAGGGCATCGAGAAGATGGCAGAGCTTAAGCTTGTGTACAACACATACAGTGCGGACAACTACTTCGATTGGCAGTGGGCAGATCTAAACGAGATATACAACGACGCGATGGACAACATGAGGAACTTCATCGGTGGCGCACCCTCGTTGGATACGTTGTACGCTGACGCGGTAAAGGCAATGGACGATGTAACGACCAAGGAAGAGGACATCGCACTTGCCGAATACGAAAAGACGACGAAGAAGAGAGATCTTGAGAACTTTGTAGCGGGACTTACGCAGGCGGAATACACCGAGGAGAACTGGGCGACAATACAGACGTTGTTGGCTAACGGACTTCAGGCAATCACCGATGCGGTCGGCACCAAAGCGGTAGCGCAAGCCTACGCAGACGCACTTGCTGCAATCCAAGCCGTGGAAAAGATCCCCGCGTAGTACAATTTCTTCCAAACAAAAAGCCTGACCAAAACGGAACAGCTTCGGGCAAAATTTATACAAGCGTAATTCACGCAAGTACA
>JAQVMT010000044.1 GCA_028703495.1 Clostridia bacterium | reverse complement strand
TCGAAATCCATAGAAGCTACGACCAAAAAGCTCGCCGCTGAATGGACGTTAGAACTTCAGATAACGGCGAATTCATACATGAACATCAACGTCGAGAACGAAATGGTAATCGGCAAGGCCGATGAAATACGTCTTGAACTCGAAGGCGACATTCTCAACAATATGTATTCGTCAGCTACCGCAGGAAACGTAAATTTCTACCTCAAACCTCCTGCCGGCGACACGACTTCGACCGCGAAACGCGACTACGCAAAAGGCTTATACAAAGCAATCGTACAGGCCAATTCGCTCATCTACAAAAAATGCTACGTCAACGCAACATGGATAGTTGCCGGCGCAGATGCAGTCGCAAAAATCGAAGAACTCGAAGAATTCAAAATAGACACCGAATCGACCACTTCAATGTCGCTTTCAAGACAGAAGATGGGCGTACTCGCAGGCAAATGGACTGTTTACAAAGACCCGTTCTTCGTTGACGGTCTCAAAATGCTCATGGGTTTCAAATCGACCGACAGAGAATTCTACGCAGGCTTCATATTCGCGCCTTTCGTTCCTGCATACCTCACGGCTACAATCGTAAGCCCGACCACCTTCAAGTTTGCAAAAGGCTTGATGAGCTGGAACGGTCAGATAATGCTTAAAGGCGACATGTTCGCGACCGTCACTCTCATCGACGACGTAGAACCGTAATACTGGCGAAAGCCAATTAAATAAATGAGGCGAGAGGCGAAAGTTTCTCGCCTCATTATAAAAATTAATCGGGAGGCGTAATCGCAATGAAATTGATAAATAATACAGGAAGAGACCAGATATTTTTCTCAGAAGGCAATAGCCTCGTCGTAAAACACGGACAGGTAGTAGAACACGCAAAACATCTTCACGGCCTTACGAAACTCGAAGACTTCGAAGCGAATAAAAAAGCCGAAGAGAGTAAAGTTTACAGGCCGGCCGAAATCGAATCAATACCTGAAATGATTACAGACCAGAAAGAGACGCTGAACGCCGATAAGTCAGTCGTGACTTCGACTGTAACAACGTCGCGCGGCCTGCGTAATGGAATTAAAACAACCGATACGAAATAAGCGAGTGAATTGATATGCCGTATAGTATCGCAACTATGGCAAGCGAGATTGACGAAAATCTCGGCAAGCCAGACCAGAAAACAGAATTAATGGTTACGACAGCGCAACGTATATGCACTGAAAGCCTTTCTGAGTTTAACAACAAAGTTGGCGTTTGGAAATTACGTACTTTCGCGCATACGGCAAATCAACAGGTTTATGATATGGCAACGATTTTTCCGTTGCCTATCAAACCTCGCCTAATTCGTTATTTATATAACGGCGATACTATAGTAGAAAGAACTGTCGCCGGCGTAACAACGAAATACCTTGTAATGAATGATAAATTAAAAACGCTTATACCTCTCGGCGCTGATATTGATGTGATTATGGCAAAGGCGAATTTTACGAATATGGAAAAATATGATTTCGAATTCGTAGAACCGTCAACGCTTTATTTACTGCCGCCGCCGACTGTTGACTGTGTTATAACGACGATGTTACAGGAAGAGTATGACGTTGCTGATTTACCAGAAGATTACTATAAAATCGTTCGTGACTATGCACAGGGTCAATGTCAGGAGATAGTCGCTAACGCACGCGGCCGGCTCAACTCGGTCGCAAGGACTTCAGAGATAGCGCGTTATACAAATCGTGAAAAATATATGTACGACCGTGCTGATATCAAACTCGATAAATTCAATACGGCCTGCAATGAAATTATAATCGGCCGAATGAGGCTCGCGTGTGCGCGTTAATCCGGCGATATTTTAATCGCAAGTTTAACATGCTTCAGAAAGAGCAGATTGTAGGCGAAAAAGGTATTGATTTTAACGAACGAAAAATCGCTCTTTGGAATTTAGGTTTAGAAAATATCGCAAATACGGCGAGAGAAATAGGCGCGTCGTGGTCTTTTGGTAGTCACGACAGCGGTTACGACTCATTCGCGGCCGAATGGCATATCGTATATAATCGCGATAATGACGGCCTTATCACATCGATTGAGATAGGCAACGAACTCGGCGAATATGGCGGCGGCGGCGACCATGAAGGTGGCGCAACGACAGAAAATTTATGGAAATTAATGCAGACTGGCCGTGAACGAAAATTACTCGCGCATCCGTATAGCGGCGAATTCAAAGAAGTCTTAATTGATACAAATAGATTTCGAACGAAACGCATGAAAGTAAATCTTGATAATATTAAATACCAAGGTTATATACCTGCATTAAATCCTACACAAAAGATACAGGAATTTTTAGAGCAGGCAGTAGCCGAATTCGTAGCTCAGATACGAGAATCGCGTTGGGGAGCTATGAGGGGCGAAAAACCAAGATTAATAGTTCGTGCTTTGCCTACTGGCCTTTATAACGAATATTACAAAACTGGTCATAGTGGTTTCGACGCAAAATCAGAAATAGGTATGGCAATAAACAGCGGTCGTTTCGGCGAATATGGCGCAAGCCATAGACAGGATTTAGATTACGGCAACAGTCCAATTTTTTATAAATAGGAAAATAAAAAAACATGGCTTTAATAGACAGCTTAACGATTTTGAAACATATCGAAACACGTTTATTGACAATAAAGGTCGTGAACGGGTATAATAATGATGTTCAAGAGGTTATAAGGGAACAGAGAGATAGGTCAAATTATAACTACCCATTCATCTTCGTTAATGATATTAAAGATGCGTATTTGACAAAGATTTGCAAGAACTTGAATAAAAAGGGTCTTAGAGTGCAAATAATAGGCGAAATATACGACGACCGCCGTTCGGTAGACGATTCTTTACCGCAACTCGGCGAGCTATTGCAGAAATTCAAAGAAGATGTTACAAAATGCTTAACAGACACGGCAGACGTGTTTTTTAATGCGACAGATTGCGTATTACAAATGATAGAGGTTGATACACTCGAAGGCTATGTTCCGCCGAACGCACGCTTCATATGCGAAGCAATTATAGTGCATTTTGATAGTAAGTGAGATTATGAGTAGAAGAGCGACGATAACAACAAAACTTAAAGATTTACTGATAGCGAGTACGCATTTCGGTGTAGTCAAACTCGTAAGCAGTATTGTTGATAAAAACCCTATCGATATCGCCATAGCAGAAATGCCGGCTCTTAAAATCATACTGCCAGAAGAAGACCCAGAATATCACCCTTCTATGCGAGCCATGAATAAAATACGCGCCGATATTCATATATACGACCTTCAGTGGGACGCCGAATCGACAGCGGCCGAAGAAACAGTTCTTGAAAATTTAAGAAACATACTCGGATTAGAATACGATATCGACAAAACAGCAGTAAATATCGATATTCTGAAAATATATAAAGAAAATAGCGTTTACCCTTTAATTCACTTTCGCGTAGCGTGCGAAATTATGTACGAGGAATCCATCGCATCTGTATAATAAAACAAAAATAACAAGGAGGAATTATCAATGATTGCTATTGGAAAAAATCAAATAGTCTTCGCAATCCCCGAAACTGCCGTAAACTTTGACGGTAACGGCGAGCGCCTTATCGTCGATTCAAGTTTGACGACAGGCAACGTAAATAACTACATTCCCGCACCTCCGACACCTGGCGTAGCAAATGATGAAAAGGCTTTTCTTTTCTTGACTTCTGGCGAAGGTCAGATAAATCAGGAACTTGAAGTTCTCGACGATAAACAGCTTCGCAACGGCCGTTCGAAGAAAACCCCTATCACAGGTCGCTTAAATCCTGGAAAATATTCATTCCCGACATACATCAAAACAGCACCTAACAAAGACTCCGCAGTAGGCTACAAATGCGCATCGCTTAACGCCGCGCATATGGCTCTTCCAGAAGTCGATGTTCTTATCGAAGCCGCTCTCGGCGCAAAAACTCTTACCGGCTCAATCGTTGCCGGCGTATCGGCCGTAACGAAAATAGCCTATGCACCGAACAACGCGAAACAGAAAACCTTCACACTCTGGCTGAAGAAAGACCATACGATATTCTGCGGCGTAGGCGCAACGGCCAATACGCTTAAAATCGACGTAAAAGGCTCCGACGTTGCGAGCTATTCGTTCGACGGCGAATTTATGAAAATGTATAAATCCGGCACAACGACAGCGGCCGCAGTAGCAACCGCTCTCGATACGACCATAACAGTCGCCGCAGGCACGGGCGAACGTTTCGACGTAGGTATGCCGATAGAAATAGTTACA
>JAQVMT010000043.1 GCA_028703495.1 Clostridia bacterium | reverse complement strand
GGCATCTTACGAACCTGTTCTTTCCATGCAAAGTTAAATTGTTCTTGAATAGAACCGTTCTTTCTTATAGCCGCCTCTTGGTCTTTCCAGTATTGTTCATCGACCTGTGCGAGTATTTGAGCCTGTGCGATTAAGTCGCGCATCGTGCGTAACTGTTTTGCCTTCTCGTCGGTAATCTCTTGATTCTGAAGCAAACGCTGTATCTGATACTCTGAGAGCTGTCTGCTTTGATTTATTTCTTCGAGAAGCATATTCAGTGAGTTTCTTGAAATCTCGTCTTGTAATTGTTTCATGGCCGACATTACATCAAGACTCTGACCGCCGGCTTCTTTAAATGAGCCGGTTATCTTGCCAGAAAGCTCAGACGTTTTAATCTTCGTCGTTGTCGTGCCGAACGGCGAGGCTGTTTTTGTTGTATCTGTGCCGAGATTATCCCATTTTATAGAGCCGTCTTTTCTCAATGAAAGGTGTTGTTCGTAGGTCTTAGTGTATTTCAGTAAATTCGTATTCATCGAATCGAAAATCTTTTCGGCTTCTTTGCCACCGAGAATATCAGAAATCTTCGGCTTATTTTTCAATATATCGTACTGTTTTTCGAGTCTTTCGACCTCTTTCGACATATTGTAATCGCCGCTCATCTGTTTGAACTCCTGTTCAGTAATGAGTTTTTGTTTTCTCATATATTCAAGGTCATTATTCATGCCTTTCTTTTCGATATTATTTATATAATCGTAAGCTCTCATCTGAGCATCAGGATTGGCCCATTTATTGCTTAAAACTTTCTCGTACATTGCTTTACGAGAATCTTCTTCGGCCTTAATACGTTTAGCGGCTTCTGCGCGTGTTACGAGCGTCTTCATTTCTTCGTAGTGCTTCGTGCCTTTGAAGTCGAGTTCGACGGCCTTAATGCGTTCTTCTGCCTCGTATTTAGCGGCTTCCATTGAGGCTTCTAAGCCTTGATGTTGAGCTTCGAGAATTTCTTTTTCCATTCTCTTCTTTTCAGAGAAGTATTTTTTCTCGGTTTCGAGTGCTTTATTCGCACCGCCTGCGTCTATGCCGGCCATTGCGCCTCTAACACCTTTCTCCATTTTATCGAGCTGTAATTGCATGTCGCTTTTTTCAGCTTTTGTAGTAGCTTTTTTGACAGCCTCTTTTGGAGTAGGAAATAACATATCTTTTACTGCACCAACAGCGCCGCCGAGCATTGAGCCGACGTTAAGATTTTGCAGGCCAGACATACTTAATTCAATACTTACTTTCCATGGGTCTTTAACAAGATTTTGAAGCGTTTCTTTTAAAGCAACTATCTGAGAATCGATTGAGAATATATTTATTTCAAAACCTTGACGAACAAGCTCTAAGTCGCGTTCTTTTGTAAGCATATCTTTCTTAGCCTGCTGAATTGCGACTAATTGCGCTCTAAGCTCTTCTTTTTGTGTTTCTTTATCTTTTTTGAAGAACTTATCTGATGTTTCCATGGCGGCTTTTATCTCAGGTGACATAAAAATATTCATTATGTCTGTAAGAAGTTTCTTTTCAGTATTACCTTTGCCAGTAGCCTCTACGAGAGCCATATCGAGTTTTTGTCTTATCTCTTTAGCCGTACCTACGAGTTTTTCGCCGCCTTCTTTTACTGCTGTTTCAGCGCCGAAGAACGTTTCTTTCATACCACCTGCTAATTTCTTGCCGTCTTCTTCTTTGAAGCCGAGGCTGTCGGCCAACTGTTTCATATAAGGAGATATATAATTTGAAATAGATTTTATTGATTCAACAACGCCGCTAACTTCTGGCTTTTTAATAAGATTTTCATAGCCAGAACTCATATTTGACATTATATCTTTTATCGAAGTTCCTTCGTCCATATCTGCGCCTATAACATACGCGCCGTTAGCTTTTCTAAATCCAACACCTTCTTTAACTGCATTAGGAAATGAAGGTATCATAGTATCGCGGCTCAAATTATTAGGTTTAGTGTATTCGCCGGTAATTCTATTTCTTTTATAACCTATTTTTTCCAAAGCAATTTCATCTTCAGGTTTTAAAGCTGATAAGCCTTTTTCAACGTCGGCTCCCCATTTACTCCTTGAAAAGGCTTTATAGTCTGTACCCATATAGGCCGCTTGCGTTTCAAGCAATAAACGCTCTGATACGCCAGAGAATGACATATCTTTTTCTTTGCCGTATATGTACGATGCTTTGGATAAAGTGCCCTTCTTTAACATATCAGCGGCAATTTCATTAGCATCTTTTTCGCCAGACAGTGAGCGTAATTTCTTAGCGGCTACGTCCATTGAGTACATAAAAGCCGCAAGAGCTATTATACCTAAAGAAATAGGATTAAATATTGCGGCCATAAGAGCCGAGCCGAAAGAAGATATTATAGCTATTGTTTGAAAAGGAAACAACGCCATACCAATACCACCAAGTTTTACTATATCATCAACAAAGCCTCTGAAACTATCTGGTATTATATGGTCGAAGAAGTTTTTAAGACCTCCGAGTATTCTGTAAGCGGCTTTTTCTAAACCTTTAAATACAGTGCCTTCTTTGCCAGATAAACCGTCTGTTATACCTGCAATTAAGGCCGCGCCGAGAACTGCGGCACCTGCATATCTAAGAGCAAGGCCGAAGAAACTTATAGTATTCGTTGCGGCCGTCATTAAGCCTTGCTTAGATGCGCCGATTGAATTTAAAAAGCTCGCTCCCATTGAGCCGCTACTTGCAAGGGATAAATCTCTGGCTTGACGCATTTCTCTTGCCTGTGCCGCTAATTCGGCTCTTACTCTGGCTCTGTTTGCGGCGAATTCAGCCGGCGAGTTACCGGCATCGATATTGCCGAGTCTCTGACTTTTATAATCAGCCCATGAATTTTGCATTTCTTTTGGACTTGCTACGTATGAAAGAGCGTTAGCTGTGGCGAATGCTTTAGACGGACTTAAAAGCGCTTTCGCGTAGCCTGCGCCTGCGCCCGCGAACGCTGATAAATGAGAAAGTATTCTTCCCATTGAATTTGTTACGGTAGGATTAAATACCATAAGAAGCGATTCGCCGAAGAATCTCATAGTATTTATTACCATATTTGCAGACGCTATCGGGAAGGCCGTAAAGAATAAAAGCATTGTTTTAAATCCAGTGCCGATATTCATATCATTTATCGTCGTTACTACAGTCGCGGCTATGCCGAGAACTTTAGTGAAAACATCGAGTAAGAGTTTTACTACTTTCCATATATGTTCTACGAATTGCTCTATGGCTTTCTGTGTTGAACCTGCATCTCTTACCCAACCACCAAAGAGTTTTGCGAAATAATCTTGAACTTTAGCAAGTATTAATGTCATGCCGAAGAGCGCAAGATTTATCATTTCAAAGATATGCGAAACAGCTAAACCTTGTTGTATATATTTAGCAGGGTCAGCATTTTTCGATATATCGCCGAGGCGTTGACTTTCTCTGAATGAACCCATTAACTGTTGTTTTTTATTTTCGTTTGAATTATAGTAATTAAATTCCTGTCTGGCTTTTGTAGGGTCAGTAGCGAAAAGCTCTGCTATTTCAGGTTTTTTAAGAGGCTCGAACATGTTATTTATCATCTTAACAGTGCCTTCAACGTATACCGTAGCAAAGTCTGATAAAGAATTGCTTATCTCTTTTAACTGTTCTTTAAAGAAATGAGTCGGTATAATCATCTTAAAGGCTTCAGCGACGCGGGTTGCGAGTGTCATTGCTGTGCCATAGAAACCGTTTTCGCCTATCATAGCTTCAGCCTGTGCAATGAAATCCTTGATATTGTTTATCTGGACTTCATAAGTCATTGATAGGTTTTTAAGCGTGTTTTCGCCGAGGTGTAAATCTAAATACGCTTTAGGCGAGCGTAAGAATTCGAGAGGGTCTTTCTGCATTTTAGATAATGAAGTATTGCCGGCGGCGGCGACTGCTTCTGGCATTATTTCAAATCTTCTACGAAGAGATATGAACTGGCCTGCCATAGCCTCACGCATAGCGTATGAAGCGCCTTTTACGCCTTGTTCTGGCTTCGTAGCGCCTAAGCCTATCGTAAGATATGAAAGGTCTCTAAGAGTCTTCGGTAAATCTTGCGATTTATCTATCATATTTTTAGTCTTAGGATTAAGTCCGAAGCCTTTTATCATATTGATAATATCATCGAAGGTTGCCGGCGATGTTACGGCGTACTCACGCGCGAAGCCGAGCATTTTATTTGACGTTTGTTTATCGAATATGCCGGTTAAAACGATGCCTGCTTTTTTCTGTGTTTCAG
>JAQVMT010000042.1 GCA_028703495.1 Clostridia bacterium | reverse complement strand
TTAGTAACTTTTCTCATATATTTTAAAACAAGCAACAGCGTTCGCCTTTCAGTCGTAGTGTATGTTTTTTTCTCAGCAAAATGCTTTCCTACGAAATTTATAAGGCTTGCTAATTCGACTTCTGTATGGCATTTAAAAGAAACAGCTTTAAGTGTTGCACACGGTATATCAATACCAATGTATATTTTATTTTTTATGTTATGAATTTCTTGCTTATAATAATCGGCAGTACGACTCTTCTTATAGTATTCTTCGAGTTTTTCTTTCGGTAATTTTCTTGCTAACTTATCGTGAGCCGAAAACGGACAATCAGTGCATGACGATTTTTTTACGTTCTCCTTCTTCATAAGACCAACACCTTTTATTTATTTGTTTCTTCGCCCACTTTCGGGTTCATACTAATTCGAATAATATCGAGTATTGCAAAATCTCGAAAATCTTGCTTGACCACATCGAACGCCGCCATTAGAAATTGCGGTGTCGTATGATATTTCGTCTGCCCGAACCATATTCTGTCTGGTAATATCTGTCGCCATGCTATTTCGCCGCGATAATTCTTGTATAATATAAAAATAGGCGCTACGCCAAACTTCGGCAAATCTAACGCCGAACATATAATCGTATCTGCTGTTTCGGAACTTTTGTATATCATTTATGACATACTCCTTTTCGGCTGTTATCTTCTTAGGTAATAAATACGAATGCTTTTCTGACTTAACGCAAATATCGATTCGAGCGCCTTTGATTGCGCGGCCCACATCGCACGCGACGAACCTTACGTTTGGAAATTCTTTAATTTTTAAAACAGTACCGCTCTTTATGTAACGCGGGTCTGTGGCTACGCTGACATACGAGCCTTCTTTGTAATCTTGAAGCGTTCTGAGCCTCTTACCGTAACGGTCTTTTGAACCGCCTTCAATACGAGCCTGTGTTTTATTTTTATAACCTGAAGGAAAATAACCTGTTGCCTTCAGCTTCACTTCGTTTGCGTCGGCGTAAGTCGTGAAAAGTACGACCAGTAAAAACGCCGTTAAAAACATCTTTTTCATTGTAAAAAATCAACTCCTTGAAATAGAAAATATAAATATTGTATCATAT
This sequence comes from Clostridia bacterium, assembly GCA_028703495.1. Lineage (GTDB taxonomy): Bacteria > Bacillota > Clostridia > Christensenellales > CAG-314 > JAQVMT01. Next base: position 3,299 of record JAQVMT010000042.1, on the reverse strand, counting down.
ATACAATATTAAGACAAGCTATTTTTTGTTGTCGTATTTGAATCCGCCGGCAAGCATATAAGCGATATTAGCAATTAATAAAATCCAGAATAGCATTTCGTAAAGATGTTCTGCTATCATAACGTTCACCTCATAGTATTTTTATTTTAAATTAGCAATATCAACGAGATTAAGTTCTTTTGCCTTATTTAGTAAGTCTTTTATTTTATAGGCTTTATGACACCTGAAGCAAACTATCTCATGGCCGTACACAGCCGCAAATACAGTTCTGCGCGGCGGTAAGCACTGATTTATAATCATGTTACCGCACGAACACTGGCGGTCGCTCGAAGGCAATTTAACGAGCGCCGCTTTAACTTCTGTTACCGTATTAAATTTAAAGCCTTTGCATTGAAACATATATCACCTAAACAAACTCTTCGTATTCTTTAAGTATTGATTTTATTTCGCGTACTTTATCGAAACCGTAACCTTCTTCTCGTTCAGTTACGACTTTTACCAATAAATGTAAATCTTTGAGTGTGTGAGTGAAGCTACGGTCAATAAATGAGCATAAACTTCTTTCTTCTGCGTTGTTGTTTTCGCGTAACAATATATTAAACATTGAATATGCAAGGTTACGTATTTCCGTCTGAGCATGAGGGTTAGAGCGTTGCTGATAGAAGTGCAAAAAAGAATGAAGATTGCAAACAATACGAAAGCGCGTAGGCATGGCATTAGGTAACACGCAACGCGCGTCTTCGGGTTTAGCGCCTAAACGTATCATTTCTGAATACGCTTTAATCGAATCGTCGCACGAATTCTTAGCCGCGTATTTCGCTCTTGAATTATCGTTGCTATCAGAGTCTTTGTATTTTATATTATCGAAATCTGGTATCACAAAATCGACTTTATTATCGTATTTCACGTAACGCTGAGATTCGACCATAAAAGTAGCGTGACGGTAACGAGTGATTTGCGCGAGAAGCGAGCGAGAAACATCTTCTACGAGAAAGTCAAGGTTAATACTTTCGAAGGCTGTGCGTTCGCCGTCTTTCCATAAGCGTTTACATAACTTTAAATCCTGTTCTGTCGTTGTTTCTATACCGTCCCTATCTCTACTGACTCTCGCAAAATCAGCGATATATTCCACCATATTTTTCGTTGTTATAGATTTAAGTTTAACTTTCATTTTACGCACTCCCGTTGTTTATTTCTTAAAAAATCAGCAAGATACATCATATCATCATCATTATTCACATCGCCTTTAAATAGGCTTTCTGACGTGCCGGCCTCGAATAGCTCGACTTCGCCGCTTTTATAAACGTATAATTCTAATTTCATAAAAATCGCCTCGCATAGTATAACATAATGAATGCGCCATAGTTTGAAATTATTTGCCTCTTTCGCCGCGAAGTGTACGCTTCATGTTGTAAATCCAGTGAAGTATGTCAACGGCGATATCCTCGTTCTCTTTATATACGTTTAGCTTCGATTTATAGAGATTTTCTTCGACTGCAATTAGATATTCAAGTACGGCCTCTTTCATGTTCGCGTCCACTATTTCATCGACCGTTAAGAAATAGCTTATCACTCGCGACAGAAAATCGCCGTGAATGTCCTGTAATAAAACATAGGCGAGAAGCCGCGGAGGGTATCCGAAATAAAGAGCAGTAAGTTCGTCAACTATCATCTTTTCTAAATAGTAGCGAATAATCTTTTCGTGCGCCGGCTTATATGCGATAAAATGAGTCGCCAATGTTTCACGCATTAAAATAACGCGCTCGGTCGCTGACGCCATTTTATATTTTAATGATGATACAATACCCATTGCCTCATCAAGGTTTAAATTACTCATAAGATTCGCCTCTTTATTCAAATTATTTTCGATTTATTTTTACTCTCGCGTATCTACGGCCAGAAAAACTTTCACGATAATCTTCGAAAAAACGAGCTTTGCTACGATTGAACGAGCTTCGGAACGATTCTACGCGCTTTTTCAGCGTATGTCTTCGCTTAAACTGAATTTTTCCGGCCAATTTTGGCCTTGATTTTTCGCTTTTGTTGTGTTATCATATTAATTAATGAATGATGGTTAATAATTTTTTTTTAGGTTTTTTTAAATAATTTAATTTCTTTTAAACCTTTTTAGACCCGTATCCAAAAAAAAGACGCTTTTTGAAACAAGACTAAAATTGTCGTGTATCTTCTTCAGTCAATTATAAATCCTTAGCGATGAGAAAACGTAAAAAGGTTATACTTCATTAAAAAACTCCGTTCGTCGAAACAAGACTAAAATCATCTTCATTGTCTAAAAATTTGTAGTAGCGCAACAAGAGTATTTTAGTCTTGTTTAATTACGACTTATTTTATCTTCTATCCGCAAAGTTTATTTGAATCGATTTTAATTGACGGGTAATATCTCGCCGGCGGAGGTGGCTCGTAGCTCTCTGGCGTTTTCTTATTCGATGTAACCTTGCCTATGGCTATTTCAAGCTGTTGAGTCGCATCGACGCAAGTTTTACCTTTATAACCTTTCGTTTCGACTTCTACTTTGCCGTCATTCGATATTGAAATGATTACCGACGATATATCTTTGCCGAACGTGATAATCTTTTTGCCGGCCTCTACGCGCGAGCCTTTGCATAAGAACTTGTTTTTACTCATCTGCGCTCTTACAAGCTCTTCGGCGTACGCCGCCGCTATCTTATGAGCCTTGCCGAGTATATTATTGTCATTATGGCCGGTGTAATAAGCGACATTGTAGCGCTCGCCGTCATGCGTGTAGCCGAATTCTCCGAGATTTTTATGGCCGCGAGCGTTGCCGATGCTTACGGCCACATTAACGCTAACAGGCTCGTTCTTGTATTCGTTGAGTATATGGCCGTTCTCCTGCATGTTAAAGCCGCACGCTTTGATTGCGGCCAAGAGATATTCTTTTACTATTATTTGAGTTACGATAGTTGCGATATGGCTCATAAAAAATCCAACTCCTTTACGTTTACTTCTAAGAAATCCATTCGTGTTTTTGTTTTAGGTTTAGATACTGGTTTTTCTTTTGCTTTTATTTTTTTCAAGACGCTTTCGGTTTTTTTCTTTGGCACCGCGTTAGCTTTTATTCTACTTAAAATACTGGCATTAAAACCGTCTTCGTTTTCGTCCTCTTCGCCGAGCATTTCTACGTCGAACTGTTCTTCGGCCGGCTCAACAAAATTCTTTTTTATTGATACGCCAGAAGCTATTATAGCATCGTGAATATCTGACTCCGTAATTATCGCGTCAGCGATATCGTTTATTACGTCGCGATAACCTTTATCCAT
>JAQVMT010000003.1 GCA_028703495.1 Clostridia bacterium | reverse complement strand
CTGTTCGCCTTGGATACCTTGTGCGCCTGTTGCTCCTCTCGGGATTCCCAAAGCGTAGGTCGGAGCGGCATCCGTTCCGCTCTTTGTGACCGTCGGCGTTGCGTTTTCGGCTAACATCGACACGGTCAGAGTTATTGAGGGTGTTACTCCGTCCGCGCCGTCTGCTCCTGCCGTACCTGTTTCACCCTGTATTCCTTGGATTCCCTGTTCGCCCTGGATACCTTGCTCACCTTGTGCGCCTGTTGCTCCGGTTGCTCCGGTTTCACCTTGAATTCCTTGTATTCCCTGTTCGCCTTGAATTCCTTGCTCACCTTGTGCGCCTGTTGCTCCGACTGCGCCGTCCGCGCCGTCAAAGTCACCTCTTTCGGCTTGCTCGACTAGGCTTGAGGCGGTGGCAGCCACAGTATTGCCCAGCTCGGTAAGTCTTGCCATCTCTTCGGCTATCGCCGAAAGGCAGTCATCGGCAACATAGGGAGTCACGCTTGCGTTGATTGAATGCATTACGTTAAACTTAGAGCCGTAATCGACGGTGGATTTGAAAACCAACGTTTCATCGCCGGCATCCAGCGCAATGACCTGCACGAAAACCTCTCCCGCACGCGCCAAAACCGAGTTGGGAATAAGGTACTCGAAGTAGGTGCCGTCAACGTCGGTGAGCTTGGTTTGCACAGCGGTGACGTATTTATGCTCCTGCGGGCAATGAAATTGTAGGTAGAAATTATAAGCCTGGAATACCGAGGGTATTCGGACGGTAAGCTTTGTGGTTTGGTTCTCGCCCGCGTTCGGTTGAGTAGCGGCGGTCAAGCTTAACGACTTGTCCGTGCCAAGCGTTGCCGTTATATCAAAAAGTGCCATATTTACCTCCATAGTAAAAGCTTTCCGCGCAAATACCCGATAAACGAAAGGTACTCGCGCGGTAACTCCGATAATTACGGCGACAGCTTGAAACAACGGATAAAAGCAACAAAACCGTTTGCACAAAACGCGCCGTACCCTTATTATAACACGGCAACACAGCCGACAAGCCACTTAACCTACACCGTTATCGATATAAAAAATAAATACGTTTTTCACTTTTGCGCCGATACCGCAATTGCAGCGGCAGACACTTTCATAAAGACAAGAATTGTCAAAAAACCAAAGTAGTTTACCTCTTTTTCAGCCGCACGACAGCCTCGACGTGGACGGTTTGGGCAAATTGATCGTAAAGCTTTATGCCTGCGATTTCATAGCTCGCCCCCGATCCCCCTTCGTTCTCATTTTCGGAAACGTTTGTATATCCCGTGCTTTGTGAGACATTTGCCACCGCGCTTTTCACACAATCCGCACCTTCTGCGGCTTGTTCGTTCGCGCAATTTACACTCTCTGCGGTTTGTTCGTTCGCGCTTTCGGTTACGGTTGCGGTTGCATTGACAATATCGTTTTCAAACCTCATCGCATACGCATTTGTATTCGCGCAATTTACACTCTCTGCGGTTTGTTCGTTCGCGCTTTCGGTTGAGGTTGCGGTTGCGCAAAGGACTGCCAAATCGCGGGCAAGCGTTGCGGCGTTGCAGCTGACGTAAATTATCGTATCGGGCGCGTTGGCTTTGACATAGTCGAGAGCTTGGCGACTTACGCCCTTTCGCGCGGGATCCATAACGAGGGTGAATTTGCGTTTTCCCTCGGCTTTAAGCCTTTCGATAAGTTTGACCGCCTCGACAAAGAAGTCTCCGCAAATACAGTGCATATTCTCTAGCCGATTAAGCTCCTTTATTTTAAGAGCATCGGCATGGGCGGCAGAGTCGATTTCAATGCCGTAAACGGGTTTGCCGCTTTTTGCAAGGACGGCGGTAAGCACTCCCGTTCCCGAAAAAGCATCGATAATGTAGTCGCTTGTATCTGCAAGCGCAAGCTCGGTTACGTCAGCATAGAGCTTTTCTCTGATTGAATCATTGACTTGGAAGAAGCTGTCGGGACCGAGGCGAAATCTAACACCCGAGGTTTCGCCGCTTATACAATCGATTCCGTAAAGGTGGCGGCTTGCGCCGTTTAGAATAACGTTATTACAAAGCTTGTTAATATTCACAAACAAGCCGACGTCGGGAAATTCGGCTTTCAACATTTTATACAAAGCCGCGCTCTCGGGCAAGGTATCACCGTTAATGACCGCCGTAAGCAAAAGCTGCCCTTGAATATAGCGGCAAACAATGTGCCTTACCAAGCCCCTTTTCGCGCGTTCGTCATAAGCCTTCACTCCGAATTGTTTCATAAAGCGGCGGACGATATCGAGAACATGGTTCGCCTTTTCCGATTGAAGCGGACAGGACTCGACCTCCACAATAAAGTGCGAATCACGCTTGTAAAAGCCCAAAATCGCGCCCTTATTCGATGCTTGGACAGGAAATTGAAGCTTGTTGCGATAGCCGTAAGGCTTGCTTGAAACAATCTCGCCAATCGACACACTTACGCCGCCGAGCTTTTTTATAGTCGCCGCAACGCTCTTTTTCTTATATTCGAGCTGTTTTTCATAGCTCATATGCGAAAGCGAACAGCCGCCGCACTTGGTATAACAGCCGCAAACGGGCACAACCCTATCCGCGGACATCTCGACAAGCTTAACCGAATCGCCGTATGCAACCGTTTTTTTGACGTAGTTAATCTTTACCTTCGCCCTTTCGCCCTCGACGACAAAAGGCACAAACACCGTGTATCCGCCGTATTCGGCAATGCCCGCTCCGTCGTTGCCCATTGCGGAAATCCGCACGTCGACAATATCTCCGATTTTTAACTCCATTCTCGGCTCTTTCCCTCCGAATTGCAAATCCATTTTCGGCTCTTTCTCTCCGAATTTAAACTCCATTCTCGGCTCTATCTCTCCGAATTTAAACTCCATTCTCGGCTCTTTCTCTCCGATAATTATATCCATTTCGGCTCTTTCTCTCCGAATTTGTTATCTTGTAGGGGCGAACCCATGTGTTCGCCCGTGTTGGGATATGCGCAAACTCTCTACCTCGTGATCTTTGCGCGGCTTCCTCATATATATGTGATTACCTCGTCTTTTTGGCGTGGGTTTCAACGATTTTGACGTTATCCTTGGTAAGCAAGTCCTCCAACTCTATAAACAGCCCGGGGCAGTTTCTGCAGCCCCTTTCGGGTTTGAATCGCTTGCCGTCCACCACCAGCACGGTTTCGAGGTCACCCTCATAGCCTCCAAGGATATCGGTTACCTTGTCGAGCTGTTTTTGCGTAAGCTTTATATACAGCTTCTCGTCGACCTTGGTAAAGTCCACGGTCGGAGCCGCCGTTTCCTGCCACGGCGTAAAACCTGTTACGTTAAAGTTCACCGTAACCCCGTCGCGAACGTTGAGCCGTCCTGTGAACTCACCCACCGCATCGTCGATGAATTTGTCCTCCATTTTGGAGTAATCCGACGGATAGCAAACCACCTCTATACTGCCGTACAAATCCTCAAGCTTCGCGCTTGCCATCTTTCCGCCCGATTTAGTGATGATTTTACGCGTTTCGGACAAAATTCCGCCCATCGTTACCTTCCGTTTGTCCAAAGCAAGGTTGCTTATTTCCTCGCCGTCGCTTTCCTTTTGAATTTGGGAGGTGTCGAAGTCCGTACGTTTGAAAAAGTCCTTAAATTCCTCAAGGGGGTTGCCGCTCACACAAAGCCCCAAAACCTCCTTTTCATAGGCGTACTTGATTTTGGACGGGTACTCGTTCATGACGGGCAAGGGCGTTTCGTCAACGACTTCGCCTCTTTTTTCGAAAATGCCGAAAATGCTCATCTGACCGGAAATCTGCTGTTTCTTGTCAGATTGAACCTTGCTCATCATCACGTCGTAAACGCACATGAGTTGGGCGCGTTTGGCTCCCGTCGAATCGAAAACGCCCGCCTTAATGAAACTCTCCACCAGCCTTTTATTTATCGACGTGCAGTCGACTCTGCGTAAAAAGTCCTCAAGGGACTTAAACTCGCCGTGAGCCTCTCTTTCGGCGACGATCTTGGCGATAGGCTGTGCTCCGACACCCTTAACCGCGGTAAGCCCGAATCTGATTTTATCGTGGTCGACGGTGAAAATGCCCTTACTCTTGTTGATGTCGGGCGGAAGCACCTCAATGCCCCTCGCCATGCAGTAACCCGTGTACTTCTTTACCTCGTCGATGTTGGTAATTCGGTTGTTGATAACAGCCGCCAAAAATTCAACCGGGTAGTAGTACTTCAAAAACGCCGTTTGATAGGCGACAACCGCATAAGCCGCTGCGTGCGACTTGTTGAAGGCGTACTGCGCAAAGGTGTTCATATCGTCGAACAGCTCGTTTGCAAGCTTCTCGTCCACGCCGTTGCGCACGGCACCCAAAATGGATATATTTCCGTCGGCATCGGTTTCGCCGTGAATGAACAGCTCCTTTTGCTTAGCCATCGCCGCCACGTCCTTTTTGCCCATGGCACGCCTGATTAAATCGGCTTGGGACAACGAATAGCCCGCAATTGCCTGAACCAGCTTTATAACCTGCTCCTGATAAACCAAGCAGCCATAGGTTACGTCCAAAATCGACCGCAAAAGCTCGTGCTTGTAAACCACCTGATCGGCATTGTTCTTGCCCTTGATATAGTCATCGATACTGCTCATAGGTCCCGGCCTGAACAGCGAAATCCCTGCGATAATGTCCTCGATACACGATGGCTGAAGCTTGCGCATCAGATTTTTCATGCCGCCGCTTTCAAGCTGGAACACGGCATCGGTGTCGGTCGAGCAAATAAGCTTGTACACGTTGGGGTCGGTATAGTCGGTGTCGTATAAATCCACCTTTATCCCTCTGCCTTCTTCGATAAAGTCCAAGGTCTGCTTTATATCCGTGAGCGTCCTAAGCCCCAAAAAATCCATTTTAAGCAAGCCCAGCTTCTCGACCTCGGTCATATAGAATTGCGTGGTAACGTCATCGTCGCTCATTTGCAGTGGAACGTGATCCGAAATAGGCTCCGAGCATATAACCACACCTGCGGCGTGCATACCCGTGTTTCGCGGATTGCCCTCGAGCGAAACGGCGATGTCCACCACTCTTTTGACCTGATCATCGTTGTTGTACATATCCACAAGCTCGGAAACGATGTCCGCGCGGTGCTCCTCCAGCTCCTCGTCCTCAATCAGTCCGAAATTAATCGCGATGGAGTTTTTGGGATTCATAAGCTTGGTAAGCTTATCGCTTTCGGCAAAGCTCATTCGAAAAACTCTTGCCACGTCCTTAATCGCCGCTCTGCTGGCAAGCGTGGAAAACGTCACGATTTGCGCCACGTTGTCCTTGCCGTATTTGTCGCGGACGTACTCGATTACCTCTCCGCGCCTGTCCACGCAAAAGTCTATGTCGAAGTCGGGCATACTCACTCTGCCCGGGTTTAGGAATCTCTCGAACAACAGCTGAAAACGCAACGGATCGATCTTGGTAATGCCGATTGCATACGCGATAATCGAACCCGCGCCGCTGCCTCTGCCCGGTCCTACGGGGATTCCCACGCTTTCGGAATAGTGGATAAAGTCCCAAACAATGAGATAGTACTCCACAAAGCCCATTCTTACGATAACCGAAAGCTCGTATTCGGCTCTGTCCTCTATCTCCTTGGTGATCTCCTTGTACTTGGCTTTTAGTCCCTCATAGGTCAGCTTTCGCAAGTACTGCTCGTTGGTAAGACCATCGGGAGCGGTAAAGCCGGGCAATAAATGCTTCTTTTGAAAATCGAAATTGCATTTATTGACGATCTCCATTGTATTAAGCAAGCTTTGTTCGTCGAAAAGCTCGCTCATTTCGTTGTAGCTTTTAAGATAAAACTCATCATTGGGAAACCGCATACGGCTTGCATCGTCAAAGTACTTGCCCGTCTGTATGCAAAGGAGAACGTCCTGTCCTAACGCGTCCGACTTATTGATGTAATGCACGTCGTTAGTGGCAACTGTCTTTATGCCGTATTTGTCCGCAAGCTTGATAAGCACGGGATTGACGTCCGCCTGCTCGCTTAGCCCGTGGTTCTGCAATTCGATGTAGAAGTCCTCGCCGAAAAGCTCCTTATACCACTTAACAGCATCCTCGGCATCTGCAAGCCTATGCTCCAAAATCAGCTTGGGAATCTCCCCCGAAAGACACGCCGAAAGGCATACCAAACCCTTTGAGTATTGCTTCAACAGCTTCTTGTCGATTCGCGGCTTGTAATAAAAGCCATCGATGTACGCGATGGAATTAAGCTTGCAAAGCGAATGATAACCCTCTGCGTTTTTGGCAAGCAAAACGAGGTGATAAAACTCTCCGTTGGTTCTTCCCGATTTGACGGCGATGTCATCGCACAAATAGAATTCGCACCCGATAATCGGCTTTATCCCCGCATCGCGACAGGCGTTGTAGAATTTGTAGGTGCCGAACATATTGCCGTGATCGGTTATGGCGCAAGCCGCCATTCCCAGCTCCTTACACCTTTTCACCAGCTTTTTAATTCGCGCGCACCCGTCCAGCAAGCTGTACTCTGTGTGAACGTGCAAATGCGCAAAGGGCTTCGCGCCCGCTACGGTTTCTTCCATTTTTATATCCATGACCTCCGTCACAAAATCCTCAATTGTATCCTTTTTATATAATAATATAACCTTACGGTTAATCCTCTATGTATCCTTAATTTATATCCTTACGGCATATACTCTGATATTTCCTTATAATTTGTCCTTACGGTTTATCCTCTATGTATCCTTATAATATATCCGTATTATAATCCTTTAAATATCCTTTAATATCCTTTAATATCCTTTGGATATACCCTTATAGTGTAGCCACACTTAAATTCTAAGCAGTGTGCTTTCAGTCCCTTAAACAGTGTTGCTTTCAATTCTTTATGCAGTGTCGCCTCAATCCTCTAAGCTGTCGATAAGGGCGCGCATTTGCTCCTTGGTGACCTCGGTCGGATTGCTTTGCTTTGCGGTTTGGCTTTCGGGCTTTAGCTCATTGGCGGCGGCAACGTCGGTTATGCCGTTCATTTTGTATATCGACAGCAAACGGTTGAGGTAGGCGACGGGATTTACGGCGTTCGCGCTCTTTTGTGCGGCGAAAAGCACCAGCTCGTGCGGGAGCTTCCAGTCCTCGGTCCAGCACTTGTAGTTATTTCTGTCGTTGGAATTTACACGGCGCGACAAGCCCAAGGCTTGCAATACCTCCAAAATACCTGCATCGACGGCGGCAAGCATAGAAATATGCGCGTTAATGCTTTCTGTATCGGTCAAGCCCTCTTTGCGGAGCTTACCCAAAAGCGCGTCAAAGCCGTTAAGCGTGCGAATATCCGACAAAAAGGCGTACTTGGCGCACACCAACAGAGTTGCATCCGAAAAGCCCATATTGAGCCACTTAACCAAATACTCCTCCACCATGAAGTCAACGTTTTGATAGTATACTCCGATTGTTCGGTTTATCTCCTTGGCAAGCCCGATAAGCTCGGATTTGCGCTTGGTAAAGTCGGCAATCTCCTTCGCGCTCATAATCTTGCCCCTGTAATACTCGGTAAGCCGCGCATCCAACGCCTCCATTCCGCCGTATTTTACGGTTTTTGCCACAAAAAGTATACTGTCCATCGTAAAGCAGTACTCTTTTAACCACTTCTCCACGAGCTGTCTGTCGCCGTAATCGGACGATCGGTGCAGCTTCAATGCTCTAAACACAAGCAAAGCATCATCGGAATAGGAAGAAAGCCGATTAAGTCGCTCCTCCACGACCTCTTTAGTCCTCACTCCCTGCCTGTAAAGATTCCTCGCGACTGCCAAAATGTACTTACCGTTTATGTCCTTTCCCTTTAACGACACACAGTACCTTGCCACGGCGACCAACGCCTCCGGCTCGAACAACGTTTCCTCTAAAAACGCATAATACTCCATAAACTCGTTGGGATTAATCATTCTGTCTTCGATAAGAGTCTGAATTTGCTTGTTAAACTCCCTGTACTTTGCGGGCTTAATCTTCTTGTAAAGCAATTCGTTTTTCACCGGCTGATACACAAGCTCGAGAGGCTGTTTTTTGGAAATAATCACCAAGCCCAGCTCCTCCCAATATATAAAGCAGGCGTTTACGTCCTCGACGGTCATATTCAAAGCCGAGCAAAAGCTGTCCACATCGTTGAAGGAGCTGTCGCTTCCCGCCAAATACAACCCGTAAACATATGCGCAAACGTACTTTTCGGGCGAACCCGGCATATATTGCGTGATAAAGGTATTGTCCACCAACGTGTAAAAATTGTCGTACATCGAACCCGCGTATTTGCAAAATGACATTTTTTCTCCCTCCGCGGCAAGCCGCCTTCGACTTATCAAGCCGTTCATTCTTTCTATCATCGCGACAAAGGCACTATATCTATTTGGATACTCTGTTCTTAATTATACGATATCACTTGCGTAATGTCAAGTCCGCTCGGCAACTCAATCAAAACTCAAGAAGAACAATTCCGTAGAATTCGCCTCATGCGCCGATGCTCTGTTGAAATTCGATCGGCATTGCATTTGGGCTCTTATGCCGCCAAGCTTGTCTTACACCCACGCGAAAACGTTTGCCTTGGCCGAATTTAAATGTTATAATCATTATAAGAGGAGATGTGGAATGGAAGTAGAATTGATACGGGGCAAAAGAGGCCATTATAAATACGCACGTGAATTGTACGAAAGCTCCTTTCCTGATTTGGAGCGTAAGCCTTGGCTGACAATGCTCGGCTTTATGCGCAACGGCAATGCCGAATTGAATATGATTACATATGACAAGAAAATATGCGGCTTCGTATATATTCTTTCCCGCAACAACACCGCTCTTGTGGATTATTTGGCGATCGATAATGAAATGAGAGGCAAGGGCGTAGGCAGCGCGGTCTGTAAGCTTCTCGGCGAAAAATACTTCGGACAGAAGCTCTTTTTGGAGGTCGAAAAACCCGACGTAATTTACCCCAATTACCAAGAAAGATTACGCCGTCAGAGCTTTTATTTAAAAAACGGGCTAATTCCCACAGGCATTTTCATAAGAGCCTACGGAACCGAGCTTGAGCTTATGACCTTCGGGATGTCCATAACCTATCCCGAATACATTGATTTTATGAAAGAAATATACGCATATCGCTTCGATGCATTGAATATTCAACGTGCGTAATGCTTTATTGCTGCCTAAATTCTCATGTGCTTTTGCAATAATGCATCTGATAGTTTAAGGAACTCGATAATTATGAAATTAGTAACAGATAGATTGGAAATATACCCGCTTGCACCCGATGAGCTTGTGTTGCTCACCCAAAATCTAACCGAACTTGAAAAGCGGTTGAAAATCAAATATTCCGCCGAACCTATCGAGGGGCATTTTAGGACTATCGTCGAGCAACAAACCGCAATTTGCCGAAACGACCCCGATAATTACCTATTCCATACCTTTTGGCTGATTATTCGAAAGTCGGATAGCGTTGCCGTAGGTTCCGCCGACTTCAAATGTCCGCCCGATGAAAACGGCGAAGTCGAAATCGGCTACGGCTTGAACAAGGAGTTTGAGAAGCACGGCTATATGACCGAAACGGTACGCGCAATGTGCACTTGGGCATTTATCCGAAAGGATGTCCACACAGTCATCGCCGAAACAGAGCTTGACAACATTGCCTCGCAAAGCATACTCAAACGCTGTGGCTTCGAGATTTACCGACGGGAAACAACCCTTTGGTGGAAAAAATCGGTCGAAACATTGTAAACCTTGATTTTTCCGCCTCGCAAAGCATACTCAAACGCTGTACCTTTGAGATATACCGACGGGAAACAACCCTTTGGTGGAAATAAACGCAAATCGTTGTCTGATTTGCTTTTTCGCTATGCAAAGAATACTTTAATTTGATCAATACAAGCCCTATCCCGAAAACACATTTTTATTTGATCAATACAAGTCCTACCCCAGAAACACACTCTTGTTTTGCTCAACACAAGTCTAAACCCTAAAATGCCCACTTTAAAGCTACTAAATAATACGGATACCCCTCTGCCCTGATTAATATAGTCGATGTTTTATGGTTTAATGAAAAATCGGTTGATAGTTTTTCGTTTGTTTTCAAGTATTTTCTTGATTTAGAATCGGAATTGTGATAGAATACGTTTTTTGATGCGGAAAACTTATCGCATTACTATGCTAAAACCAAAAATATCGCGAAATTATATGCAGAGCGTCGCTTGTCGTGCGCTCGTTTAATGATTTTTGACGATAATTTGTTTGTACCGAACGGTATGAATTGCAAGAGAGGGTGTGTTATGGAAATAGGTTATGACAATGAGAAGTATATCGAGCTTCAATCGGAAAAAATCAAGGAGCGTATCGACAGCTTCGGCGGTAAGCTGTATTTAGAATTCGGAGGAAAGCTTTTCGACGACTTCCACGCATCGCGCGTGTTGCCCGGCTTTTTACCCGACAGTAAGCTTTTGATGCTTTTAAAGCTGAAGGATAAGGTTGAGGTGGTCATCACCATTTCTGCTAACGATATCGAGCAAAACAAAATCAGGGGCGATCTCGGAATTACCTACGATCAGGACCTTTTAAGGCTGATTGATGCCTTTCGCAGTGTCGGCTTGTACGTAGGCAGCGTTGTGATTACGCATTTCAACGGTCAGCAGGTCGCCGTTCGGTTTAAGGAGCTTTTGGCGGAAAACAATATTCGCGCCTATTATACCTATGTCATTGCGGGCTATCCCAACAATGTCGAGTATATCGTCAGCGAGGACGGCTTCGGTAAAAACGATTATGTGGAAACCTCGCGCGAATTGGTCGTGGTCACCGCTCCCGGACCGGGTTCTGGTAAGATGGCTACCTGTTTAAGTCAGCTCTACCATGACAGCAAACGCGGAATAAAAGCGGGATATGCCAAGTTCGAAACCTTCCCGATTTTCAATCTTCCCCTGCACCACCCCGTCAATCTTGCCTATGAAGCGGCAACCGCCGACCTAAACGACGTCAATATGATCGACCCCTTCCATATGGAGGCTTACGGCAAGCTGGCTGTCAGCTATAACCGCGATGTAGAGGCGTTTCCCGTACTCAACGAAATATTTAAAAGGCTGTTGGGAGAGAGCCCGTATAAATCCCCCACCGATATGGGCGTGAATATGGTCGGATATTGCATAACCGACATGGACATCGTTACAAAAGCCGCTTTTGCCGAGATAATAAGACGTTATTACGATGCTATGTGCTCGCTTCGCAAGGGTATGGGCAACGCAGCCTCCGTCGCAAAAATCGAAACGCTTATGAAGCAAGCGCAAATTTCTACCGACGAACGTCCAGTTATCAAGGCAGCCTTGGATTTGGCAAATGACACGGGCGCACCTACAAACGCCATACAGCTCAATGACGGAACCATCGTCACCGGCAAAACCAGCTCGTTGTTGGGCGCAAGCTCGGCGGCTCTGCTCAACGCGCTCAAGGCTTTAGGCGGAATTCCCAAGGAAGTACATCTCATCGATCCCTCGATTATCGAGCCTATCCAGCATCTTAAGGTCGACTATCTGAAAAACAACAATCCCCGTTTGCATACAGATGAGGTTCTCATCGCGCTTTGTATCTGTGCAAGCTTCTCCGAGGTTGCCAAAACCGCCCTCAATCAGCTGGGCAAGCTAAAGGACTGTCAGGCGCACTCTAGCGTTATCCTGTCGCAGGTAGACGAGAAGCTATTCAAAAAGCTTGGCATTCTCGTTACAAGCGAACCCAAGTACCAAACGCATAAGCTCTACCATAAGGCTTGAGGTTGCAGAAAAAGCAGCTTCGCTGTCGTGCTTTGATTACGTCAAAAAAATCCTCTTTGTATCGCGCCGGCAGAGAATGCAGCTTCGCTGCCTGTTAGCCGAGGTAGCCGCCCAAATATAGGTCGTTTAGCAGACAGTTGGGGCAGAACATCAGCAGCGCACTTATGGTATAGTCCAAAAGTTCCTGTTTATTCAACGGAATCCGCGAATTGATGCAATGCGGCTCGAACAAATTTAGAGCCAAAGCAAGGCTGTTGAGGTTTGTGGTAAGCGAGGGCGGCGTAAATTGGTATTCGGACATTCTTTTGGTTGCGTTTACCGCAACAGAACCGTCGAAGCCACAACTGATAAGGCTGTTATAGCCGTTGAGAACGTTGAGCGGCAGAGTGAAATTAAGGTAGGTTTCGCTTAAAATATCCTGATAAAGCGAGGTTACGAAGCAGGAAAGCGGATAATAATACATAGTAGGAGAAATAACCTCGTTTGCCGTTGCGATAATCGCATCCACGGCAAAAAACAATCGAGTCGGATGCTTATTCCGAATTAAAGACAGCATACACAGGGTTTTGTACAATAGATAATTGGTTTCGGCATCGCTTCCGAAATCCTCGAGTACACAGTTTTTTATCTGAGCTTGCAGACTGTCGGCGATTGCGTTTCTGCCGTAGCTCAAATATTTAAGCTCGAAAACAGAAAGCACGTTCTTTGCGATAATTCCCACCGCACACTTAATCTGTCGCGGTGTCAGCCTCGCTCCCTTGTCGAAGAAAACCACCTGCGGAACGGGACATCTTATCGAGGTGATCCTTCCATTTTCCAATCTTTGCGCGGTGTCTGTAAGAAGACTGTCGCTGTCGGGCTGTGTCAGCAACGCAATAATAGGCAAGCCTCGTTCCCTTGCCACAAGCTTTGCCATGTTTACGGTCTGTCCGCCGCCTACCGCAAGAATAACGCGCGCATCGTCGTTTTCTGCCATAGCGGTTTTTATCGCATCATCATTGAAATTACCCGCCACCGCAAACGCAAATTTGTACCGTTTTTTAAAAAACTCGGTGATTGTCATTCCGTATTCGGCATAGCTTTCCCGAGAAAAAAGAATCAAAACCTTTTGCCCGAATTGCTTGAGCGTGTTATGTATTTCACAAAAAAATTTGATTTTGTTCTCTCTCTGTTCTTTTTTACAAAGCTCGCCAAAGCCGCTGTCGCCCACCAACGCCTCACATCCGAGATTTTGATAACAAAATACGCGCTTGCCAATATTCGACATAATTTGCAACGCCCCCTTTTTTTTGTGAGCGTTGCATACGCGCTTTGCGTTTTTTGCCTTTTGAGCTCTTCCGCAAGAGTAATTTTTCTCTCCGCAAAACAGCTTTGCTGCCCAACTGCTTACTCCTAACCTAATTCAAAGAACGTTGGCGAACACGAAAACAGCTTTGCTGCCCGTAAATAAAGCTGCCGTTTCCGAGTTCATTCTCGTTGAATGAACGCGAACTCTAAAACAGCTTTGCTGTACAATCGCTCTAAACCTAATTCAAAGAACGTTGGCGAACACGAAAACAGCTTTGCTGTACAATCGCTCCTAACCTAATTCAAAGAACGTTGGCGAACACGAAAACAGCTTTGCTGTCAGGCTTTATAATCGGGGCTGTCGGCTTTGCCGTCCTGTCTGTCGAAGTTGCGTTGATTCTTTGCAAGATAGCGTTCAAACACCTCGTCTGCGGTGAGTCCGACCGTTCTGCAAAGGGAAACGAAGAAGTGCAGTACGTCTACGCACTCCTCCTTAACCTTGTCTTCGTCGATTTTTTTGGGATTCTTCCACCATTTGTAGTTTACCTCGTCTAAAAGCTCGCTCATTTCGCTTAGCATAGCAAGCAGAATGCGTTGCACCCACTCGCTCATATCGCCTTTGTCGAGATTGCGCTTTTGCGTAATATAATCGTCGAGTTTCCCCTGTTCTTCAAAAATCGTCCTTAACATATCGTCCATAATTGCCCTCTTTCGTATAATTTCATCACTTGTAAACGTTTACCTTTCAATTCTCGCTGTTTGCACCGTCGCTCGCTTGTCTGTTTTTCGTCATTCGTCGGGAGTGTTAATTCGGCGAAGTTCGATTGTTCGGCGTGGGTTGCCGCAGACTTCGCTCACTTTGTCGGCATGTAGCATCGGAATTGAGTAGCAACAGAACCGTGGCTCCCGTCGGGTAAAACAGTTGCGCAGGTTCTGTTACCCGATAATTTTAACACACACATTCCCTTTTGTCAAAAGCTCCAAACGCACTTTTATGTCTTATTCGGTCGAATAAGAGGGTTATTTGGACAATGCCCCCTCTTTTCGCGCAAAAGTATTGCTCTTTGCATAAATATGTGGTAGAATTCGTATATAAGTACGAATATACGTTAATGCCGTATCATTTATACTATACACCGTTATACGAATCCCGACAAAACCGATCCTTATAGATACACCGACACACATTAACCATCGATTTACCTTGCGCAACACGCTATTACTTTTGGCGTAAAGCAAATTAATGTGCTAAAACCATCGATTTACCTTGCGCAACGCACATATATGTTTGTCGTAAAGCAGATACAATAAGCGAGACCACTAAAATCAAAACCATATGTTCTTTTTACTCGGAGGTCAATATGAAACAGCACACCTATGATAAAGAAAAAATGTTTTTAAGTCCTTACGCAAAGCCCTCTATCGAAACAGCGGGGCGTAAGCGCGAGGAGGCTCCCTGTCCGATGCGCACAGACTTTCAACGCGACCGCGACAGAATTATCCACAGCAAGGCTTTTCGCCGCCTTAAAAATAAAACGCAGGTGTTTATTCTGCCCAAGGGCGACCACTACCGCACGAGAATGACTCACACTCTCGATGTAACGCAAATCGCAAGGAGTATCACACGCGCCTTGCTTCTTAACGAGGACCTTGCCGAGGCTATCGCTCTGGGACACGATCTCGGGCATACACCCTTCGGGCACATCGGCGAACGCAAGCTTGCCGAGCTTACCGACGGTTACTTCAAGCATAATGAGCAGAGCGTTCGGGTGTGCGAGTTTTTGGAGAACGACGGGCGCGGGCTTAACCTCACCGCAGAGGTTCTCGACGGCATACTTAACCACGGCTCAAACTCCAACCCTTCGACTCTCGAGGGACGAGCGGTTATGTTCGCAGACAAAATCGCATACATTAACCACGACATAGACGACTCCTTCCGCGCGGGACTGCTTTCCCCGAACGACCTCCCCAAAGATGCCGTCAACGCTTTGGGCGATACCGCGACAAAACGCATAAATAATATGATTATGGGGATAGTGGAGGAGAGCTTCGGAAAACCTACGCTTACCATGCGCGCCGATTTGTTCGAGGCAATGAAGGAAATGCGCTCCTTTATGTTCGCCCATGTATACACGGTCAACGCAGGCAACCGCGAAGCAGAAAAAGCCGACCGCCTTATCGAGTACCTTTTCGAGTACTTCAAACACAATCCGCAGGAAATGCCGAAATCCTTCTCCTCGAGAATCGAATCCGAAAATGCAAACGTTATCCTTTGCGACTATATCGCGAGTATGTCTGATTCCTACGCCATAGGCTTGTTTAAACAACTCACCGTCCCTGATAGCGTGGCTTTACCGTAAAACCCGATACATTCCCGAGCAGATGTATTTATCAATAAATAGGCAGATGATTTTTGAATAACAAAGGAAAAAGCCGACGTCGACAAGGATAAAAGCCGAAGCGGTTAAAAGCTCTTTATGCGTGATATCACCCGAAAAACACAGCTCGACTTATCTGACATCACCCGAAAATGCTGCGCTTAAGAAACAAAACGCGAATACAAACTTTTATGTGATATCGCCCGATAATGCGGCGCCGCTGTCATAGTCCACGTGAATCAACCTACCGTGGCTAATGTCATATAAATAGCCGTCGACATTGTCTATGCATAAAATGCGCTTGACCGCCGCGCAGTATGCTCTTATTTGCGGCGTGTAATCGGATATCCGCAAACGGCTCTGCGTAAGCTTGTAGTCCACAACCGCCGCCCTCTTGCGATCTCTGCCGACAAAGAGCAAATCTATAACGCCTTGAAGCATGACGTTTCCCGACTGCTTTTGCCCCGTGAGCAAGCTTAGCGGCAAATCCACCATAAAGCTTTGCTCCTTATAAACGTCCGCCCAAAGGCTCATTTTGATTAAGCTCCTGTCGTTAACCGCTGCAACCAGCTTGTATATATCCACAGCCTCCGCCGCCGCGCGTGAAAAATTGCCTTCTTTTACGACCTGTTCGATTATTGACTTAATCTCATTAACAGTCGATCCAAGCGGCGCAAGCTCCAATATCTTATGATAAATGCTACCCTTTTCGGCTCTGTCGGGTTCCTCCTCCAGCTCGAAAATTTGGTCCGCCGCGCGTTCCTTTTCAAAGCTCTCATCGTCACTCGTTTGACCGATTCCGTCTTTTTTTGTTTGACCGATTGTCGCATAGCTTATGTTAGTTTGACCGATTCCGTCTTTTTTTGTTTGACCGATTGTCGCTTTGCTTTCGTTAGTTTGACCGATTGTCGTTTGGTTATCGTTAATGCCGTTTAAAATCGTATTGTTGCATATCGTTTCCTTTACGAGTCCGCTTGCGCGTATCGAGCTTTTATGGACACCCTCAACGTTGCTATTGCCGTGAAGCTCCATATAGCTTTTTATGCGACTGGCGGACAGCTTTTGCGGTGTTTCGGGGACATATGGCGGCTTGGTTATGCTCGCACTTATGAGTCGCACATACTCCGCTCCGCTCACGGTTCTTTGTTCGCCGTTGACGGATATTGTAAAGGCTTGCTCCTTGCCCATCGGAAAGATGACCTTTTTGCCGATTTCAGCCTGTGAAAAGCTCTTGCATTGGTATAAAGACAAATCCACTTCAACCGCCCTCAGTGCAAGACGCAGTTCCTCGAAGGTTTGCGTATTGCACTTTTTCGAAAGCGCACCGATTGTCCACGAAAGTCGGCTGTTCATTGAACGAAAGGGGGTAGTTGGTTGCACAAACAGCCCTTTTCGATTTTTGCCGATAAGAAACAGATGATTTTGTGCACGTGTCAACGCTACATAAAACAGCCTTAATTCCTCCTGTCGCGATTCCTTCTTTTTGGCGTTATCGATGGCAAAGTATGCGGTAGTAAGAGCAACCGACCTTTCGTCCGAATCGTAGTACTTTTGTGCCATTCCCAGCTCCTTAATATACTTAAGCTGCTCGTTCGAAAAGTAAAATTGCCTATCAAGTCCCACAGCGAACACAACCGGGAACTCCAAGCCCTTAGATGAATGCATTGTCATAAGCTTTACTCTGTCCGCATCCGAAATGTTGCCGCCGTTGAATTTGGACTTGTTATCCGTGTCCAGCAAATACAACAGCCGCTCTACCGAACAACCCTCCTCTAAATCGGACAAGCTGTTAATAAATTTGGACATTCTCTCCAAACGCAGGCAACCGTCGCTCAAGCTCAAAAGGTACTCTCTGTAATTGCTCTCCTCAATGAGCATTTTAAGAAGCTTTTCCGCGCACAGGCTTTCCCTTAAACGCAAATATCTGTGGAAAAAGTCCCACATCTTCCGCACCTTTTCATATAACAGAGGCTCCTCGGCTTCTAAACGACAACCCCTTTCGCCGCAAGTTGCTTGCACCGCGCAGTCAATCTTATTTAATGTATCGGCACTGTAAATACCGCCGTCCGAATCTGCCGATTTGCCGTTAAGTCTGCAGTCGAGGTCTAGGCTTACTTCGTGATCTGCTCCGCAATCTGCTTTGCAATCTGCTTTGCTGTCGAGGTCTAGGCTTACTTCGTGATCTGCTCCGCAATCTGCTTTGCAGTCTGCTTTGCAGTTGAGAATGTCATCGACTCTGTCGTAGAGGTGAGGTTTAACCGAATATTTGACTAGCTTTGAGGCTTCGTCGTCGGAAAGTCCGCCGAAACGACCTGTTGCAAACGAATAGAAGGAAAGATCGTCCTTGGGGTTGGATAGGGCGCGTAAAAAGCAAACAAGTAATCCTACCTCTTTCCCGTCGAAAAAGGACTGCTCGGCGTATAGCATCGTGGGGATATTTCTGCGCTTTAGCTCGGCATCCAATGCCGTCAATTCGTTGCTCGTCCTTGCAAGCACAGCTATGTCGCCGTACGTCAAAACACGCGCGCCCGCGCTCCTTCCGATGAGCTTGCTTAGATTTTCCGCGATAATTTCCGCAGTTGCTTGCTCTTGAGTTGCCCGCTGCTCTGCACCCGAATTCTTCTCCGCTGTGCCAATACTCCTATCCGCACCCGAATTATTCTCCGCTGTATCTATGCTTCTCTCACCTGAATTTTCGTTCAAGCAGCTTTCGGCAATTAATCCTTCGTTAGCCTTCGCGACGGATTCGGGAACCGTTCTGTCGTCATAGACGATTATATTTACCGCAGGAATGAGGGCTTTGTCGGCTTTACTGCCGTGAAAAACGCCCTCCTTGGCATAATCGACACCGCCGAATTCGTCGGTCATAAGCTCGGAAAACACAGCATTGACGAACTCCAAAATCTTGTGATGACTTCGAAAGTTGCCGCTTAGGTGGATAACATCGCCCTCGCCCTCGGCGTATGCCCTTTGCCTCTTTAGAAAATTCGCAGGTCGACAGTGGCGAAAGCCGTAGATACTTTGCTTTACATCGCCCACGGCAAAGTACCAACCGCCGCAAACCTCGGACAAAATCTCCTCCTGAATGTCGTTGACGTCCTGATACTCATCCACAAAGACGTAGGAATACTTTTCGGACAGCTCGCGCCTTGCGCCTTCGTCCTTCAAAACCTTCAAAGCCAGCCTTTCAAGGTCGGAATAATCCAGCTCTCCTTGCTTTTCCTTGGTCGCACAGTAAAGAGAGTAAAATTCTGTCGCCAGCTTGCTTAACGCATCTGTATGAGCCAAGGCATCCTCTTGGCTTTTTCCGTCAGCAAGCTCTATCCGAAATGCTCCGATAAGCTTTTTGAAGTCGGTTTTTAGCTGCGAAAACCTGTCCGCAAGCGATATGTAAAGAGCATCGTCCTCGAGCGTCTTATCCTTTCGCATTACGGGAAAGGTCAAATCGCACGACCTCTTCTTTGCGTAATCCGCATTGCGGAAAAGCTCGACCTCGGACACAAATACCTTGAGCGAGTCGGCAAGCTTTTTGTACTCTCCGCCGACTTCTGCCAAAAGCTTGTTTCCTTCTGCGAGGTAAAACTCGGCAATCGCGCTCATTTCCTCGTCCAAATACCTTTCATAGCTTCCGTCGAAGTGGAAAACGCGCTTACCCTCGTACCATTCGGCGTAGTCGGGTTGGCTTTCCATAAAGGTATAGATATTGAGAACCTCGCGGCGAAGTCCTCCATCGTTGCGCTTTGTCCCGAAGAAATCCACCAGATCGATAAAATTCCTGTCATTAACCGCGTAGTATTTTTTAAAAACACGATCCAAAACCTCGGCTTTAAGCTTATCCGACCGAATTTGGCTTAATATCCCGAAGTTGGGATTTACGCCGACCGTGTAAAAATACGTCCGCACTATGTTCGCGCAAAAAGAGTGAATTGTTCCGATAAAGGCATCGTCTGCCTGCACAGCCAGCTTAGCCATATGGCTGTACTCGGCACAGCTGTCGTTGATTGCCTCGACCAAACGCTGTTTCATCTCCTCGGCAGCTTGCTTGGTAAAGGTCAAAACGGCAAGGTTGCCCAGCTTCAAACGGCTTGTACGCAAAAGTTCGATAATGCGCTCGATCATTACCGTGGTTTTTCCCGTTCCTGCCGACGCAGGCACAAGCATATTGCAGTCCACTCCATCGATAATCCTTTTTTGCTCGCTTGTAGGCTTGAATTCCATTCTTTTTCTCCGTTACTTCGTGTAAGCTTGCCGATATTGTATGTGTAAACTCGCACCGCTCACCAATCTATGAACGATCCCTTTATTCTTCGTATGAGGCATCGCCGCGACGGCAGATGAAAGCGTATTCGCAATATTTACAATCCGCGCTTTCTCTTACGGCTATGTCACCCTTCACCGACAGCCCCTTTATTCTTCGTATGAGGCATCTCCGCGACGGCAGATGAAAGCGTATTCGCAATATTTACAATCCGCGCTTTCTCTTACGGCGATGTCACCCTTCACCGACCTGTTCAGGGCTTGACGAATCAAGTCCGCGGTTTGTGTGCCCAATGCTTCCATTTCCGCTCTTTCCGCCACCTTAGTCGCACAGTTTTTATTTATCGATCCGTCCTTGTTGAGCTTTATCCCCAAAATTTTGCCGTTCGAATCGAATTCGCAGTCAATTTCGCGGAGCGTGTCGCGTTTGTTAAGAGTTATGCCCCTCAACAATGTGCCTTCCGCGCCGTAATCGTTGGAAAGCGGCATATAATAAAGACCACAACATTCGTAGCCCAACTGCTCTGCCATAAGTAGATAAGAGGTCAGCTGAATCCTGCGCCCCTCGTCCAAGCTCTTGACCTCGGGATTGACCCGTCCTGTTTTATAGTCGATAATTATCGCCTTTTCGCCGTATACATCGATTCTGTCGATAACTCCGTCCAGCTCGTATTCGCCATAGTCGCTGTCTACCGTTATCCTGTGCGCGCCCCTGCCGAATTTGTATTCGAGAAGCTTCGGGAAAAACAAACTGCGATTTATCTGCCCGACAACGAGCAAGGCAAGCTTTGCACACTCCGCCTTTATCCTCGACAACGTCGTGCGATACCTGTCGTCCCTTAAAAGCGAACGATAGAACTCGTCATTGTCGATAATTTCCTTGAAAATATCGGAAATAGCTTCTTTTACGGCAATTTCCAGCCTTTTTTGCGATTCCGTTTGTGCGTATTGCTTTTCCGCTTCCTCGTCAATCAAGTCATCGCATATTTTTTCCTGCCTGGCGCGTTTTTCATCGAGAGTAAGGAAAATATATCGGTTGTTCCTGTTCCTTTTGATAAACTGCTCCAACACTCCGTGGATAATTTGACCTATGTCGGCGGCGTTGGGCTCGCCCGTTTCGGGAGGATAAATCTTGATGCCGTATTTCAAAAAGTGCTTGTAGGGACAGGTGTAAAAGCATTCCACTCGGCTTAAGGAGGTGCTGTGCCGCCGATAAAGCTCGTATCCGTCGGATATTTTGCCCACAAAGGGCGGCTCGTCTATCTGTTCGGGAGTAACATCGCCCAAGGCGAAGTACAAGGGTGCGATTTGCGTCAAATCGTTCGAGCCTCCGTCGAGGTATTTGCGCGTTTGCTCCAAAAGCTTCCTTCGCGCTGCTTTTCGGGATTTAAGGCGAAGTAGGTCCGCCGTTCCGTCAATAAAGCCCACCTCCATCGGCTTTCCGTCCTTAATCAGCATTTTAAGCAGATGCTTGACGGCAAGCGCAGGCTTTACCCTTTCTTCACCGCTAAGCGAGGAATAGGATACGTACATCGAACGATAGTTGCCGCAAAAGAGCTGATAAACCTCCAGCCGCTGTCTTTGGTTGACCGTGCGGATACTCGGTTCGATTTCAATTCCGCGGTCACCCAAGGCACGAAGGTTCTCGTCGTTAAGCAGATTTAAATCCACCAAGGTTTGAGGAAAAACACCCTCGTTTGCCCCCAAAACGCAGACGTCGCGCATTATGTGCGAACGCGCCTTGCCCATATCCGTAAACGTAACGCAGCCTGCCAATGCAGACAGTACGGAAACCTCACAGCTTGTTGCACCCTTGACAAAGAGGGTATAAAACTCCTCCAAGCTCAACGAGCAACCGCCCAAAAGTCGCAACGATTCGAAAATGCCCTCGAGCTTCTCCCCGACCTGAACGGTAACCGCCGCCTGATCCAATAAGCCTAGCTCCTCCTGCTCTGAAGCGAACTTTTCGAGCTTTTCGTAAAGCCCGTTTTTTTCTATAAACCTTTTTATAAGCTCTACATAAACTTCGCCGCTTGCGGTATTCGGAAAATCCTTAGGCACAAGCTCATTCAATACCATGCGAACCCTTTCGGCGTTTTCGTACTCCTCGGAGCTTTTGCCATACGCAAAGGGAGCTTCCAGGTTATATGCGATTTTGTATCTTGACGAATAGTTGATGAAATCGGTAACTTCGCGCTCGGCACAAGGGAAAAAGGGCGAACGCACAAAGCAAAGCACTGCGTTTTCGCTAAAACCCGACCTGTAAAGCGATAACAGCGAGGTCAAATAGTTCGCGGCAGGGTGACTTATCAACCGCTCCTTAACATCGGCAAAATAGGGAATCCCGTAAAGCGGAAAAATCTCCTCGATTGCGTTGGAATAGGCGGCTAAGTCGCTGACTATCACCGTAAAATCTCCGTAATTATCGTTTACTGTCTTGCCTGCAATATAATCGGCAAGCATCACAACCTCCTCGCGCGCGTTTGCTCCGTTTTTGAAGGTAAAAAGCAAGGTTTCAATAGGCTTGACCTTGCCGCCCACCCACGCAATCGAAGGGTTGAGCAAATACCTTCCGATATACGCCCTCAACGGGTCGGCAGTATGCAAAACATATTCGTCGACGGCAAACCCGTTCTTCGCACACATAGCCTTGACCGAGTTGTAGGCTTCATTCAAAAAAAGCACGTTGTGATTGAGGTCGGTGCTCATAACCACCGCCACGGTCAGGCTTGCGGCATATTCTGCAAGCCTTGATATCAGATGTAAGTTTTGCTTGCTGAAGGAATCGAAATCCTTAATATATATGTCTGACAACGCGATCAGCGAGGAAAACGGTATTTCGTCGTATAACAGCTCCATCGCATCCGCATCCGCATAAAAATTGCCCTTCAAAAACTTGTCGTATTCGGAATATAATAAGCGGATATCCGCAAGCTTGCCCTGAAGCGAGGGCGGCAAATTGTCGGCGACCAACGTGTCCGGCGCGATACGACTGTATTTAAGCTGGTTAATAACCTTAAAAAGCGACCCCACAAAGCCGTAGCTGTCCGCGCCCTTTTTAAAGCATGTCAGCTTGTCTTTATTCTTTGCCACCACGCCGGTCAACGCAATTATCTCGGCTTGCTTGTTTAACGTGCGCCTGCCCGTTATCGCGCGCATAAGCCTGCCGAAGGTTAAAACTCTGATGTTGAACGAGCCGCCCAAGCTTTGCATAACCTCGATTTCCGAGGACAAACTCACCGAATCGGGTACGATAATTATTTTTTTGCGGTTAATCTCGAATTTGTCGCAGGAAGCAAGCCTTCGCATTACCTCGCCGCTGACCGCCGCATAGGTTTCACTTGCAATCAAATCGACCTTTTTCATTCCGATACCCTCTCTTTTGCCCAAACTAGCCTCTTTCCGCCACAAATACAAGCCGACCTTGGCATATTAAAATCTGAACACGCTTTGCCTTTGTGAAGCTAAATATAACTTCGCACACCGTTATGCAAGTCTATATTCAAAATCGGACTCACAAACGCGGCTTTGCCGTTGTGTGGCATAAAATGCTTCTTGTCTCCTGTGATAGTCACACCATAACGTCCGTCTGCGCTCAATGCCTTGTGCTTATCTTACCACATCGCATAAAACTTGTCAAGGAACGACCGTTCAAAAGCGTGTACACCACTCCGCGCTTCTTTAATCTCCGAAGGGCTTGCACCCGTGTTCGCCCGCGTAGGTTTGTTTCGGTGATTTCTCATTTGCGTTATTGGATTAAACCAAACGCTTCTATCGTAGGGGCGAACCCGTGTGTTCGCCCGCTGTATTCGCACCTGCAAAATGGGTATGGAAAATTGCGTAACGAAATATGCCGATATTTTGTGGACAATGCGAAAGCTGAAAATTTGTAAACAATTCGAAAATCGCTTGACAGGGGTGTATAAAGGTGTTATCATACAAATATGATTTGTTATACTTGTATGCTTATTAATACTTGTACGACAAAAACAAGCAAACCGATCGCGTTGATCTGCAAATAAATGCGGAATAACCAACCGTCCGCGTAAGTCTGCGATAAAAACGCAAAAAAGCGGATTGACCGCATACAATTGCGGATAAATACGACAAAATACGCAAACATGATCGATTGATGGATTGGCGACATTCGGTTGTTGCAAACGAGGTGAAAAATGGTTAAGAAAGGCAATGATAAATTTGCGGCGTTCGTTACCGTTGGGGCTAAGGGGCAAATCGTAATTCCCAAGGAAATGAGGGATGTGTTCAACATCAAGCCCAACGACAGGCTTCTTGTTATCGCCGACACAAAAAGGGGAATCGCCATTCCGCCGCACAGTGAGGCTACCGATGCTTTGTTCGGCAGAATCGAAAACGAAATTGCCGACGACTCGGATTAGAGCTTATATCGAATCGATAAATAGCTTTCGGAGGAAAATATTATGGATAATATGACGAGTGCGGCTCAAGGCTGTGCAATAAAAACTATCGGGTTGACAAAGGACTACAAAAAAAGGGTGGTTGACAACCTAGATTTAGAGATTAAAAAGGGCGAATTATTCGCACTTTTGGGTGTGAACGGCGCAGGAAAGACGACGACGATTAAAATGCTGTCCTGCCTGATTCCGCCGACTGAGGGAAGCGCGTTTGTGTGCGGTCTTGACATCAAAACCGACGCCTTAAGCGTGAAAGAGGGGATTAATGTATCGCCGCAAGAAACGGCGGTTGCGCCTAATTTGACCGTTTTGGAGAATTTGGAGTTTATCTGCGGCATTTACGGCTATTCGAAAGAGGAAAGCGCAAACCGCATTAGCGAAATTGTAAAGGATTTGTCGTTGGAGGAAATTCTTAAGAGCAAAGCCAAAACTCTTTCGGGAGGCTGGCAACGTCGTTTAAGCATAGCAATGGCGCTTATTACAAAGCCACAGGTCATTTTCTTGGACGAACCGACTTTGGGCTTGGACGTATTGGCAAGGCGTGAGCTTTGGCGCGTTATCGAAAACCTCAAGGGCAAAATTACTGTCATTTTGACTACGCATTACTTGGAGGAGGCGCAAAGCTTGGCGGATAGAATTGCCGTCATGTCAAACGGCATCCTTAAAGCCGTGGGCACCGCAGACGAGCTTATCGCGCTAACCAAAGCCGCAAACTTTGAGGATGCGTTTATCGCGATTGCAGAGGGTGAAACAAACTATCCATTGCCCAAACCATCCGCAGCGATCAGCATAGAAAGCAAACACACTCACGAATACAAAAGCGGAAGGAAAACCCTCGCTTTTGCCAAAAGAAACACGAAGGAAATGGTGAGAGATCCGCTTACCGTGCTTTTCGGAATAGGCTTTCCCGTAATAGTATTACTGCTTCTCACGCTTATCCAAAGCAATATTCCCGTTCCGATGTTTGAGCTGGAGTCGCTTACACCCGGTATGATTATCTTCGGATACTCCTTTGTGTCGTTATTTGCAGGCATGCTGATATCCAAAGACAGAGGAACCTCGCTTATGCTACGGCTTTTCACCTCGCCTATGAAGTCATCGAACTTCATTTTAGGCTACGTTCTGCCCCTACTTCCTTTGGCGGTGGCACAAGGCGTATGCACTTTTATCGTGGCATACATTTTGGGTTTGAATGCGACAGTGGCAAATGCACTGCTTACCCTTGCCGTCAGCCTTCCTTGCGCTTTGTTTTTCATCTCCTTGGGCTTGCTGTGCGGCACTCTGCTTAATGAAAAGCAGGTCGGCGGCATCTGCGGCGCATTGATTACCAACGTTTCGGCTTGGCTTAGCGGTGCGTGGATTCCCCTCGATACCATCGGCGGCACGTTTAAAGCAGTCGCGTACGCTCTGCCCTTTGCAAACGCGGTCAGCGCAGGCAAAGCCGCCCTAGCAGGCGATTATTCGAGCGTTTTCCCCTATCTGTGGTGGGTATTGGGCTATGCGGCGGTTATGACCGTCATTTCCGTAGTGGTATTTACAACACGCATCAAGAGCGATAACAAGTAACACCGTTGCTTGAGCTTGCCTAGTTAAAGCAAAACGTCGGGCAAACACAACCTACCGCGTTTTTACATATAAAAATGCGAATTTACATCATTTGCGGTTATGACAATCATTTTTTAATGAAAACGTATGCGCTTTCGGCTTATCGGGAGCGCATTTTTTCGCTAAGCTACAATACTGTTTGACAGTAAGACAAAAATATGTTAGAATTTACGGGAATTAAGGAAGATTCGTTAGAAAAAAAGCTATATCTGCCGATTTTTGCATATACGGAACGGTATTCTTTTCTCCGATTACGGCGAAGGAGCAGGTATAAGCCGTTCAAATAAATAACGGTAAAAAGCGAGGAAAATGTGAACACCGAGCAAGCAATAAAAGAAGCGTTGAAGACGGTCCGAGAAAGAAAGGAGCGAAACGATTTCGCTCTGCACGGCAACCGCCAAAGAGCGATGAGCAGTAAGGCGTGCGCCGCTCTGATCGACGAAATCCGATCATATACTATCGACTTGGGACAGGCGCAGACAACTGCCGATCGAAGTCGTCTTGTGAAATTGCGAGAGAACGCTCAAGCCGAATTGGATAAGGAGCTTGCCGCAATCGGCTTATACTCGTCCGCGCTTCAACCGACTTACTTTTGCGACAGGTGCCGTGACAGCGGTTACGTTAACGGCAAGCTTTGCGATTGCGTAAACAAGCTCGTCCGTGTGCTTTTGCTTAAGTCCGTAAATGTCAATCCCGACTTTACTTTTGAAAACTCCACGGCAGAAAGCGCAAATTCACGCGCCTTTGCAAAGTGCGCCGAGATTGCCGAGGGAAAGACCGAAAAGCGCAATTTGCTTTTGATCGGAAAGAGCGGTCGGGGAAAAACCTATTTGCTCAACGCCATGGCTAACAGGTTGATCGAAAGAGAAGCGGACTTCATTTTTATGCGCGCGTTTGAGTTAAATCGGCTGTTTTTAGAGATTCATTTGGCGCAAAACGCAGATAAATCGGGCTTTTGGAACGAGCTTTTGCGCGTGGAAACGCTTATAATCGACGATTTGGGCTCCGAACAGGCGTACAATAACGTCACCCTTCCATCGCTGTATAACCTCATCGATGAGCGCAACTACAACCAAAAAGCTACTTGGATTTCGGGCAACCTTGCCATGGATGAGTTTTCCGCGCGTTACGGCGAAAGAATCTTCAGCAGGCTTTGCGATAAGCGGTTGACATATGTTATCGAGCTTTGCGGAAGGGATTTCCGCACCGGCTTGGTGTAGCGCGACCGCTCGTTTTGTTCGGGCTTTTCGGCTTAAATAAGTTATTGGCAGCCTTCGATTTATTTGCATTTTGGCAAGTGGGTTTTTGAGAATAAAGAATTCAAAAAGCGCATGGCGTAGCACAATCTACTAACGAGCACTTTTGGAGATTTTAGACCAAAAAGACACCGAAGAAAATTTTTAAGTTGAAGTGGATTAGTTTTAGTTATAGCATTAGTATAGATTTCGGGGGAGAAACTATGTCGGCAAAAAAGGGAAAGAAGAAAACACCGTACATTCCGAAAAACCAGCAATCGTCAAAAGCCTTCAACGAGGCAAATCCGCGCCCGATTGACGCGGAAGCGCAAACGGATTTAGACGAGGTGGAGATTCTTGAGGATAACGAAATAAACAGCGCTCAAGCGGAAGCAGTCGACGGTGTTGATGAGATAAAGGAAACCGATTCGAATTTTGATTACGCTCAAGCGGAAGCTTTCGATGAGGTGGAAGCTGTAGAAGAATCCGATTCTAATATGAATAATACTCAAGCGGAGTCGGAGGACCTTGCAGGAATAAACGTGCTTTCCTCGTCCGAACCCGACAGCACTCGTGCAGACAAGTTCAAGGAATCGGGTGAGGATAACTTTACACGCAGGAATTATGAGGAAGGCAGGCGTTTTGAAAATGCTTCCGAGCCTAAGTATGAAAGAGTGGCGCCGCAATCGGTCAAGCGTGGATACAATCCGCGAGAGGACGAGAGGGCGAACGATTCGATGACACTTGTGGCGTTTGACCACGTTTTCGAGGAAAAGGCAAGCGGCGATTGGGACGTTAACGACAAAACAGGCGTTGTCGAGGGCAACGTAAACTACCCTAATCGGCTTAGACGCTTGAACGAATCGGCGAAAAACCGCTACAACTTCTTGAAAAACACCATAATGCGGTACGAAGGCACAAAAGACCTTTTCTTTAAGGAGTGCGAGCTGTATGAAATTTACGGCGTTCCCGTTATGGTTTTGGACATTGTGGACGGAAATATTCGGATTTTCTCCCGACTTGTGTCCACCGCATTTCCGCCGTCGCCACTGCTTACCGAAAACACCTTTTCGCGCGTATTGCCCTTTAAATCGGCTGTCATCGTTAAAAATGATAAGCATTTGAACTATGCTGTGCGGTTTATTACCCGCACAATGGAAAAGGCGAACGGCAGAACAAAGCGCATGTATACCAAGGTGGATTACTTTAAAAGACTTCTCAACCGCGGCATTTTGCCTACGCAATTGCCCTAACAACACCTCTTGCCTTACATTAAAAGGGCAAGTCGGGACAAGATAGATATAAAATAAGTTCGCCGTCTATTGTCTGCGTATGAGCGAAAGGCAAAAATCCCGTCAACAGGGTGCGTAAAGCGAATAGGATAACAGATTGCGACATCAAAAGGAGATACCAAAATGAAATTTTCAAACTTTGTATTGGGCATTCTCGCCGTAATAATCGGCGTGTTGCTTTGCGTTATGCAGGGCGAGGTTCTCTCGTACATTATCACGGCTTTGGGCGTGATCCTCATCGTTAACGGCATAATGATGATCGTGAAAGCCAACCTTATCGGTGGACTTGTCGCATGTGGCGTGGGAGTTGTCGTTATTTTAGGCGGCTGGCTGTTTTTAAGTGTTTGCGTCATAATTTTGGGCGTCGCGCTTATACTTATGGGAGTTTATCAATTTATCAAGAACTCCGCCGCCGCAAAGCACCTCAAGGGAGCAAAAGCCTTTTTTGGCTTCTTCCTTTACCCGATAATCGAAATACTTCTGGGCATTGCCTTTTTATTTATGTTCGGCACACTCATGGACATTTTCACAATTATCTGCGGCGTGCTTCTTATCCTCTATGGCATTTCGCTTATGCTCGGTAAGAGCAAGGCATAAGCTGCTTACATTAACCGCGGCTAATTTACCGAAAACGAATAAGTATCGGATTGCATTTAACCGGGTGCAGGGGAGTCCTTATGATTAAAATAATGAATATGCACAAGCGGTATAAAACAAAGTCCAAGGTTTTCGTAGATGCCCTTTACGGAGTGGATTTGGAGTTCGGCGATAAGGGTATGGTCTTTGTCATCGGCAAGTCCGGAAGCGGTAAGAGCACTCTGCTCAACCTCATCGGAGGCTTGGACAAGTACGACTCGGGCGATATGCGCGTTTTGGGCAAGTCCACCAAAAGCTTCTCTCAAAGCGAATTCGACAGCTATCGTAATACCTATGTCGGCTTTGTCTTTCAGGATTATAACCTTCTGCCCGAGTTCACGGTGGGCGCAAATATCGCGTTGGCTATGGAGCTTCGCGGCATGAAGGCTGACAACGCCAAAATCAATGAGGTTATGAACGAGGTGGGCATTGCCGACCTTGCCAACCGCAAAACCAACGAGCTTAGCGGCGGTCAAATGCAGCGTGTTGCTATCGCAAGAGCCATCGTCAAAAATCCAAAAATCATTCTTGCGGACGAGCCTACGGGCGCACTCGATACCGTCACGGGCAAGCAGGTACTCGATACCCTTAAAAAGCTGTCTGCCGACCGTCTCGTGCTTGTGGTAAGCCACGATGTCGAGTACGCATACAGCTATGCCGACAGAATTATCGAGCTTAAGGACGGCAGGGTCATTAAGGACGTCTCGCGAGAGCTTGGAATTGCGACAAGCTCCGACATGGTTTCAGACAGCCAAGGCGACACTGATGCAATTTCCGATGGCTTGGAGAGCGCGAACGCGACTTCCGATGACGGAGTTGTCGAAAGCGTGCTTTTCCCCTTTGTCTTGACCGACGAGGAGCGGATGAAAATCTGCGAATACATTAGGCTTGTTGCAGGGCGCAAGGTCAAAATCGATTGCATTACGGATGCTTCAAGGTTATATAACTCGTCGGAGCAGTTGTTTACCGACACAAACCTCAATACCGTTGCAATTTCCGACACGTCGGAGGATTTTAAGTCGATTAAATCCAAGCTTCCCGTTAAGTGCGCGGTAAGAATAGGCGCGAGCGCGCTAAAATATAAAAAGGTAAAGCTGATATTCACGATATTGCTCTGTGTGATTGCATTCACGTTTTTCGGCTTTTCCTTTTCGGTTGCATCCTACAAAGCCGAGGTAACTGCAACGCGTTCAATCGTCGAATCGGGCGTGGAATACGCAACTTTTTCCAAGGTTTTAAAAGACGAAAGCGATTTCGGCGGCTTTTTCACCTATTCAAGGAATTTGAATATGGGCAATGCGGATATCGATTTCCTGGAAAAAACCTTCGGCAGGGATTTCAACGGCGTATTCTGCTATATTCAAAACAACTTGTCCTTAGGCAAGTATTTTGCCGACAGTTCAAAGCTTTACGAGGGGTAT
Organism: Clostridia bacterium; assembly: GCA_028703495.1. GTDB lineage: Bacteria > Bacillota > Clostridia > Christensenellales > CAG-314 > JAQVMT01. The sequence goes on along the minus strand of JAQVMT010000003.1, from coordinate 142,213 downwards.
ATGCCCCTATACGTTCAAAACCTGTCGGGCTTTGTGAAATCGAATGAAAGCGGGCTTGCGAGCTTGGGTTATTCCCTGTCCGCAGGCACATACCCCAAGGGACGTAACGAGATTGCGCTTACCGAGATCGCCTGTTTGTCCTTTATTAGAGCGGGCTATTTAGACATCGATACCGAGGAAGGCGACAAATACGTCATTAATAACAGCGCGGATATGGTCGGCAAAACGTTGACTCTCGACGGTGTGGGCAAGGTCGTTATTTCGGGAATTATCGATACCGGAATGGATATGAGCAGATACGACGTTCTTTACAGCGAGGAGTCCGATGCGGAGTTTTTGGACTTTGCTGCTACTTACTTTTTATATGGAGAGCTAGGCAGCCTGTTAAACTACAGCTATCTTTCGGTTGCTTTCGTCTCGGAGGAGTTTATCGAAACAAGGATAAACGAGCTTATCGGAACCGACGTGCTTTCATCACAAAGCGGTTATTATTGCTATGACGGCGAGGGTAATGTTAAATTCGGATCGGGTTCTTCATATTTGATTCGAGTCGATTCGCTTTCCGACGTTTGGAACAACGGCAGAAATGTAACCTACGCCGATGACATTGGCGTTTTTAAAGTAAACGATATCGTCGTTTCTACGGGCTTGTTGCAAAACGGCTTTTACACCGAGGACGAGGGGCTTGAACTCAACGAGCTTAGCAAGCTGGACTGTATGCTGTCCGGCTCTGCCGTTATTGGCAAATTGGAAAACTATTACACCATCAACTGCAGAATCGTGGGAGTTGTGGAAAACGATCTGCCCTTGGCGGTGCTGACCAAGGACGTTTACTCGCTTATGGGGTCATTCAGCTCTGCTTCGGACAACATCTACACCTTCGCCATTGGCAATATGCCCGATTCATCCGCCGAAATTCGCAAAATGGTAGATTTGCATACGAATGTAAACAGCCCTTACGAGCTTAAGAACAACATTATGTATACAATCGACAACCTCGGCGTTTTGTTCGAGATACTCAAAGACGTGTTTGTAACACTTGGAATTGTGTTCGGCATTTTCGCGCTTTTACTGCTAAGCTCCTTTATCGGCAACAGCGTGGTCGCCAAAAAGAAAGAAATAGGCGTTTTGCGTGCTATCGGAGCAAGAGGAACGGACGTATTCAACGTATTTTGGGCAGAAAGCGTTCTTATTGCGTTGATGTGCTTTGTGTTGGCTTTGGTATTTACGGCGTTGTTTATCGGCTACATTAACAGTGCGGCAACAGAGGAGCTCGGCTTGGAGATTCAAGCGGTAACGCTTCGATTTATTACGGTTTTGGGTATTCTCGGCGTTTCGGTATTCGGCGCAACTATCGCATGCCTGCTTCCCGTAATCAAAATTGCAAGAAAACGTCCTATCGATGCGATAAGAAACAAGTGAGCATAGCTCCTCATAACCGCAGTCTTGGCAGGCAATGCATAATTGCAAGACGTCAAATCTGCTATATATAATAAGTGAGCAAAGCTCGCATACCGAATATTTGCTCGCCTTGTTAATGTTTAATCGAAAGGCACCGTATTTGCGAATAAAATAAGCAAATATTGAAGCACGAACAAAAGCAAAGGCGCACCTGTCGATTGCAGACGGGTGCAAAACATACAAGACTTTTACAATATAAGACAGAACCCCCCAACGATGTTGAGTTATAATAGACTCGCCGACGGACTCTTGCGGCTTTAAGTCGCAGTCCTTAGGTAATATGCATATTCGATTGGGGGGATTTTTTATGGAAATAGTACTATCGTCGGATGCCTTCGACGTGAACGAAGCCGCAGATGAATGTGATTCGCTCTATACAATGCAAAAAGCGGCAACGACCTTGGAGAACGCACAGCCCTTTTGCGAGGTCGCAAAGCCAAAACGTACAGGTCTTATGCTTATGACCGTCGCCGCGCCGCACGCAAAAGCTTCCGCAGTGCGCCCAAAACGCGGTATCGAGGTCTTCGTCTTGGGCGATTACGTCCTTAAGGGCGGCTATATCAACAAGGTCAAGAGCAGCCTGCTTTCCCTTCTCGATGAGAATAAACGCTGTGTCGATCTTTGCGATAAGCTACAAAACGGCTACTTCGTCAGCGTGTTCAATAACGTCAACCGCTTCATCAATAGCTATGGCAAGGATAATTTCGGTGATGCAGAGCTTCCTCACTATGAAATAGGCTTGCTATTTTCGGGAAATACCGCCGTCGGCATAGTCTATGCAGTCAAACGTAGCTTCGTAAAGCACAAAAATACCGCCTTTGTCGAGATTTTTGCAGGAGGCTCCTGCTACTACGCCTGTTGCCAAAACCCCTCGGACGGTTCGGTCGATAATTCTTTACTGCCTTGACGGCTTTTCCGCGTTGTCTTAATTACCGAAATCGGGATAGAACGGCTGAAAGCAGGCGTAAATTAGTATTACTAATCCTTCTTGCCTTGACGGCTTAGCCGAATTCGGCTTTTGCCGTACGTTTTTGTTGCACTACCCTTAATGCTTCTCGTTATACCGCCGTTCTTGTTGCACATAACAAAATGCAAATTTGCCTTATGTAAACGGGGCTTGTTGCCTCGAAAAATCCCTCTTTTGTCGTATATTAAAGGGTAAACCTTGTCTTTCGGCTTACCCTTCAATAGTTCACATATTTGTTTTAACTTCAAAAATTACGTCAATCGCTTAGCCTTTTGGCTTAACCTTCAACAGTATCACTTGTCCGCTTAACTTCAATAATCACGTCAATTGCTTAATACTCGGCTTTCGATTGCGCGATTGAGCGAACTCAAATCAATACTTTACCATATCCACAATGGAATAGAAAATCGGGATTGTCAAAAAGACCACCCAACCGGGGTGCCATGCATCCAAGGTGAAGCCCAATACCAAGAATACGATTACGCAGAGCATCACATAGGGGAAATTCTTCCAAAAATTCTTCTTGCGCACAACCATATAGTAAACAGGAACGGTCGCGAATATCAAAAGCCCCCAAGCCCATATATACGGGATTTTATCGCCGAATATCAGCCCCAAAAGCAGGTAAATCACAATGCAAAGCAGCGTGTACGGAAATCCGCGAAAATGCTTCTTCAAAGCAACCGTCACGCCCGCATAATAGATAGGAATCGTCAAAAACAATACCCAAGCCACATTCCATGCATCTGCCAAGAATCCCAACAGCAAGAACGCAAGCACAATAAACATCGGATAGGGGAATCTGTACCACCTCTTTACGCGGTGCCTTCGCGATACCTCGTCATCGTCCAAGTTTATGCAGTCCTTCTCAACCGAAACATGAATGTTGCCATTGTTGAAGTCCTTCTTAAACTCGAACCCGTCGTCCTCGTCATCTTTAAACTTCTTATTGTATTCTTTGTCAAAATCGTCTTTCATTTTAACCTCCGAAAAAACTTAACGTTGTTTTATCGTACAAAATATATCACATTTGCTTCAAACTGTCAATTGAAAAATAGAACATTGTTACAACAATTACATAATAAACGGAAAAACTTGCTTTACCAAATTAAAGCCGATGCACAAACTGCCGACATATAGGGGGTGTATAATACGTGCGCCAAAAGCTAAAATATAACGGAGTCGCTCGTGCCACCTTAAACCGCAAATAAATTCAACACGCAAATAAACCGCCTCGGTATAGTCGGTTGAAATGAATGTGCGCGGTTAAAAGCGATACCGAAGTGCCATCTTGCCGTTATTTGCGACCACGTCGGCGACTATTGACCATAAACCATTAGCCCCAACACTTAGAACGCAAACCATAGGAAAGCAACATCTTGCTGTTATTTGCGACCACGTCGGCGACTTCCGACCAAAACCATTAGCCTCAACACTTAGAACGTAAACCGTAGGAAAGCAACATTTTGCCGTTATTTGCGACCACGTCGGCGACTGCACCGTTGACAAAGGGGAGAGATGGCGGCTTGTGTCCCAAATCCGCACCGAAAAACATCGGAAGCCTCAAGGGCGCGAGAGCCTCTTTTGCGGCATCCTCAAAGGAATAATCGAAATAAACACTTTCATCGAGCGGCCTGCCAAACACGAATCCCGTAGCGTGCTTAAAATAGTCGGCGTAGCGCATTTGCGAAAGTCCTCTGTAAACAGCCAATGCGTTGAGTTCACAGCTTTCCAAAAAGAACAGAATACCGTCGCCCTTGTACTTGTCGAAAAACTCCGTCGACTTATCGAACCGCGTTCCCAAAATGCAGAGCAGAACATCGAGACAGCCGCCAAACAACCTGCCCGCGGCGTGATTGCCGTAAATCGAAGTTATCACGGTTTTTTCGGTTAGGTTATAGCCGGCAAGTTTGCCCGCTGTTGTAAAATCGAATCTTTCGGTCTGATGAAGAGGATAGGATTCGAAGCTTCTCCGACTGCCGCAAATCAGCTCGAACTGACGTTTCGTGCTCTCATCCAAGGGGCGATCGCCGTATGCCCCTACGTTGTACCCGTAAAGCGATGCGGTATCCAAATGCGTCAACAGATAATCGGAAAGCACCGTATTGTCCGAATATCCGCAGAACCACTTGGGCTTTTGCGCACGCAAAAATTCTGCATCCAAATGCTCGAGTATGTCCAGCTCCAACTCGCCGCCCGTTGCCGCGAAAATTGCACCCACGTCAGAGGCGTAAAGCTCGGAAAACTCCGCCGCGCGCAACCTTGCATCCGCGGTTGCCGCCTTGAACCCGTCTTTTACGGTATTCGGCGAAACAATCACGAAAAAGCCTTGCGACTTGAAATAGTCCTTCGCACTTTGCAATCGCTCGGAATCCTCAAAGCTCAACGAACAGGAGGGCGCACAAACCCCCACCGAACCGCCTTTTTTGATAAACTCGGGTATTATCACGGATTACCTCCCTATTCCTTACGATTGAATTTTGCCAACGCTCATACACCCTTTTCCAATCCACGGTTGACAGCTTTAATCCCTAAGTCGATTACACGAGGTCGCACGTTTATTGCACCAAGTCGCACATTGATTGCACAAACCCCACAGGTTGGTTACATAAAGTCACACATTGACAGCACGAACACTAAGTTGATTATACAAGGTCTTACATGATAGCACAAACCCCACAGGTTGGTTACACAAAGTCGCACATTGACAGCATTAACCTCAATAGTTGGGGTTAAGTGGTCGCAAGTGGTACTATTCGGTGACGACCACGGAGTAGTAGGTAACCGTGCAGTAAGCCGAGCTGCTTACGTAATTCCAATACGCGCTCCAGCCGTCGTTGTAGACGTGCGATGAAATGGTCGCAGCGTTGACGTAGCTTGCAATCTGCAAGGTCGAGTCACAGCCATAGAAAAGGTACACGCCGCATTTTGTAACGGTTTCGGGCAACACCAAGACAGTCATCGAGGTTGATTGGCTGAAGGCATAGTCATCGATTTCGGTCAAGCCGTAATTGAGGTAAACCGTGGTGAGCGAGGTGCAATAGCTAAACGCAGCATTGCCGATTGTTCGCGTGTTCTCGCCGAATTGCAATGACGTTAGCCCCTCGCAGGCTCCGAATGCGTTGTCGCCGATATTGGCGGTATTGAGAAATGCAACCGTTTTTAGCATCTGGCATCCGTACATGGCATTGTCGCGAACGTCACCGACGGTAATAACCGTAGTGAGCGATTCGGGGATTTTCTCGTACTGGTACATATAGTATTCGTATTCGGTACCCAAATTTTCTTCAATTTTCGCCAACTCCTCCTCCGAAAGCTTTTCCGTCCCGAAGTAGTAGCCCAAATAACCGTCTACCGTACTGAAATTCGCTTGAAGCGTTTGAATATTCTTACAGCCACTCAACGCGCCGAACGCGATGAATTTGGTTTTTTCCGAAAGCTTGAGCGTCAGAGTTTTGTCGTTATTTTTAAAAGCATCCTTTGCCACGCGCACGACGTCTTTTCCGAAGATCGTGTCCGCCGTTTCGATTACCTCGACATTATCGGCACTCACGATTTGATAGCTGCCGTCAACCAGCTTATAGGTAACCCTGCCGAAGGAAGGATATAAAATCGTAAACAGTGTCGCAACGCCTAAAAAAATCAACGAGAAGGCGATGTAGACAATCAATGTCGTTACAAACCCGAAGGTTCCCGAGCCCTTGTATGTAAGCTTTTTATAGGATATAACCGAAACGGCGATACCGATAGCAAGACTGTAAAGCAACCCAATGAACCTGAAATAGGAGACATTGGACATTGCCAACGCGAAAAAGATGAAATTCATAACGCAGATTGCAATCATATACTCCATCCGAAGATGCTTTTTGAGCAAATAGACCGCAAGCAACGAGTTGACCGCACCCAAAACCACACCGCTTATCAAAAAAGAATAGCCGGTGTATAAATACCCCGGGTTAACCAAAATTCTCGCAGTAAGCAAAATCAACGCAAAGACAAGCTGTGCGCACGCGTAAATGAAGACGTCCTGCATAGTCTTTCTGTCTTTCAATCGCAACTCTCTTTCAATACTTTTAACGCCCATAAGCCACGCTCCTTAATCCAAACTCGAAGCCGCAACCGATTCTTATGTCACTCAAACCGCACCTTTGACAAGCTTCAAGCCTTCCGCCTTTGAATTCTCAACGTACATTCTAACACATTTTTTTAAACTTTACAATAATAAAAAAGGGTTTTGGGAATACTACTAACCGAAAGAAACTTTTTTTCACACGAAAACCCTTGATCGGCCTTTACAGATATTTTCGTAATTCAAAGCCGATCAGGAAAAGTTTATTTCGAACATAACGTCGACCATGCCAATCAGCATGGCAATCGGCGCAAAAAACGGAGGTTAAAATATGGAGTTATATTGCAATAATTGTCACAAAGCCGTGAGCGCGACGCAAGCCTGCGTATGCAACCGTTGCGGACGGATAGTCTGCTCGGACTGCGCGCGGGACTCTATGTACGTTTGCCAATGCAACGGCGAACTGAACGCGTTGAATTAAGTCCCAAAAACCGTTGGGAAGTTGATAGCGGGATAAAACACGCCAATGCAACGGCGAACTGAACGCGTTGAATTAATTGCATGGTTTTTCCCTTTTAATTTGCGGTGAAAGCGTAGGGATCAACGCAAAGCAAACGGCTGCCGTAATCTTCGACAGCCGTTTTTACGCGACCCAAATTATTTATCGAATAAAATCAGTTATCCGAAAATACTTTTGTGCAAGTTCGTTTATCTCGCATATTAACCTATCAGAAAGACGTTGGCGATCCTTGTAATCTTCTTTTTCAATTTCGATCAGAGGTATATCGTGATCTTTGTATAGTTTTCTCTTGCGCTCTTTGTTACTTAGGTAATCGGAAGTATTCATTCCCCAATACTCTATGTAGATACCATGCCGACTATCTGTTATCGGGATAAACCAATCCGCCATCATAGCCCGTTCTGCTGTACTCGTTAAGACTCTTCTTTCATAACAATGCACAATGCGCGCCTCATATAAAATATCATCTATTACGCTTTCGGGATTGCTTTTAACATAATGACCATCTGCAGTTCTTAATAGTTCTTCCTTTCTCGCATCCTTAACCATAGATGCCTCAGTACCTTCTGTCGTTTTTAGCTCTTGTTTGGGTTTTTTGCGCTCAACAATGCTTTTTATATCATTTACAATTCTTTGGGTTAAGGAAGAATTCCCATATATGTCCTCAACAACAACTGCTAATGCCATTAGTTTGTTGCAATTTGATCGCACATAATCAATGTTGCTCATTCTATTTATGTTGTCTTTTAGATTAAAATAATGGTCTTTTAACTCAAATAATTCATCGTTCTTGTCAAAGTCTTGCTTAAAATTCCACATTTGGTCATAGCATTCTTTACATAACGAGCCATAAGGCGCTTCATTACCACATACTATACAATTCCCGTCCTTTTGCCGCTCACGATAATTTTGTTCGATGGGCTTTTGCGTATTGGTTTCAATATCAACTAATACATACTTCCCTTCTTTACTAATAGCTAGCTTACCATTTTTTAAGTCGTCAGCATGTTTTCCGCAAAGTCTATCCTTGCGTGCATTCCCCATATAAACTCGGGTCGGTTCACCGCAGATTGGACATACTAGATCTTTCGTGTCGCCCATGTTAAAGCTCCTCCTTCTTCGTTAATTTTATTCTAAATAATTTTCTTAATTTAGTCAAGTAATTAATTAAATTTCTTCGCAACTTATCCAAAATGAGAATTACATAGTCACTTTTTCAAAATCATTTGCAAATCGATTGATGTTTGGGTTGAAATGTGCTATACTTAAATAGTATACTGGCATTTTGTTGTAAGACATTTATGCGCGTATTGCTATTCCGCTTCCGCTTTCGTTAAGTCACGAGAATCGAAGCCGTTTAGTATTAAACTTCTTGTTCCAAAGAGGGATTGCTATGATAAACGAATTGGTTAAAAGCATCGTCGAGGCGGAAGCCGAGGCGGCACGCAGAGTTCAGGTTGCGCAGGATGAGTCCAAGTCTTTGGTCTTTTCCGCCGAGTCAGAAGCCGAAAAAATACGCGCCGAGGGCGTTGCTGAAATTAAAAGGCTTTCGGGCGATCGTACAAAAAACGCCAACACTCTTGCTACGGCAAAGGCAGACAAGCTCCGCGCGGACGGTTTTGCCGAAAACAGCCGCAAAATTTCCGCGTGCGCCAAAAACACGGACAAAGCCGTTAAGTATATCGTCGGGAGAGTTGTGGACTAATGGCTGTTGTACCTATGATGAAAATGACGTTCGTCGGCTTGGAGGGCGAGCGTGACGGCATATTGAACAGGCTTTCGGCTATCGGCTGCGTCCACATCGACGACGCCGGCAGTATAGAGTACGCCGCAAAAAAGTCAAACGTTAAGCTTAAGGAGGAAACCAACGCAAAGCTGGTTATGACCGAGCGTTCGATGACTTTCATTTCCGATGCCGTAAAGCACGAAATCTCATTGAAAAAAGCCGATAAAAAATCCGCGGTTAAAATCGACGGCAGGTCGGTTCCCGTTCCTTATGGGAACTTCGTCCAAATGCACCGCGACGAATACAGGCTTTTTGGCAGAGTTATCGACATAACCGAGAAAATGCGGGATCGATTGACCGAAATCGAAGCCGAAACCGCCCGCCTTGCCGCGCTCAAAAAGCAAGCCTTGCCATTTCTAGACGTCGGAGTTAGATTTTCCGAGGTCACAGACACTGCGGACGTCGCTATGCTTTTGGGAACGCTTCCGAACGCAAACGCCCAAACGTGGGAAAACTTGAGAAACGAGCTGCCCGATGCGGTTTTCGAGCAAGTCGAGGCAACCAATTTCGAGACGGTGTTTGCTCTTTGTGTGAAGAGTCAAAAGCAGGAGATGCTTAACGCGCTTCTTAAATACGGCTTTTTGCGTTGTCCTTTTTCGACGAACGACACCGCCGAGGGCATTATTTTCGAGAGCGACAGAAAAACCTACGCATTGCAAGCCGAAACGGAGGATATTTACACGCGCGCTTTGGCTTTTTCCAAATATATACCCGAGCTTAAGGCTCTTTACGACTTTTACTCTGTTTCGATACAGAAGTTGGATGCCGACGAGGACGTTCTCTGTACCGAATCCACCTTTATTCTGGCGGCTTGGATTCCCGCAAAGGACAAAAAAACCGTGGAAACCGCTTTAAGCGAATGCGCTTCCGCCTATGAGGTGTCCTTCCGCGAACCCACCGAGGACGAGTTGCCCCCCACCGAGCTGGACAACCCGAGGTTTGTCAAGCCCTTCGAAACGGTCACCGAGATGTATTCGGTCCCAAATTATTGGGAAAGGGATCCGAACGTCTTTGTGGCTATTTTTTATTTTATCTTTTTCGGACTTATGCTTGCCGATGTCGGCTATGGCTTGATACTTTCGCTGGGCGCACTGTTTTTAATCAAGGTTATGAAGGTCGAGGGCGGAATGCGCACGACCGCAAGCCTGTTGGGCTGCTGTGGCATAAGCTGTGTCATTTGGGGCATTTTGTTCAGAAGTTGGTTTGCAATTGAGCTTAGTCCGGATTCCTTCCTATATAAAATAGGTGTGCTGTCTCCGCTTGAAGATATAATTATTATGCTGATTATGTCGCTTGCTTTCGGCGTAATTCATTTAAGCGTGGGCTATATGCTTGCCGGCGTTGCACAGTGCAAAAAGGGCAAGGTTTTTGACGCGATTTTGGACAACTTTATTTGGGTTGTCGCTTTTATCGGCCTTGTCTTTTGGCTGGTATTTTCGATGTTGGACGCAATTAGCGTACCTCTGCTGTCAAATATCGGCAAATATGCGTTCTTCGGTGCGCTGGTCGTAAAGGTCGTTACCAACGGCAGACACAGCAAAAGCATCTTCGGCAAGGTGTTCGGCATCTTCGGCGGCGCGTACGGCGTCATCAACGTGATGAGCGATATTATGAGCTATTTGCGGCTTTTCGGTTTGGGCTTAGCTTCTGCGGTTATGGGCTATGTTTTCAACCTTTTGGGCGGCTTGCTTATGGGTAACGTGTTTACCGCCATTTTCGGCATAATCGTATTCATCATCGGTCACGCGATAAACCTCGGCATCAACGCCTTGGGTACCTACGTTCACAATATGAGATTGCAGCACGTCGAGTTTTTCGGAAGATTCTATACCGGAGAGGGTATCAAGTTCAAACCCTTTGCCTCGGATACGCGCTTTGTAAAAATCGACTATGCCGACAAAATTGAAAGAATATAGCGGCACACCTTGCAACTGCGTTCGCCTCTGCACTCCGTCACGTACGAAAAGTACGCTCCTGTCGTTCATCGGCACCAGCTGTCGCAATCTGCACCACTCTCTTCTTTCAAAAATATATGTGAAAGGAATTAATGCATACAACCTTGAAAAGAAGGTGCAATAATCGCAAACATTATCTTTAATATAGATACTTCGTGCGCACAAATATGCGCGACAAACAATGGAGGAAATTACTATGATATCACTAGGACACGTTTTGGCTTTTCTTGCCGTAGCAATCGCCTTTTTCGGCGGCGGCACGGGCAGTTCGATCGCCGTTGCAAGAGCGGGTGCCGCTGTCGCCGGAGTTTCGGCAGAGGATCCCAAAAAGTACGGAAAAGTAACTCTTTTGCAGTTCTTGCCCGCTACGCAGGGAATTTACGGCTTCGTAATCGCCATTATCATTTTGGTTAAGATCGGCGTTTTGGGCTCGGGTTTGATTGACGTTTCCACCGAAATGGGAATGTCGTTAATCGCCGCTGCTTTGCCCGTATCGCTTGTCGGCTTCTTCAGTGCGATCCATCAGGGAAAAGCCGCTGTCGCCGCGATCAATATGGTAGGCCGCAACACCGAAATGGCAGGCGGTCGCGCTTTGATTATCGTCGCTATCGTTGAGCTTTACGCAATTTTCGGATTGCTGGCTTCCATTCTTATTATTATGATGGGGCTATAAATGCATAGCCGCGAAAGGGAGATATGCCAATGAGCGAAGCTATCATCAACAAAATTTTGGCGAACGCCGACACAAAAGCCAAGGGCATTACTGACGAGGCTAATGCTCGCGCAGCGGAAATCACAGCCAATGCCCGAAGCGAAGTTACCGCCGCCATAAACAGATTTAACGAGCAAACACCCTCCTTTGTCGAGGGCGTTACCGAACGCGCCGTCGCCGTGGCAAAGCTTGACGTCAAAAAGGACGAGCTGGGCAAAAAGAGAGAGCTTTTGAATAAAGCCTACGTTGACGCGGCAAGCGCGATTAACCGACTTCCCGACGATGAGTATTTGAAGTTTATCGCTTCAATGCTCAACAAATACGCCGAGGAAGGCGAAAAGCTCGTTGTTGCAGGGCGGGACAAGGCGCGCGTTACTCAAGCGTTTTTAGATAAAAACGTTAAAATCAAGCTTGAAATCGTCGGCTATGGCCAGTTCGAGGGCGGCGTGGTTTTAACTACGCCCAAATACGACAAGAATTTGACCACGGACGTTATCGTAGGAGAGCTTGTGGAGAATTCGGAAAAACAGGTTGCGCGTATTTTATTCGACGGAGAAGGTAAATGAAACAGGGTATGACTCCGCTGTTTGCCAACAGCTCGGCTGCCGTGCTGTCCGATAGGCTTATCGGCGAGGAAAAGCTCAACAGGTTGATGGAAGCATCTATTGACGATGCGCTGAAGCTGCTTGCCGAGCAGGGCTACGGTGACGGTCTGATTTCGACCGCCAACGACTTCGGTGCGCTTATCGATGCCGAAAAACGCAAGCTTTGCAGCTTCTTCAAGGACTATATGACCGACGAAAAGGCTGTCGCTAGCTTCTTGTTGCCCTTCGACTACCTCAACGCAAAGGTCGCGATGAAGTGCAAGTATATGAAAATCAACCTTCCGGAGTTGAGCGATTACGGTCTTATCAACCCGAAGGAGTTGAGCGAAAAAATACTTGCGGACGACTATGGCGAGCTTCCTGCGGAAATGAGCAAGGCTTTGGGCGACATAGATTTAATGTTTTTCGAGGGCGACAGAACGCCTCTTGCTGTTGATGTTACCTTAGATAAGGCAATGTACGCCAACATAAGACGCGTGGTTGAAAGGTCCAAGTGTGCCGCTCTTGCCGACTATTACGCGAGGGAGGCAGACTGCAAAAACCTGCTTATGCTGTTTCGCGTGGCAAAAGCCGATAAAAGCGAGGACTTTTACAAAAGGCTGCTTTTAGACGGCGGTTATGTCCCCACGGAGGAGTTGGTTAAGCTGTTTGGACTCGACGCGGACAAGAAAGCCGCCGCGTTGGCAAAATACGACTGCGCAGCCGTGGCAAAACACGCCGCGGAAGACGGCAATTTAATTGCCGCCGAAAAAGAGGCGAGAAGGTATACTCAAGCCGCCTTTTATAACTCAAGGCACTCCGCCGAAACCATCGAACCGCTCGCCGTCTTCTTTCTCGACAAGACAACCGAAATCGACAACGTTCGGCTTATATTGACCTGCTTGAAAAACAACGTCGGTCGCGCGGAAATCGCCGCAAGGCTGAACGCTTACGTATAAAAGACGGTTACTTTATTGTGAGGATAATGCTTTATGTATAACAGAGTTGGGGTTATAGGAGATAAGGATGCGGTTTTGGCATTTAAATCGGTGGGCTTCGAGGTTTTCGATGCCTCCGATGCGCAAGGAGCAGCCGCACTGATTAAAAAGCTGTCCGGAGAGGACTTTGCCGTACTCTTTATATCCGAGGAGCTTGCCGCTCAAATCCCCGATGTCATTAAAAAGGCTAAGCAAAGGATTTACCCCGTCATTACTGCTATTCCCACGTCCAAGGAGGGCGGCGGCTACGGTATGGCGCAAATCAAAAAAGATGTAGAAAAGGCCATCGGCGCGGATATTATTTAGGCTTCAACGCCTGTATAACAGCGGCTTTGAATCCATAAGCTTGCACGTGCTTATATATTTGGCTTTAAATTAAACGTGCTTTGCACTCGCGCATAAGTATGAACTTTGCACAAAAGGTGCTTTACGCTTGCGCATTTGAGTATAAACTTTGCATTGGGAAATTTGCACGTGCGTAAAAATTTGGCTTTGAATTAAACGTGCTTTGCACTAGGTAATAAACCGATTTTGAGGATTTATAATGAACGAAAGTAATTTGCAAAAGGGAAGAATTGTTAAGGTTTCCGGACCTTTGATTGTCGCCGAGGGTATGGCGGACGTCAAAATGTACGACGTTATTCGAGTGGGTGAGCTTAAGCTCATCGGCGAGGTTATCGAGCTTAGGGGAGATCTCGCCTCCATTCAGGTCTACGAGGAAACCGGCGGACTTAAGGTTGGCGATGAGGTGTTCAGCACCGGCGCACCTCTGTCGGTGGAGCTTGCTCCCGGACTTATCGAGAGCATTTTCGACGGAATTCAACGCCCGTTGGATGCTATTCGCAAGGTTGCCGGCGACAGAATACACAGAGGTATCGAGGTCAACAGCCTCGATCACACGAAGCCTTGGCACTTTGTTCCCAAAGCCAAGGTCGGCGACATTGTTTCCTGCGGCGACGTACTTGGAACCGTTCAGGAATCTCCCGTTGTCCTTCACAGCGTTATGGTGCCGCCCGATGTCGAGGGTGAAATCGTTTCTATCGTAAAAGAGGGCGATTTTAACATCGAACACACAATCGCAAGCATTGAGAACGCAAAGGGCGTTATTAAGGTATCTATGCTGCAAAAGTGGCCCGTAAGGCGCGGACGTCCCTATAAGGAAAAGATGCCTCCAAATATGCCGATGATCACCGGACAACGCGTTATCGACACCTTCTTCCCTATCGCAAAGGGCGGCGTTGCTGCCGTTCCCGGGCCCTTCGGAAGCGGTAAAACCGTCGTCCAGCACCAGCTTGCCAAGTGGGCGGATGCCGAAATTATCGTCTACGTCGGTTGCGGCGAACGCGGAAACGAAATGACCGACGTTTTGAATGAGTTTCCCGAGCTTACCGACCCCAAAACAGGTTATCCTCTGATGAAGCGTACGGTCCTTATCGCGAACACCTCGGATATGCCCGTCGCCGCGCGTGAAGCCTCTATCTACACGGGCATCACAATCGCCGAGTACTACCGCGATATGGGCTACACCGTTGCAATAATGGCGGATAGCACCTCGCGTTGGGCGGAATCGCTCCGCGAAATGAGCGGCCGTTTGGAGGAAATGCCCGGCGAAGAAGGCTATCCCGCATACCTTTCGGGCAGAATCGCCGAGTTTTATGAAAGAGCCGGCGTCGTCAAGGTCTTGGGAAAGGAGGACAAAATAGGAGCTATTTCTGCAATCGGCGCGGTATCCCCTCCCGGAGGTGACCTCTCCGAGCCTGTCAGTCAAGCAACCCTTCGTATCGTCAAGGTCTTTTGGGGACTTTCGGCAAGTCTGGCTTACAAACGCCACTTCCCTGCGATCGACTGGCTCCAGAGCTACTCTCTCTACTCCGACAAGCTGGACAGCTGGTTTAACGAGAACGTCAGCGCGGACTTCACCGCCTTGACCGTCGAGGCTATGGGTATCTTGCAGGAGGAATCCGAGCTGGACGAGATCGTCCGCCTCGTAGGTATGGACGCCCTTTCGCCCAAGGACAGATTGACAATGGAAGCGGCAAAGTCCATAAGAGAGGACTATCTGCACCAAAACGCCTTCCACGAGGTCGATACCTTTACGTCGATGACTAAGCAACACAAAATGCTAAAGCTCATCATCGACTGCTATCACTTGGGAATCGAAGCCCTCAACGGCGAGGTCGAAATCGACAGCATTTTGTCTATTCCCGTAAGAGAGCAAATCGGCAGAGCAAAGTACATCGAGGAAAAGGATATCGCAAAGTTGGACGAAATCTCGGTCGAGCTTAAACGGGAAATGTCCGATTTAAACGGCAATTAAGGCAACAACCGCGTAAAATAAGGTCTGCGCACAAAAGTGACTTTGCGCTTGCCTATACGACGGGCGAACACATGGGTTCGCCCCTACGGATATTTTATACAACGGGCTAACACAAGGTTTGTGCCTACGAATATTTTATACAACGGAAGAACACACGAGTTCGCCCCTACGGAAGAAAAATTCGCGGTGAGCGGTAATCCGTAAAATAAGGTCTGCGCACAAAAGTGACTTTGCGCTTGCCTATACGACGGGCGAACACATGGGTTTGTGCCTACGAATATTTTATACAACGGGCGAACACAAGGTTTGTGCCTACGGATATTTTATACAACGGAAGAACACATGGGTTGCCTACGAATAGAAGATTATTGCGTTCGTTATAGAAACTATGGAGTGATTATTATGCTTAAGGAATACAAAACGATTAAGGAAGTTGTGGGACCTTTGATGTTGGTCGAAAATGTAAGCGGCGTTGCCTACAACGAGTTGGTGGAAATACGACAGGAAAACGGACAAGTCAGAAGCGGCAAGGTGTTGGAGGTCAATTACGACAAGGCTCTCGTGCAGCTTTTCGAGGGCAGTCAGGGACTTAAAATCAGCACCTCCAAGGCGCGTTTTTTGGGCAAGGGAATCGAGCTGGGCGTGGGTTATGATATGCTGGGCAGGGTTTTCGACGGAATGGGACGTCCTATCGACGGGGGCGCACCGATCATTCCCGAAATGCGTATGGACATCAACGGTCAACCTATCAATCCTTACGCGAGGGACTACCCTAATGAGTTTATTCAAACCGGTGTTTCGGCTATCGACGGGCTTAACACGCTAGTAAGAGGACAGAAATTGCCCGTGTTTTCGGCTAGCGGACTTCCGCACGCACAGCTTGCCGCGCAAATCGCCCGCCATGCGAGAGTGCTTAAAAACGATACTGCCTTCGCCGTAGTGTTTGCCGCAATCGGAATCACCTATGAGGAAGCCGACTACTTTATCAGCGACTTTAAGCGGACGGGTGCTATCGAGAGAGCCGTTTTGTTTATGAATTTGGCAAACGATCCCGCTATCGAAAGAATCAGCACGCCGAGAATGGCGTTGACCGCTGCGGAGTATCTTGCATACGAAAAGGATATGCAGGTGCTTGTCATAATGACCGACATTACCAACTACGCCGAGGCTTTGAGAGAGTCCAGCGCTGCGCGAAAGGAAGTGCCTGGAAGGCGCGGCTACCCGGGATATTTGTATACAGACCTTGCATCGCTTTACGAACGTGCGGGAAGAATCAAAGGCAAAAACGGTAGTATTACGCAGATTCCGATACTGACTATGCCCGAGGACGACAAAACGCACCCGATTCCCGACCTTACGGGCTACATCACAGAGGGACAAATCATTTTGTCGCGCGATTTGTACAAAAAGGGCTATAATCCTCCGATCGACGTGCTTCCCAGCCTTTCCCGTCTTAAGGACAAGGGTATCGGCGAGGGCAAAACGCGTGAGGACCACGCGAACACGATGAATCAGCTTTTCGCCTGCTATGCAAGAGGAAAGGATGCCAAGGAGCTTGCCTCCATTTTGGGCGAAAACGCATTGACCGATATTGACAAGCTTTATGCAAAGTTCGCGTATGAGTTTGAAAAATACTATATCTCCCAAGGCTATACCACAAATCGCACCATCTACGAAACACTGGATTTGGGGTGGAATTTGTTGGGAATCCTCCCGAGAAGCGAGCTTAAGCGTATCTCCGATAAGCTGTTGGATAAGTACTACAAGCAAAGGGAGTTTTAGTTGTTCGAGCTTACATCTAATTCCGTAAGCCGGCTACGAAGCAATATAATCGTAAATTGCGTATTTAAGCAAAGCTCCTGCAAGCAGACTCGGACGCGTTTCGGGGCTACTGCCAAAAGCGTGTATATTTGTTTCGACATCCGAAACACAACCATAATCGCGCGTGCTTTTGGCGCAAAATCGAATCCGAATTTACGGAGAAAAGGAGAAACAATGGCGGTTTTAAATGTCAATCCTACGAGAATGGAATTAAAGCGGTTAAAAAACCGTCTTAAAACAGCTCAAAGAGGACATAAGCTATTAAAGGACAAGACCGACGAAATGATTCGGCGGTTTATCGTTATTGCAAGAGAAAATAAACGACTGCGCCGCGAAATCGAGAAGGAGTTGGGCGGTGCATTGGAAAATTTTATGCGCGCAAGGGCTATGACCGCTCCGCAAATAATCGATGAGGCAGTTATGATGCCGTCACGCAAAATTTCTCTCGAATGTGGCAAAAAAACCGTGATGGGCGTTGCCGTCCCCGATATAAGCCTTGGCGATGACAACAACTCAGAGCTTTATCCGTACAGCTTTTTGACGGTCACCGACGAATTGGACAACTCGGTAAAGACGCTTAATCTGCTTTTGGCAAAGCTTATCGAGCTTGCCGAGGTCGAAAAGAGCTGTAACCTTTTGGCAGACGAAATCGAAAAGAATAAACGACGCGTCAACGCCTTGGAAAATATAATGATTCCGCAAATGGAAGAAACCATTAAATACATTACGATGAAACTCGATGAAAACGAAAGAGCCTCGCTTGTGCGCCTTATGAAGGTCAAGGACATTATCGCACACTGATTTTTGCTTGCGTTGGTGTTTAGCCGTTGTCTTTATCGGCTGTTTGACACGATATTCGGCATAATTTCTCATAAATAGTTCGACACAACACAAAACGACAACGGTCGCTTGTATATCTGCATATATAATACAGCATTTATCCACGGCAAACCTGACGACAACATTCGCCTGTATATTTGCATAGCTTAATACCGTAATTTCTCGGCAAAACCTAACGACAACGGTCGCTTGTATATCTGCATATATAATACAACAATTCTCCACGGCAAAACCGAAACACGCGTCTTGCCGAATTTTGCATACTTTTAGGAGGCAATTATGAATAAAAAGCTTTGGCTTAAGCTAACTTTTATTGCGGTAATTGTATTGTCCGCGTTGATGTTGACAGGCTGTTTGGACTTTGCCGACATTTACAACCGTTTGACCGCCGAGGAGGAAGCACTAATCGATGAATATCTTGCCGACTACTACCTTTTCGATTACAATCCCGATGAGGTAGTGTTCGATGCCGAAAACGGTACACTTACCGGTTTGGATAGGTATTCCTTTTATCTTACTCCCGAGGAATACTATGCCTTGATGTACCCCACCGATTCGGAAGAGAAGATGTTCGGCATCTCCTTTGCACTTGGCGATGAGGGGTGGTACGTGGCAAACGTCGTTTTGGGAAGTCCCGCCGACCTTGCGGGCGTTTGCGAAAACGACATTATTTCTTATATCAACGGCAATATCATATACGCGACCACTCCGTATGAAAGATTAAAGCGGTTACTCTACAATGACACCATAAGCTTATTGCTTTTGCGCGACGGTGTGGAGGTAAGAACGCGCCCTATAACCAAAGCGTATTTGACTATGCGCTACCTCGAATTTTTCTTTATCGACGAGGAGGACAGCATTTTAACAAACTTTGACATCGACTACTCGGTGACAAGCTCTGCTCGCGTGGATAAATATCCGCATTATAAGAAATATTGCCTGAACGAGCTTGACCTTAAAACAACGGGTTACATCAAGCTGCACCAGTTTACCTACACGTCAAGCGAGGCTCAACAGCGGATTACGCAGGAATTCGACTACGCTATGAACCTTTTTAAGGAGGCTTACGGCGGAAGCGGCAAGCTCGTACTCGACTTAAACAACAACCCGGGCGGTTATTTGGATTACTGCACACAGATTTGCTCCTACCTCATCAAGGGCGAATCGCCCGAGGGAACCTCGTTTCAAACCTATGATTTAAGGGATAAAAACGGCGCTAGCATGATTACCGACAACGAAAATATGGTGACCTCGGTATACGCCGACTATTTCGACGAGGACGCACTCGAGCCGCAAATCGTGGTTTTGACTAACGGCGGAAGCGCAAGCGCAAGCGAAATGCTTACGGGGTGTTTGTTGGTTTACGGAACTGCCGTGCAGGTGGGAACGCAAACCTACGGCAAGGGAATCGCCCAAACCGTCATGCCCCTCAAATTCAGCTATATCGATATCGGCGGCGAGGAGGTGTTGAGCTGTTCGGCACTCTACTTCTCCATCGCGTACTTCTATTCGCCCGCGTACGGAGATATAGAGTATAAGTATTACAACTATTGCAACCAAACCGACAAAAACGGCAACGGAGTTTTGGACGAAAACGAGGTCGAATGTGGCTTCCTTCCCGAAGTTGAGAATACCTGCACATCCATTTTCGAACAAATAAAACGCGCGCAAGAAATATTAGGCAATAATTCCGAAAATTAAATGTTGAAAACGCTTGATTTTTGTAATAAAATGTGGTAAAGTGTTATCAAGTAATCGTGTGACATTAGGCAAATAAAATTGGTCATTGCTTTGTTGCGCATTTCACATTGGACAATTTATCTAGGTCATTGCTTTGTCGCGCGTAGAAGCGCAACCGCAATGGCGTATATGCCACTAAATAATTTCATTGTGCAAGAATCGGAGCCAAAGAGAGACCCTTGCCGCTCGGCTATAAAGCTATCACATAATCCGAAGCTTCTGCATAAAAGCAGTGATGCTTGACGGAGGGAATTCGGAACCAAAGAGAGGACCTTCCGCTCGGTTATAAAGCTATCACATAATCCGAAGCTTCTGCATAAAAGCAGTGATGCTTGACGGAGGAGCAAATGAAAAACAGATTTTGGACGAAAGTCGCATTCATATTGACACTTATACTTGCAACCTGCGTTTTGGCAGGCTGTTTCGTTCCATTTGTCCCGAGCGAAGGCACCGATGAGTCCGCCGAAATCGAAGCTCTAATAAAACAATATCTTTCTTACTATTACCTATTCGATTACGATCCCGATGAGGTTAAGTTTGACCTCACAACGGGTGAATTGAGCGGACTGGATAACTACACCTTCTATTTGTCTCCCGGTGCTTATTACTCTTTGATGTACTCCACCGATTCGGAGGAACCTGCCTATGGTATCGGCTTGGGGCTTTCATATGACGGCTGGTACGTCGCAAATGTTGCATTGGGAAGTCCTGCGGACAAAGCAGGCGTTTTGGCGGGCGACATTATTCGCATAATGAATTACGAATCGATCTATCTCACGACACCATATGAAAGGTTGTACAATTTGCTTTATAACAGCGATACTCTAAGCCTCTCCGTGGTGCGAAACGGCGTTAAGATAAACTTCCCCGTGTTCGAGAAGGAGCAAATTATCGCGCATTACGTCGAGTATTTCTTTATTGACGGCGACGGAAAGGTTGTCACAAACTTCGATATCGACGAAACCGCCTCGGAATCCGATCTCGCCGCATACTATCCGCACTATGCCGCGTATTCGTTGGGTTTGATTGACAACGGCGCTGTGGGCTACATAAAGCTGCATCAATTCACCTTCACCGAAGCAGAAGCCGAAACTCGCATCACGCATGAGTTTAATGCCGCGATGGAGCTGTTTAAAGCTGCATATAACGGCACGGGCAAATTGGTTTTGGATCTAAATTATAACCCGGGCGGAAGCGTTGACTATTGCACACAGGTTAGCAAGTTTTTCATTCGCGGCGACGAGCAGGGCGAGCTGCTTAGCGTTTATGAAATGCGTAATAAGTACGGCGAGAGCCTTGTCGAGGACGACGAAAACAAGGTCGTTTCGGTATATGACGACTACTTCGACGAAACCGCCGAGGAACAGCAAATTGTTGTCCTTACCAACGAGGGTAGCGCGAGCGCGAGCGAAATGCTCACAGGTTGCCTTTGGGTGTATGGCACGGCAATTCAGGTCGGCACACAAACCTACGGCAAGGGCATTTCTCAAACCGTTTTACCGCTCAAGGCTTATAATATCATTGTGGACGGCAAAATTGAACCGAGTTATTCCGCGCTCTACTTCACCTTCGCATACTTCTATTCGCCTGCGTATAAGAACGCGGTTTACTCCAATTACTGCAACCAAACCGATATGAACGGCAACGGCTATTTGGACAAAAACGAAACACTTCGCGGATATATACCATTGGACGACAACATCTGCGAAACCATGCAACAACAAATGATTCGCGTTTCTCATATTTTCGGGTAGCCGACACGTCACGACATTTTGCGCCACATTGTGCCCCACGCGAAAGTCGGCATATGCAAATACTCCGATGTCGTGCAAAGCTATGCAATACGAGCGAAACGAAATCGTGCAAAGCTCGGCAATACGAACGAAGCGATTATCGTACTATGCTCTGTAAAACGTGCGATACGATGCAGCGCAAAGCTCGGTAATACGAACGAAACGATGCACGCAAATCAAAAATGCAAAATTCCATAAAAAAGCAGCATTGTGCCTTTCTGCTTTTGTGTTCTTCTTTTGTTTAGGCAAGCACTCCTTAGTTCTCAGCTAGGCATACCTGCACATTGCTTATCTGCGATCATCTGCTTGCACTGTTCCGCGGCTCGGTTATGCTTTATCCGAGCCGCATTTTTTCGCAAAAAAAGGGCTGCAACACTCGGTTACAGCCTTGTTTATTGGTTTTAAGCTTGTCTTTTATTACAATATTGTTTGTTGGTATATAGCTTGCCTTTTATACCGTCCTTATTTCTGTATAGTAACAAACGAACACGACAAGATTTCGCATCCAAAAACGCTTGGCATTATTACGAAAACGGAGTTAGTTTCGATTGAATCGTTCGATTATCGATTCTTATCAAACACTTTGATTTATGCAAAATCTACTTCGCGTACTCAAAAGCGCGAGTTTCGCGGATAACGTTGACCTTAATTTGTCCGGGATACTCCATCTCGGTTTCGATTCGCTTTGCAATGTCCTTTGCCAACACAACCATACTCGGATCGTTGACCACCTCGGGCTTTACCATGATTCGGATTTCCCTGCCCGCCTGAAGTGCATAGGTCTTTTGAATTCCCTCAAAGGAATTAGCAATCTCCTCAAGCTTCTCAAGACGTTTCACATAATTCTCGATCGTTTCGCGCCTTGCTCCCGGCCTTGCACCCGAAACAGCGTCGGCGGCGGCAACCAATACGGCTTCGACCGTACGCGCCTCGACATCGCCGTGGTGCGCCATAATCGCATTCACAACGTCCTTGCTTTCACGATATTTCTTTGCGATATCCGCGCCGATTTGAATGTGCGTTCCCTCGACCTCGCAGTCAATCGCCTTTCCTATGTCGTGCAGAAGTCCCGCTCTCTTTGCAAGAGCAACATCAACACCCAGCTCGGTCGCCATCACGCCCGCGATATACGACACCTCAATGGAGTGATTCAGCACGTTTTGTCCATAGCTCGTTCTGAACTTCAGCCTTCCCAACAGCTTCACAATCTCGGGGTGAAGCCCGAACACGCCCACGTCAAGGGTTGCGGCTTCGCCTGCTTCCTTGATGGTGACGTCCATCTCTTTCTTAACCTTTTCCGCCATCTCCTCGATACGTGCGGGGTGAATTCTGCCGTCGGCAATGAGCTTCTCCACGGTAATACGTGCAATTTGCCTTCTTACGGGGTCGAAGCCCGATAAAATAACCACCTCGGGCGTGTCATCGATAATCAGATCGACACCTGTCGCATTTTCCAACGCCCTGATGTTCCTACCCTCTCTGCCGATAAGTCTGCCCTTGATGTCGTCACTGGGCAATGGAATCGTAGTGATCGTCGCCTCGCTCACCTGATCGGCGGCACAACGTTGGATTGCCTGACTGATAATCTCACGCGCCTTTTTGTCGCCGTTCTCCTTCGCCTCGGTCTCAATCGCCTTTACGATATTGGCGGCGTCGCGCCTTGCTCCCGAAACGATGGTCTCCACCAACTGCTCCTTAGCCTGCTCTGCAGTCAGTCCCGCAACACGCTCGAGCTCCTTTGAAATCATCTCCTCGCGCTTGTCTATATCACCGATTCTCTTGCCTAACTCGTCTTCCTTATTCTGGATTTGCTTCTGCTGCTGTTCTAACTGCTCCTGCTTCTTGGTTAAATTGTTGTCTTTCTTGTCGATAGACTCCTCTTTTTGCAAAAGTCGTGTTTCCTGCCTTGTCAAATCACTTCGTCTTTCCTTGCTTTCTTTCTCGAAGTCCGTCCTTAACTTAAGTATCTCTTCCTTCGCCTCTAAAATAGCTTCCTTCTTAATTGTCTTTGCCTCGAGGTTGGCTTCCTCAACAATTACCACGGCTTGCGTTCTAGCATGACTGATTTTCTTTGAATTGACATACTTCTCAAAAAGATAGCACGCAAATCCTCCGACAACCAAACCCACAACCGCAAGCAGTATACCCAACCAAAGAGGCATTACGGCCATAATACCGTAAAAACCACAAAACATATACCCTCCGTTCGTAAATCCCATAACAAATCAAGGCGTTATGTCGCAACTCTAATGAAAAAAGGTGAAAATATGCAACGCACATACTTCACCGCCGAACATTAATCCGTGTGCAAACACACACAAAACCCCGCGCATAATGCGCGGCAATTGCGTATTAACCCGAATCTATCCGAAGCGTCCATCGCTGCCCGCTAACCGCCGAAAACCCCGTTTATATCACAATTTCGTGACAAAGGCATCAAATCGGCAGCTTGCTCAAACACGCGCAACCGCTTCTTTTGAAATCTAGCTGTGAAAATTTATTTCAAATGGATACACCCACCCACTCTACCGATTAGAATACCATATTCCAGGGCGTTTGTCAAGGGTTGAAGTGATTAATAATCGAATTTTCAACAATTATTATGCAAGAGCCTCACAGTGTCCCGGCGCGTAGCGATACCTCGTACGCCCGAAAATATGGGCTTATTTGCTTTTGTGCAAGCGAAAACAGAATGCACTACGCCTTTGCTTTTGTGTAAACGAAAAAAACTCTACTCCTTTGGATAAAAATAATTGGCTTAGTATTACCGTTATAAGGGAAAACGGAAACGCTTTGAAAGACCTTGCGTTTGTTCGAATTCTGCGCATTAAAAAGGGGCGATCAAAATGGTCGCCCCGATAATTTTAACATCTCAAATGTTCAAACACGGCGAATTTGCTTAAAACTCCAGAGTTTGTTCAATGAAGGGTACCAGTTCGTTGACATTCAAGCGGACTTGCTCCATTGTATCACGATTCCTCACCGTTACGGTGTTCTCTGTCTGCGTATCAAAGTCCACGGTTACGCAAAGCGGCGTTCCTATTTCGTCTTGGCGGCGGTAGCGTTTTCCGATTGAGCCGGCTTCGTCGTATTCGACGTTAAACCTCTTGCTTAGGCTTGCGTAGACCTCCAAGGCTTTCTCTGAAAGCTTCTTGGAAAGGGGCAAAACGGCAACCTTTACGGGAGCCAACGCAGGGTGAAGCTTCAGCACAACACGGCTGTCGCCCTCGAGAGCCTCCTCGTGGTAGGCATCGCAAAGTAACGCCAGCATTACTCTGTCGGCGCCCAACGAAGGCTCGATGCAGTATGGCACGAATTTCTTGTTGGTAATCGGATCGACATACTCCAAACTCTCTCCCGAGCACGACATATGGCACTTAAGATCATAATCGGTTCTGTCTGCAACGCCCCAAAGCTCGCCCCAGCCGAAGGGGAAATTGTACTCGAAATCGGTCGTAGCCTTGGAATAGTGGCAAAGCTCCTTTTGGTCGTGATCTCTCAACCTCAAGTTGTCCTCTTTCATACCTAGATCCAAAAGCCACTTTTTGCAATAGTTTTTCCAGTAATCAAACCATTCCAAATCTGTATCGGGTTCGCAGAAAAATTCCAACTCCATTTGCGAGAACTCTCTCGTACGGAAAATGAAATTTCCCGGGGTAATCTCATTTCGGAAGCTTTTTCCGATTTGGCAGACACCGAATGGCAGCTTGCGACGAGTAGTGCGCGCAATATTCTTAAAATTCACGAAAATGCCCTGTGCTGTTTCGGGACGAAGGTAGATGGTATTGACCGACTCCTCTGTAACACCCTGAAAGGTTTTGAACATAATATTGAACTGTCTGATCGGCGTCCAATCATGTTTTCCACACACGGGACAGGGGATTTTATGCTCGACAATAAACTCCTCAAGCTCCTTGTCGGACTTTCCCGCAGGAGAAAAGTCTATATTATGCTGCGCAACGTACTTCTCGATAAGCGTATCGGCGCGTTGGCGACTTTTACAGCCACGACAGTCCATCAAAGGGTCAGTAGCTTTTTTGATATGTCCGGATGCTTCCCACGTCTTCGGATTCATCAAAATCGCGCAATCCACTCCCACATTGTAAGGCAATTCCTGCACAAACTTCTTCCACCAAGCGCGTTTGATGTTGTTGATTAACTCAACGCCTAAAGGTCCGTAGTCCCAGGTGTTGGCGAGTCCGCCGTAAATCTCGCTTCCCGCGAAAATAAAACCTCTGCCCTTGCAAAGATTTACAATCTGATCCATAGTTGCCATTTTATGTTCACTCCTCCGAAGAATAATAATTACCTAATTTCAGTATTTAAGCGATTGGATTTGTTTCTGTCATAGCAGTATTTTATATGTATCTGCCCGATTTGTCAACGAAATGCCGCCATTTTAAAGAGAATTTAACAGTCGTTGAGGATAATATACTGACATAATTCTCTTTGCGTTGCGCCTTGCATCAACTGCGAAGCTGTTTTATGCGCTGCGCCTATCTATATTATCTATGATGGAGCCAACAGCAAAGCTGTCTTTGCCGACAGGGGCTAACCACGTTCGTCCCACGGCATTACGTAAATCATTATATAAATGCCAACAGCAAAGCTGTCTTACGGATTTTCACGTAAGGACTACTTTGCAGACTCTGCGCATCGGCATGAGCGCAAAAAATAGTTATGAGTAAACAGGAGGAATAAATATGTTCAGAAGTAACCCTATGGTTCGGAGAATGAGCAGTTATAGCTTGGATGGCGACGAAAAAGCCGCTTCCTTCAAGGGAATTGCCATCAAGTCCATAATTTTGGTTGTTATTGTGATTGCTTCGGCGTTGTTGAGCTATGTTTGGTTTTACAGCGCGGCAACCGGTGAGTCGAGCGCGACCGCCTATGGAATCGCTTACGCCGTATGCGCGATAGCCGCAATCCTCTCGGTGATGTTGGCTAGCTTCATTCCGCCGGTCGCAGGCGTTTTCGGCATCGTCTACGCCGTTGCAGAAGGCTTTTTGTTGGGCTTAACCTCCACTTTGTTTGAGGTTGCATATAGCGGAATTGTGCTGTGTGCGCTGTTGGGAACGGCTGTGACCTTCGGCGTTATGGCTTTTCTTTATTTAAGTAAAGCCGTCCGCGTAACTTCGAAGTTTCGCCGTTTCGTTTTCGTTGCTCTCATAAGCGTTGTCATAACGCAGCTTTTGATGTTATTGCTTTCGCTTTTCGGCGTCGGCGGCACTATGTTCGCGTTCTATTTCAACAGCTTTTGGCTACAGCTGGGTGCGTGCGCTCTAATGATTCTGCTTGCGTGCTTTATGCTCCTAATCGACTTTGACAACATTGCAAACACCGTAAACAACGGACTTCCAAAGCGTTTCGAGTGGGTGAGCGCACTAGGTCTTTTGATATCGCTCATTTGGCTTTATCTGCAGTTTTTGCGCCTGTTTGCGCTACTGTTTTCACGTCGGAATTAGCTTTCTCCAAAGTCCGTGGCAGGTCGCTTTTATGTAGCGAGTAAAGTGCCACGCTCCGTTAGCTTTACATTTGCGCAAGAAGCGCATCGTTGCTCTATTACTTGAGTCCGTTGCACGAAGTCTTGGGTTCATTGCGCGAAGTCTTGGGTTCATTGCGCGAAGTCTTGGGTTCATTGCGCGAAGGTACAAGTTCGTTACACAAAGTCTTGAGTCCGTTGCACGAAGTCTTGGGTTCATTGCGCGAAGGTACAAGTTCGTTACACAAAGTCTTGAGTCCGTTGCACGAAGTGCTTAGTTTGTTATACGAAGTGCTTAGTTAGTTATACTACGTCTTGAGTTCTTTGGACGAGGGTAATAGTCGTAATAGCGAATATGCGCATAATCTGCGCATTACAACAAAAAGCAACGCGAGATAACCGCGTTGCTTTTGTGATATTTGTAGGCAAAAAGCCAAAGGTAATTGCTCATAAGTATTTGCAGATTTCACAATGACGAAAAATTACGATTGTTTATTGAGCCTCTTCGGACTTCCACTCACGAATGAGAGTTTCCACCTCTTGGCGGAACTCGTCGTTTTTCTCGATGTACGCCTTGGCATTCTCCTTGCCCTGACCGATTTTTTCTCCCTTATAGCTAAACCAAGCGCCGTTTTTTTCGATTATGTTTCTTTCGACGGCAAGATCCAGAATACAACCCGATTGGGAAATACCCACACCATACATTATGTCGAATTCGGCAACCTTAAAAGGCGGTGCCAGCTTGTTTTTGACAACCTTAACCTTGGTGCGATTGCCCGTAATCTCTTGCCCGTCCTTAATCTGATCGATTTTTCTTACGTCAAGTCTTACGCTTGCATAAAACTTCAGTGCTTTTCCTCCCGGAGTCGTTTCGGGAGAACCAAACATAACTCCGACCTTTTCACGCAATTGGTTAATGAATATCACACAAGTGTTACTCTTGTTGATAATTGCCGCAAGCTTTCTAAGAGCCTGCGACATAAGCCGCGCCTGTAGTCCGACGTGAGTGTCGCCCATATCGCCTTCGATTTCGGCTTTTGGCGTAAGTGCGGCAACCGAGTCCACGACAATTAGGTCGACCGCATTGCTTCTCACCAAATATTCGGCAATATCCAACGCCTGTTCGCCGTTGTCGGGTTGCGAAACGTACAAATCCTCAACCTTTACCCCCAGCTTCCGGGCGTATATTGGATCCAAAGCGTGCTCCGCATCGATAAAAGCAGCCGTTCCGCCCTTCTTTTGCAATTCCGCAATAACGTGCAAGCTGACCGTAGTCTTTCCGCTAGACTCCGGACCATAGATTTCGATAATCCTTCCGCGCGGCATGCCACCGATTCCCAACGCCATATCCAAGGTCAAGCATCCCGTCGGAATAACATCGACGTATTTGATATTCTGCTCCCCCAGCTTCATAATGGAACCCTTTCCGAATTGCTTTTCAATCTGCAAAATCGCTTGATCCAAAGCCTTTTTCTTATCGTCTGTCATATTCTCTCCTACTCCTTCATTTTACAATCGGGATTCAATATTGCTTTTATTTACATTGACCAAATAATCAAGTGTGTTTTACATAGCAAATCGCACATCAGAAGCTTAGCTAGCAACTTCGTGCAGTCAAGTCAAGCGTTCGCGCCGAAAGGTCATTATTTGTATTAGACCATCGTTCACATACTCGCAAGCTCGTGCCACCAAGTCGTCAGTTCGTGACGTGAAGTCTGAAGCTCGTGCCACCAAGTCGTCAGTTCGTGACGTGAAGTCTGAAGCTCGTGCCACCAAGTCGTCAGTTCGTGCCACCAATTCTGAAGCTCGTGCCACCAAGTCGCTAGTTCGTGACTTTAAGTAATAATTTCATTTCTTCAACTAGATTTATAGTCTTTAACAACATAGGTAGCAACGTCCTAGTATGAAATGTCATTAATGACCCAAAAGCAAGGCTAGCTCTTTTAACGACTGTGCTGCGGCTTGTGCAATTACCTGCTCTCTGTCGCCGACAAAATCGAACATACGGGCGAATGCTTCGCCGTCTTTTGCGGCTGTTCCGATAAAAACTCTGCCCAACGGAACGTGAAACTCCTCATCGGTAGATGGTCCCGCGATACCCGTCGTCGACAACGCGAAATCCGCACCCAACCGCAACAGTCCTTGCGCCATCTCTGTCGCCGTTTCCGCGCTTACCGCTCCGAAGTCTCGCAAGGTGCTTTCCTTTACACCGAGAAACTTCTGCTTGGCGGCGTTTGAATAGGTCACCAAGCCGAACTTATAAACCTCGCTCGCACCGGCGACCATAACAAGCTTCGCACTCACCGCACCACCCGTAAGCGATTCGGCGATTGCAATCGTGTTGTTTTTTGCCGCCAATAATGCGACGATTTCCTTCCATGTCTTATCCATTTTATCCTTTTGCACCAACCCCCCTGCTTCATGCAATGAACAAGAGAGTTCGTGCCATTTACTGCTACTACGACTTTTGTGACGCAAAAGCTTGGTTACTTGAAAACCTTTCTGTTTTGCACAAGGTATACCACCAAGGATATGATCGACAGCACCACCGATGCGCCGAATGTAACGAATGCTGCAATTTTCACAATAAGGTTGAGCGTTTCGCCGAAGTCGATGACCATAAGCATAAGTAACGGGAGTGCGATGTATTGTGCAACTGCTTTGACCTTGCCATACATGTTAGCAGCGATTATTACGTTTTTACTTGCCCCGACCTGTCTTACAATGCTGATGACAAACTCCCTACCGATAATCACAAAGCCGCACAGACTGCCTATGCCAATCGGTAAAATGCCCTGCTCGATAACCAACAGCAGTGCGCACATAACCAACAGTTTGTCCGCAATCGGATCCAAAAGCTTGCCTAGATCGGTCACCAAATTGTATTTTCTGGCAATATGTCCGTCCAAAAAGTCCGTGAACGCGGCAATTATGAATAACGCAACTGCCGCCACCGCGCAAATCCAAGGCCTCTGCGCAAAAAGCCCCCACTCGGGAAGCAGATAAACCACCGCCATTATCGGCACGAGAATTATCCGCATCAAACTCAATTTATTAGGTAAATTCATTTTAACCTCACTATCCGAGCTTCTTAATCGAATGCTTAGATCTAACCACATCTAATTTACATAAACTTATGCAACTTAGTATTAACTCAACAATTGCATATTGCGTAGTTGAGATGTTTGATTGAACAGCAGATTTAAGCAACTTAGTATTAACTTATCTCTCGACAGTCTTTTTTTATGCTCAATCGCCACAACTTCGGCAAAGCAGCATAATTATACGGTTTTTCCCCTTAAATCATAGCCGAAAAAGCTTTCTATCAACACGTTGACGCGTTCGCCCTCGGAAAGCTTCTTAGCCGAAGTGAAATAGGTTTTGCCATCGATTTCGGGAGCCTGCGCATAGCACCTACCCGAATAAACGCCCTTATCTTTGTCCTCGACAACGACCTCGACGATCTTGCCGACCATGTTGTGGTTGCATCTTCTCACAACGTTTTTTTGTGTAAGATATGCTCTTTCCAAGCGAGCCTGCTTAACGTCATCGGCGATTTGACCTTCCATTCGGCCTGCGGGCGTATTCTCCTCGCGGCTGTATGCGAAAAAGCCGACATTCGTCAGTTCCGCATAGTCCACAAAGTCCAAAAGCTCCTTAAACTCCTCCTCGGTTTCGCCCGGAAAGCCCACAATAAACGTGCTTCTCAATGCAATTTCGGGAATTTCGTGCCGCAACCGTGCGATTAACGCCTTTAGCTCGGTATTGCTCGACCGCCTGTTCATTGCCTTAAGCACTCTGTCGGAGGCATGCTGCATGGGAATATCCAAGTATTTCAAAAGCTTTGGGTTGCTCTTCATTTCGGCAATCAGTGCATCGTCGATCAACTCCGGATAGCAATAAAGAAGCCTGATTTGCACTCCCTCAAGCGCGCTCAAGCGATGGATTAGCTCGACAAGCCGCTTTTTGCCGTATAGGTCAACACCGTATTTGGTTACATCCTGGGCAACAAGAATCAACTCCGTCCCGTTCTCGGAAACAAGCCCCCTCGCCTCGGCTACCAATGTGTCGATATCGATCGACCTGTATTTTCCGCGAATGGCAGGTATCGTACAATAGGCGCAACAGTTGTTACAGCCGTCGGCAATCTTCAAATAGCAATAGTGGGGCGGTGTGGTAATCAACCTTTGTCCGACGCACAATTTTTGAGAATCAAAACGCACAATTCGTTCACCTTCGACAACTCTTTGCACAATAGAGCAAATGTCGTCGTATTCGCCTATGCCCAAAACAGCATCCGCCTCGACAAGCTCATCTGCAAGCCCTTGTTTGTATAGTGAAGGCAAACAGCCCGTAATTATCAGCTTTCTGCCTTCTTTTTTGTAGGCATTCATCTCGAAAATAACGTCGACCGACTCTTTCCTTGCTCTTTCGATAAACGCACAGGTATTTACAATAATGACATCGGCAGCTTGCGGCAAATTGACAATCTCGTATTCGTTCGCCAAATTTCCAAGCATTACCTCGCTGTCCACCCTGTTTTTGTCGCACCCTAAGGATACGACTCCTACTTTTATTCTCATATATTACAATATCTCCGTGACAATAACTACTTATAAGGGGCAGGTTGAATGCCGATTTATTTTCGGCACAGCATAATGGACGGCTTCGCCGCTAATCTAGTCTGCCTGCGTATTGGGCGTACCTTTCGTTGTACTCGTCCTTGGTTAAGACAACACTGTTACCTCTTGAGGGCGCGATTTTGCCACCCGTAATTTTCTCCCGTTCCAAAAGCT
Organism: Clostridia bacterium; assembly: GCA_028703495.1. Taxonomy (GTDB): domain Bacteria; phylum Bacillota; class Clostridia; order Christensenellales; family CAG-314; genus JAQVMT01. Next base: position 110,372 of record JAQVMT010000003.1, on the reverse strand, counting down.
GCATAAGCTTGGTTGCGCGGGAAAAGCCTATACTGAAGGCACCGAGGAGCTTTGACGCACTGACCTCGCCTTTATCGACGGCGTATTTTATGGCATCGTAAAACAGATCGTCGACTTTTTCCTCTGACTCGCTCTCTTTCTTGGTATTTTTACCGTTTTCCTCGTTTATATCCGTAGTAGATATCTGTTTCTCGATACTTGCATCGACATCTGCAACGTTATGCGCGATGATATAGCCGATAACCGACTTGACCTCCTCCTTGTCGACGTACGCGCATTGCAATCTTGTCTTTACGCCGTCAACCAGCAGAATTAAATCACCGCTTCTGCAAAGCTTCTCCGCGCCGCTCGTATTGATAATTGTACGAGAGTCGGCATCGGAGGCAACACCCAAAGCAATTCTTGAGGGCAAATTGCCCTTGATTACTCCCGTGATTACGTCAACGCTCGGTCTTTGCGTGGTAAGTATTAAATGTATGCCTGCACCTCTTGCCATTTGGCAAAGCCGTACAATCTGCTTTTCGATCTCCTGCTTATACGCGCTCATCAAGTCGTTCAGCTCATCGACGATTAACACGATCCTGTACATCGGATAGTACTTTTCCTTGTCAACAAGCTTGTTATATTCGTCAATGCTGGCAACATTGGCACGCACGAAAATGTTGTAACGCCGTTGCATTTCCTCGACCAACCATGCCAAGGTCTTAACCGCCTTTTCAGCACTGGTCACGATTTCGGGCATCAGCATATGCGGAATTCCGTTGTAAAAGTTAAGCTCTACCTTCTTGGCATCAACCAAGATCAATCTCAACTCCTCGGGACCGTATCTGTACAAAAAGCTGGTTATTATCGAGTTTAGGCAAACGCTCTTGCCCTTTCCCGTGGTTCCCGCGACAAGTAGGTGGGGCATCTTCACAAGGTTAGGGACGACAACCGTTCCGCCGACGCCCACTCCCAAGCCAAACCGCAGTCCGCCCTCCGCGCGGAAGTTGCGGCTCTCCAAAACCGTTCTTAGGTAAACGTTTTTGAATTTGCTCAACGGAACCTCTATACCGATGAGGTTTTTGCCCGGTATGTTGGGGACAAGCACAATCGGCTGACTGGCGCACACATATCTTGCGATGTCCGTCTTCAATTGATTGACCTTGCTGTAATAAACGCCTCTGTCCAACTCGATTTCATAAAGAGCAACCGTCGGTCCGTCAATTGCGTTCACCACCCTCGCGCCTACGCCATAGTCGTTTAACGCACGCTGAAGCTTTTCCCCGACCGCGGAAAGGTCGTTTTCCGCTCCTTCGTCAACTGGCTTGCTCAATAAATTCATAGGGGGAGGATTATACGGAACGCGCCTTGTCCTTCGCGGTACGAAAATAGGACTGGCAACATCGTCAATCACCATTTGAGCATTGCCGTCCGCGCGCTGCTTTGCGGCAAAGCCGACAGCCTCGTACTCCTTTGATTTGGCGTTCGAAACCTCCGAAGCAACACTTTTGGCGGTACGCTCGGTCGATTCTTTTTCCTCATCGCCAAAGCGCAATTCGTCAACACCTTCGTCATGGCCTTGAGCAGCATTAACGTCGGCAAAAACATTGCTTTCGTATGTCGGCGGATTAAGCTCACTGCTTTGATACTCGGTAGTGTAACTGCCCGAGGATGCGGTGAAGATATTACGATTATTGTATTTCTCTTGCTTTTCACGCGCAGATAGGTCGCGGTAGTTCTGCACAATTCCTATTTTAGATCTGCCGTACTCGACCTTGTCGGGAATAACACGGTTTTTGGAAATTCTGCTGTTGTAAATTCCCAATTCATCGCCGCGCTCCTTCTTGCTTCTTCCGAAGTAGCCCGTGGAAAGTCCTCCCTCCTCGCCCTCCTCGATATTCTCGATATGAAGCCGATTTTTAGGCTTTTGGATAATTTCGCTTGCTTTTTTGGGCTTTGCGGCTTCTACCTTTATTTTGGCTTTCGGCTTTTCGTCGGCGGCAATGTCATTCTCGGCGTTCGCGCAAGAGCTGCCCGTGAGCTTTGCCCCCTCGTCGACAGAGGTGGTTGTAAAGAACCTTGTCAGGTGCATACACGCAAAAAATACGGTGGTAACAAGCAACGCGCCCAAAACAAAGTAAACACCCAGCCTGCCACATAGCAGATATATAATGTACACAAACCAAGCGCAGAACACGCCCCCAAAGGAGGTGCTTTGCGATACGTCGTAGCAGCTTCCGATGTAGCCGCCTCCCAACTGCGAGCTGCTGAAAACCGTATGAATAAAGCACGCAAGGAAGTAAACAAGCAATATGTAGTTAATCAGATACCAAACGTTTAGCTTGATTCTCCTTCCAAGTGCGAAGAAAACGCCCAACGCCATAAGCGTGAGCCAAATAACATAGCCGAAAACGCCGAACAACCCCTCTAAAAAAACGCTTAGGAAATTGTCGCCGCCGAATGCGCAACAAGCAAAAAACAGCGCGGACAGCAAAAACATAATCAACCCCGTCAAGCGCAATCTTTTGAGCGACGTCTTTGCCGCTTCCTCTGCGGTCGGTTGCGGTTTCTGCTCGGTCGATACTTTCTCAATTTTATCTTTCTTTTTCACTGCCCCAACCTCCGTTTTTAAGCATAACATATTTGCACCCGATTGTCAATCGTTAGACATATCGTCTATATTTCTTTTTCGTTTCACGTTGTACGTTTATCTATACAAACACAAATACTTAGCGGCTTCCGATTATCAAGATCCAAAATTAATTAAAAGCCACAACCCGACGAGTGCTTTTCGTGGACATTACGAAAATAGCACTGTTGAATAAATCTTGAAGGTTTTTTAAGTGGCTTGTATCGAATTTGCCTTCACAGCCCCGACGATCGCGATATTGTGCAACTTTTTGGGTAGATATCATCTGTTACAATGAAACTTGCTTTGCAATAAACTAAATAATGAATTGTTGTGTAGATTGTTAAATGATTTGTTGCAGGTTTTTGTTAATAATGCTTGTATCGAATAAGGTTTTGTGCTATAATTCTGCTCTATATCAGTTTGTTCTACAAAATAAGACTAATGCTAATTTGCCGAATAAATGGTAGAGTCAAGGTAAATCTCTTTGTCCGCTAATTAAACGATAATTAGTATAAGTGCCGAATACTTTGCGTAATTTGTGCGCGATTTTTTTAGATAGCTTAGCACAAAAGCCTGTGAAATATTTTCAAAATAGACGCAAATCGACATAACAACTGAATCGAATCAGCCTCGCTTAAAAAAGCAAAGGAGAAGGTGCAATGATTAACAAAAGAAAGACAATTTACGCTATTGCTGCTAACGTGCTTATCGTGTTATTCGAGATTATCGCATTCATAATGAGCTTTAGAGCGAGCGGTTGGGAAGCCTTAACCTACTATACACAGGATTCCAACCTTCTCGCGCTGTTTTCCTGCGCAATCTTCACGGTTTTTGCCGCACAAACGCTAAAGGGAAAGCCCCTTCCGCAGTGGGTGTTTATGCTTAGATATATGGCGACATGTATGCTGGCGGTTACTTTTATTGTCGTAATATTCGTGCTTATCCCGATGTTCGGCTTCGACCAAGCTCTTTTTCTGTTGTTTGGCGACAGCATGCTGTTTATGCACACGCTTTGTCCGATTATTTCCGTACTTTCGTTCGTTTTGCTTGAACCGCAACCGCGCTGCCGCCGCAGTCAAATCTTTGTCGCGCTCATACCGTCGGGAATGTACGCCGTCATCGTAATTATCCTAAATATCACGCGCACGATGCACGGACCCTACCCGTTTTTATACATATATGAGCAGTCGGCATTTATGTCGGTCGTTTGGTTTGTTGTCATATTCGCCATAACCGCGCTGCTTTCTCTTGCGCTTTGGGCGGGAAACAGAAAGCTTGCTTCCAAAAAGGCTAGCTAATGCCTTTGAACCCCCTTTCCCCTTGCTCTTTGCAATAAGTCCTTATTTAAAACTTCAAGTTAAGCTAACCGCGCTACTTTCTATTGCTCTATGGCAATTAGTATTGCGGTTTTTGCTCTATTTTTGCATAAATCGCTTGAAGATTCTATCTTGAATGCCGTCTGGAAGCACGGTAAGAAGCTTCATTTTAAAGCTGTTGTTTACGCGGTATACTCTTTTCGGCCGCTTGGCTTCCGCCGCGCGCAATATCGCCCTTGCAAGCACGGGAGGCTCGGCGGCGCGTTTTAGCTCGCCGCTCATCAAGCTTTTCATCTTAGAAAGTGGCAATTTATAGAACTCAGTCGTGCCAATAAGCCTGTCGAATTGGTTTCCGATTCCGTTTTGCATAGGCGTTTTGAACGCGCCCGGTCTGATTATTATGACCTTGATGTCGTGAAACAGCATTTCGCGCCGAAGCGAATCCGAATATGCCTCGACCGCACGCTTAGAAGCAGTATAAAAGCCGTGAAAAGGCACTGCTGTCAATACTCCGTACTCGCTACTTATGTTTATATACCTACCCTTCGCCCTCCTCACAAGAGGGAAGAAGGCGCGGCAGGTCCGATACATTCCCAAAAGATTAACGTCCATAGCCGTCTTCATCACCTGCGCATCACTTTCGACAAGCGAACCGATAGCCGCAGTCCCTGCCAAGCTTACCACCGCGTCAAGTCGATCGGTTGTTGCCCCTACAAGCGCGACCGCTGCGCCCACTGACTCCTCCGAGGTAATGTCGCATATCAGCTCGACCAGTCGTCCGCACCCTTTCGTTTTACCGACATCCGCACAGGCTACTCCAACCTCGTTCGTGGCGCCGACTCCCGAGTTCGTGACACCTACTGCCAAGTTCGTGACATTAGGTTGAGAGATTGTATTTGTTGGCTTCGAGTTCGTTACACCAACTCCCGAGTTCGTGACATTAGGTTGAGAGATTGTATTTGTTGGCTTCGAGTTCGTTACACCAACTCCCGAGTTCGTTACACCAACTCCCGAGTTCGTGACATTAGGTTGAGAGTTAGCACCGTCAATCGGAGAAATATCTGCGGCAAATACCGTGTAGCCGGCATCTGTAAACGCTTTTACGCACGCTCTGCCCAAGCCACCGCGCGCTCCCGTAATAAATACATACTTCATTCTTTTCCTTTCTTTTCCTGCTTTGATACTACTACACGCTCGATTGGATTTTCGCTAACGCTCGCTTAATAAACCGCAAAAATTCCATCGTTAACCTTGTTTAACATATGTAGTGCGTTGCCATTAAACTTCTGTGTCTTTTGTACGTCATCTTCGTTCGCGGTGTCCGTTTGCAGCTTTTGCCTACCTAAACCTTAACCTTGTTTAACATATGTAGTGCGTTGCCATTAAACTTCTGTGTCTTTTGTACGTCATCTTCGTTTACGATTTCCGTTTGCAGCTTTTGCCTGCCTTGCGGTTCGCAGCTTTGTGATTTGATTTCGTTAAGCACCTTGATTTATCAAAGCATACATCATTCGCTCAATTGTGTCAAGTGCGACGCATTAAAAAATCGCGCTTTTAGGCTTTTGACCAAAAAACGCGATAGTGTTTTGCGGTATGCGCAAAGTGAAGGACTTTTGAATCTCTCAACGCTTGAAGAACGCATGGTATACGTAGGTATTATACGATGCATTTTCGTTGCATATTATGAAGGGCTTTTGCTCGTAGGTAAGCTCGGAGGCGTAGCCCACAAAATTGGCATAAAGCATGGTGCGCGCGGAGTCGTATGTAGAATACAGCTTGGGAGCATCTTGGCTTCTGAACTCCACACGTTGGAGCTTCACGCCGTAGAACGCGTTTGCGCCTATCGCTTCAAGGGATTCGGGAAAAACGACTGTGTCGATATACTCGTTATTCCTAAACGCATTTGCCGCAATTTTGACAACGCCCTCCTTGACGAAAAGTGCTCTGTTTTCATAGCTCACCGACTTCAAAATCACAAGACCACCCTCGTCTGTTTTGCCGTAGAGTATGCCCTCGGAGTATTCATAGCTCCTACATCCGTTTGCAAGCGTCACGATAAAGTCCACATCGGTAAGGAAATTGATATCGAACAAATTTGCGTTTGACGTGATGTCGATTTCTTTCAGCTTTTTGCAGCCGCAGAAAACATCGCCTCCGACCACTCGCAGACTGTCACCAATGGTTACAACCTCGAACGCTGTGTTTTTGAAGGCGAAGCTCTCCATATACTCCAACCCTTCAAGCGGTGCTTCGTTTAAGCTTGAAGCATTCTCGAAGGTAGACTTTCCCACGTGGCGAAGTGAATCAGATTGAATCGAAACAAGGCTTGCCGCGCCGTAAAAGCCCATAAAGGGCAGGGACAAATCGGGATTGCCGCCCTTTGCTGTCAAAAAGACGAGGCCTTCGACAAAACCGCCGTTGACGAAGCTGTCTTCCATATACTCAACATCCGCCGCAGTTAGGGTTATTCTTATGGTAACGCTTACCGTTTGTCCGCCCTCGACGGTCAAGGTTTTGCCGTTTAACTCCGCGTCGGACTTAATTTCCGTTTTTGCGTCGAGGACGTGAGCCAACTGCATAATCAGCCCGTCAACAACCCTTTCGGTTTGAGTCAACACGCTTATATCGAAGACCTGCGCCGATTCGCCGAGGTTAACCACCTCGAAACGAAGCGTATAAATTCCCTCTCTGTTCTTGTCGTCGCCTAGCTCGATTTTCACACGATTGGTTCCCGACACCGAAAGATAAACCTCGGTTTGAGTCGCCGCTTGAATGTCGGCAACTCCCGCACCCTGCTTTCGAGGCGTTGCAACATTTCCCGCGCTGTCTCTAACGACCTCTGCCGTACTCATCAACAGCTTATAGGTCAAATCCCGCTGCTCGGTGGGAGTCAGCTCGGGGAAGCGCTCCTTCACATACTGCTTTACACAGGCACAAATGCCCGCAAGGTTGGGCGAAGCCATACTTGTACCGCTCATTTCGGCATATATATCGTTCAACACGGTGGGCACCGAGGAGATAATTGAACCGCCCGGTGCGGATAAGTCGGGCTTTAAAGTCAAATCACTCAAACAACCCATTGACGAGAACGTGGATATTTCATAATAATAATCGTCCTTGCTTATGGTTAACGCACGCGGCAAGCCTTCGGAGTAATCCTTCAGGTACAAGCCGTCCTCGCGACTTATCGAGCAAGCGGGGATACCCTCGGTGGGAATAGACATATTCAAATCACCGACAACGTTATTGAATATAATTATACCGATCGCGCCCTTCTTTTGAGCATTGTCGCGCTTACTTTCGAATGAGGAGCCTCCTCTTTCTATCAATACAATTCTCCCCGAAACAAGCGAGTTTGAATAGCCCACACTCGATCCGACATAAACGTACTGTCCGCGGAAGGAATCCGCTCCGTCCAAAAGAGCAGCCGCAAAATCCCGCGTCACTCCGTTCGAATTGACACTGTCGTTATATATGAAGCTTACGCCGTTGACCGTGAAGTTGCCCGCGGAGTAGCTGTTGACGCTTGCAACCGAAAGTGCCGCATCGTAGGACGAGGGCGAGCCTATGACTCCCGAATCGGGATTTGACGCCGAAACATAGCCGCTTTGATTTACGTTAGCCGTTGAATTGCTGTTGTCCGAGGATATGCAAAGCGCAATCCCCGAATCCTCCAAAGCCGCGTACATCGCATTAACGTAGTTGGATTCGCCGCCCCATTCCTCGGTAAAGCCGGCAGGGCTTCCCAAGCTCATATTGACGGCATCCACGTTGAGTATCAAACAATCGGACAAAGCCGCTGAACACAGAGGTGTACGAGTACTTGAAAACCGCCTCGCAAACCGCAGATATTTCGGCTTTTACTCGGTTCTGTTCCTCCAATAGAATGCTCTCGAGTTCGATTGCGACGTCTGAACCGACAAATTCGGCATAGGTCGAAAAGCCCGACCTTGCATACCTCTCGTAAAGTCCGCAACCCGAGGTTTGCACGATTGCGCGTACCTCGTCCGATTCGTCAAGCGTTTGGCAAACGATACCCTCTCGATTGAGTAAAAGTCCATTCAAATCGACCTCGGAGTCTAACTCGCGCACGTTTTGTTCAACAATCAAAACATCGATATCGGCGTTTTTGTTCACGCAACCGCAAAACACTGCCGCGTAAATCGCCGCGCCAAGCACTAATGCGAATATTATTATCTTTTTCATACAATCTCCTCGATTTCCGCCGTATTTATCGTGCTTCCGACGAAAGCTGTGCTCTTTTGGTATCGAAACCGTTCTGTCAAATAACTCTATCGCGATTGTTCCATCGCAGAGGTAAACCTTGCCCAAATACCGCTTGTAAAAGCTCAATCGCATCGTAACACGGGTGGCACGGGTTCGCCATTACAGTATAGGGCTAATCCTTGCCCAAATTACCGCTTGAACAATAAATCAATCTCCGTTCACGGGCAAAGCTTAGTCTGTTCAATGCTTATGCAAACCTGCTCAACCACTCCGACGTTTGCAAGAAGATACGCGCAAGCTCTCTTGTCCCGACTGCGTTTTGGATTTTATCGAAGGCTTGTAGCAGTCCGCTTTCGACCTCCTCTGCCTGTTTTTCGGAAAGCATGGGCAGTATTTCGTCAGCCATGTGCCTTAGTTCACGAGCTTTCGCGCTTTTTTGCATGTTTGCGATTTCAATGTCGGTTTGTTTGTCGTTGACGTTAGTCATACTCTCGACCGCCTGAAGGTATATGTAGTACTGTGACGGACGCCGCCCGTGTAATCCAAAATTGCATTTAAAGCCTTCTTGTATATGGCGGCAAGCTCCTGCCTGTCCTCCGCGAAATAGTCTTTCTCGGCGTATTCTCCGTAACGTAGCGTCAACAGCTCGGCATACTCCATTCCGTATTCCATATCCGCGACAACCAAATAGTCAATCTCGAATTCAAAGCCCAACAGCTTGACCGTGAAGGTATACGCACCGGCGTTCTCCGTGGAAAAACCTTTTACCATGACATCGGTAGCCGCAACCTCGCGAACACTGCCGTCTGTAAAATACACCAACAAGGTCAGGTCGTCCGACTGCAGCTCCTCGCCCACGGCGTAAACGCCGTCAAACTCCGAAAGCTCGACTTCCACGCGGTCAACTCCGCCTCCCGAACAACCGGCAAACACTATCGCCGCAACCATTATAGTAAATATTACCGCTAATTTTTTCATATACCTTCCTTTACAGTTATCTTCCGATTCATAGCTTCTTTCGCCTATTGCAACTTGTCTTGAAATTTTGCGAGTGATTTTTTGATGACGAAATACCTAAAATGCGTGAGCGCAGGCAATACTGCGGTTAAGCATTTTAGTTTCCTTGCCCCAAGAGGCTGACTTTAAGCTTGCTTCTTCTCGGTTTTTGCCTTGTTAAGCATTGTGTTATGAGCGACTTATGTTTTTTTACTCGGATTTTGCCTTGTCGAGCATAGCGTTAAGTTGGTTTGCCAATTCCAAGATTCTCATTTGCTGCTCATCGGTGAAGTGCTCGTTATAAAAAATGCTCATATAACCCTCTAGTACGATTTGGCTCTCTTTTTCGCACAGCTCTCTGCCAATTTCGGTCAGCTTCACGATGACGTATCTTGAATCTTGAGGGTTTGAGCATTTCTCCACATAGCCCAATTGTTCCAATTCTCTTATCGGTGCGGCAATGTTTTTGCAGGTAATTTCCGCAACAAATGCCAAATCCTTTATGCAGGAGTCACCTTTTGCGTACAGCGCACCCAAAACCTTCCTTTGCGTTTGCTTCAGGCGCATAAGCACACTGCCTCTTTGCTTTGCATATTCCTGTGTCGGGCTGGACAATGTCGTCTTGATATTGACCAACAGCGTGTCCATTGCCCTGTCTATTTCTTTGTAAAACTCAATCTTCATCTTCCGAAGCTTTTTGTGTGCGTAAGCGAAATCGAGTCGCGCTCACGCAGGGGCGAAATAATCGCCCCTCTTTTTGCGTTGTTTTGTTTCATTACGCGTTTTATTTGTCAAAAACGCGTTTTAGGTTTATTGATACCCCTGCACTTCTTATATCGCAAATTCGGCGAAGGTTTAGCATTAAATGCTGTAAAATGCCGATGCAATTTGTGAAGGCGGAATCGGTTTCTTATCCTAGTTGCTTCAAGTTCTGCAAATTCGACGAAGGTTTAGCAATAAATGAAAAAAACGCCGTAAAATGTAGAAATTAGAAGCGGTTTAGTATGTTTTAATACTGGTCCACGATAACTACGGTCAGTGTGTTGGTTGAAAGGTCAAGGGTATAGGCACGTCTTCCGGTTGTGCGCTTTGCCAACATAGGAACCTGAATAAAGACATTGTTTCCATCGGAATCGGTCAGCATTTCCGCCGTTCCGTCCGACCAAAGCACGCAAACACCGGTACCGATAACGTCACTTGCATAGGAGTTATCGTATAATATAATACTGGTGAAGCCTGCGGCAACGGAAGCCTTATTTCCTATATATTGTCCCTGCTCCTTAAACTTAAACATCTCAATCGCTTCCATATTCTCTATAGTTACCAACTCGATACCCGTTCCTACGTTTTTAATGCTGGGCGTGATATAGTAACCCAAAATGGTGGGAGCGGGAATAAGCTCGAACACTGCCTTAACGGTGTATTCCTTTGCGGGCATTGTGATCGTAAGTGTTGTCTCTGTTCCGAGCTCCATCTCGTTATCTCCGTCAACCTCAACCCAATTGATGAAGTTGTAGCCCTCGTCTACCGTTGCGGTAAGCGTGATTTCGGTTTCATACCTGTACTCGCCGCCTTCAAGGTCAACCGTTCCGCCCTCTGTGGCGATAACGTTGAGCATGTACATCTTGTCAACCGTCGTGTAGGTTGCCTTTACCGTAATGCTGGCGGTAATGTTGTCAAAAGCAACGTCCCAACCGGCGAAAACGTAGGATACATACTCGTCACCCTCTCTAACGGGATCCGCGGGAGGAGTGGGAACACCCAAACCCTCTTCAACCTCAAAGGTCGCGATAACCGTGTCGTCATAATCGACGAAGGTCACAGTGTACTTCACAGGATTGGTTCCCGTAGGAACGCACGCCGCCAAAGCAAGCGCGACTGCCAATACCAAAACGGCAAGTAGCAATAATTTTGTTTTTCTCATTTTTCTCTCCTTGTTCTTTTATATTTCACCCGAACTGCCAACCTTGTTGCACGAACTCGCAATCTCGTGCCATAAACTCAATAGTTCAAGTGTATATCGATATTATGTAAGCAGTGCGACTGCGTTTGCGGAGGTAGTCGTTACAGCAAATAGAGCTTCCGTAGATGTCGCCGACGTTGCCGTAAAAATGAAGCTCCTTGAGTTTGGTCGCAGAAAAGTCGATACCGGTACCCTCGATTAAGCCGATACGACCGATATCGCCGTACAAATTAAGCTCCTCCAAAGCGGTCATTCCGCCAAAAGCGTTGCGTGTGCCTGCGAGATCGGCTCTTACAGTCAGCTTTCTCATCGATTCGCAATTGAGAAACGCCAAAAAGCCGATGTGGGAAACGTTTTCGGACAAATCCATCTCGGTGAGCGATTTGCAGTTGAAGAACGCCGATCCGTCGATAGCGGTCAGCTTGTCGGGTAATTCGAAGTCTTGGAGCAGATAGCAGTTGTAGAACGTGCCGTATTCGATAATCTCAATGTTGGGACTCATTACCAGCGTGGTCAAGCTTACACAACCGTTGAAGCAATAACCGCCCAAAACTGTAAGACTGTCGGGCAAGGCTATCGCTTCCAACTTTTCGCAACCATTGAAAACACCGTAACCGATACTTTGTAAGCCGTCGTTAAACTCGACCGACTGCAAATTGACACAATCGGCAAAGGCGTACTGCTCAATCGTTTGGACGTTCGCGCCCAAAGTTAGGCTTTGAATGAATACGTTGTCCTCGAACACCCTTTGGGCGATAGTTACCACCTCGTCGGGTATGATAACATGTTCGTCCGTGCCCATGTACGCCGTCAAAACGCCGTCAACCACGGTAAATTGATTGATGATCTCCACAGAATCGGCAATCTTCGCCCAATCCGCGTCGTTTGCGTAGTATTCCGCGCTGTCGATCGGCACCTTCACGACAAAGTCTTCGGGTACGCCGTCGAAGTTGTCCGACCGAATCGCAGGCGGCAGGAGCGAGTTAAGCTCAACCTCGGTCGAGTTCTGTGAGGCGAAGGCACGGCTTCCGATAGCTTTCACGCTGTCGGGGAGCGACACAAACGCCAGCTTGTCGCAATCGGCAAATGCGTTGTCGCAAACCTCGGTCAGGTCGCAAAGGGACTCGACCGCGGTAACTCCGCTTTGGGAAAAGGCATATGCGCCGATCGACCTAATACCCTTGGGCAGGGAAACCGCTCCCGTTCCTTTGTAGGCAATAAGCTTGCCGTCTTGAAGGATAAAGTCGTCCAAACTCGACAGGTTATCGGCATAAACGCCAAAGCTAAGCTTGTATTCTTCAACAACGGCGGCTTTGACGTAAATACAAAGCTCCTCGGTTCCAAAACCATTGGCTCCGACCGTCGGAGGCGTTGTCGCGTAAATGGTCAACGGCCGCAAAACCCCCTTGCCAAAGGCGTTATCGCCGATATTCTCGACGGTTTCGGGCAGTTCCATTACTGTCAGCTTCCGTCCGTTGTAGAAAGCCGATGCACCGATTGACTTCAATGCGGTATCTTCTGTATTTATGTAGCGGAGCGAGGAGCAGCCGAAAAAGGCTCTTTCGCTTATGCTCTCGACGCTCCGATTGAGGACGACCTCGACAAGGCTGTAGCAGCTTTCAAACGCACGCCTTTCCACGGCAGTCACCGTTTGAGGAAGCGTTATCTTATCAAGTCCACCGCATTCTCTGAAAGTGTTGAGCGCGATTTTATTATCGAAACTCAAATTCTCGTTTAAATACAGCTCGTATTCCCGCTCCGAAACAGTGCTTTTAATAACATCGCCGTTTGCAAAATCCGTTTCGTTCTGCAAATCGTTCGAATCCGCGTTTCCGTTAATCTTGAAAATGGTCGAATTCATCGCGTAATCTTCAAACACGAAGTAAACCGTGCCTGCCTTAATCGCGTCGATATAGTCGGTTACGTCCGCAGAAATGTAGTTCGACGAATTCTTCACTGCATTCCTAAACGGCACTGCGTAGGTGGTAAGCGACACAGGCTCGTCACCGCTGTAATCCAAAACGCTGTAGCTCATCGGATATTGATTGTCGAACACCTCGAAGTCTATGTGCGTCCTGCCGTTCTCGGTTCTAAACTCCGATTGCACGACGGTCGGAGCCTCGAAGTCGACATAAAGCGGCATTTCAACCTTGCTACGCTCGCTCTCGCCGCCGTAGTAATCCATATGCGCTTCCATCGTGATGAGCAGCTCTTGATTGTTGTAAAGACCTTCTGTAAAGGGACTCAAGCCGATTGTGACAAGTGTCGCACCCAGCTGATAGTTTGCCTTTCTGACATGGTCTATGGTTCCCCAAACGTACTCCTCTTTTGTATTGACGTCCATAATTGTCAATGAGTAGTAGTCGATGTTTCGTAGCAATCCGTAGTAAATGCCGTACAAATTGGCAATCGAAAGCGAATACGCCGAAATTGCCGCTCTGTCCGCGTTTGGCTCTATTGGCTCCTCGCCGTCGGGCAGTCCGTAGTGATAGTTGCCCAAAGCCAAAAGATAGCTGTTGCTGTAAATGCCGGAAAGCGTAATCGGATAGACATATTCTTCTTCCTCGTCGAAGCAGGTATAGTCGAATATAGGAGCCTTACACCAATCGCCGTAAAACGCAAGGTAGGGCAGATTGAGCTTTTGCTCCTCGTCGCCGCAATCGAGAATTACATAACCCTCGACATACGAGCCGTATTGGAAGTAGTCGTCCAAATACGCTTTTGCGGTTTCGCCCAGCTCCAAAATTACCGTAATCGTCAACGTTGCATTCGCTCCGACGGTTACACTTCCATCTGTTGGGACGTAATCGGCGCAAACCGTGTAAATATAGTCGTCGAAAACATGATCCTCGGTCGTTATCGTGTAGTTATCCGAGCCCAAACCGCAGGTCATTACGACCATATTCACGTCATAGGTTAATTCCTCGTCGCTCATATTCATAAGGTCGAAGTTAAGCGTGTATCTTCCCGTTTTGAGCTTGTTGTCACCCAGCGAAAGTTTGGGGTATTTGGAGCCGCTCACCGAAAGGCGTGCGTTCGCACCTATGGCTTGGCTCAAATTAGCGTAGCCGCCGCCTTGCTTTCTCGGAGAATAAGGCGCGTCATTGATGTCGGTTACCAAATCCGCCGTACTCATCAACAGCTCCGCCGTCATTTGCGAGATTTGCTTGTAGGTCGCCTGCGGATATCTCTCCTTTAAATACTGTTTGACCGCAGTTGCCGCGCCCGTAAGATTGGGCGTAGCCATACTTGTTCCCGAGTAAACCTCATAAGCATTGTTGCCGTCCGAGCATACCGCAGAATAGACCATACCGCCGGGTGCCGTGATGTCGGGCTTGAGCGACAGATCCGAAATCGGTCCCCAACTCGAAAAATCCGACATAAACGGCCCCGCACAAAATTCGGTCGAGGCGGCAAAGCTTCCGCTTCCCTTTTCCTTAGCCGCAAGTCCCACCGTTCGGCTGACTATCGCCGTGGGAATGTCCTGCACTGGAATCTGTATGTAAATTGTGGTTTCGATGTTGTTGTAAATCAAACAGGCGATCGCGCCGTGTTCGGCTGCTATGCTCTGTTTGTCTTGGAAGGAAACGCCGCCGCCCCTTTCCACGATCACTACCTTGCCAGAAACGTCGACATTTTCATAAGCCGCTTGGCAACCGCCGTCGGCAATGTGGACGTATTCGGCGGAAAGCTCACCGCTTTCGCCCAAAATCTCACTCAAAAAGTCGCGTTCGGTTTTCTCGGAAGTATACGCGCCCAAAAAAAGCACCTTTTCCTCATCGATAAGAATGTAGTTTTGCGTGAAAGTATTTATGCTTGCCACCGCCATTGTCGAGGTAAACGATCCCGGTGAGTCGATAACCGCATTGTCGGGCGTGTCCGAATAGGTAGTCTTTCTGTTTGAAACGTAAGCCGTGTTGAAGTTGTTGCCGGCCGCCACAATTAAGTCTATTCCGCAATCGGTTACCCTTTCGTATATTTCATCGTTAAACGCAAAATCATAATATGCTTTGGAAAAGCCGCACGGGGATCCCACGCTCATATTCAAGGCATCTACGCCCAATATCAAGGCATCGGACAGAGCCGCGATTATGTCCGTTCCCACACAGCTTCCGTTCTCGTCGCTAAACACCTTGAACACGGCAAGCTGACAGTTGGGAACAACTCCCGTAATTACATCGCTGTCGCTCGCAATAATTCCCGCAACGTGCGTGCCGTGCGACATTCCGTAGCTGTTAGCCGCAGTCAAACTCGGCACTATGTCCGAATCCAAATCGGCGTAATCGAAACCGAAAGCCACCTTTTGATTGAAGTAAAAGCTCTCCGCCGCAAAGCTCAACTCGTCCGAAACGTTGTTGCCGTAAAGCAAGCTCGTAAGCTCGGCAACGTCCTCGGCATTTACAGATGCCATCTCGGGCATAACGGAAAACGCTTCGTGTCTGTAATCCACTCCCGAATCTACAACACCCACGAACATTCCCTCGCCCCGATACCCGCTTCCGTTTGTCAATATTCCGTTGGAATCGGCGTTAGTCAGGGTTCCCCAAATCGCGCTCATCTCCACATCGGCGACACAGTCTGCATATCATACTCCGCCGTAACATGAATATCCTTTATCTCCTCCATGTCCATGAGAATAAGAAGCTCGGACAGGCTCGCTCTTACCGCAAAGCCAGAAAACAGCACGCTGTAATCGTATTTGTACTCTAAATCCAATCCCTTGTCTTTTATAAGCTCCTTGACGTTAAAGATCTCCTCTTCAACAACTTTTACAACCGCCGCTCCCTTAGCCGTCGCCATAAAGTCGGATATATTCATTCCCGACGTAATCGAGTCGTAAACGGCGGGCGAATACAGCTCGGCAATCGCCCAAACCTCTACATTTAAGTCAATGCTGTCGGCAGAAATATTGGAGTCGTTGTACGCCGCCCAAAATTCGTCGAATCCGTTGATCACGTCAGAGGAAACGGCTATTCCCGCACTGCCGCTATTCGTCGCCGCACTGCCGCTTTCGATAACCTCGACAAGGGGTGCAACACTGCCGATCGCCACACAACCCGCATACAAAACGGCAATTGCAACAATAATTGTCAATAACAATATTTTCTTAGTCATCTTCACTTTCCCCCGCCGCCTCGAGCGCGCATTTAGCAAAATTTAAGCATTTAGTTCGGTAAGCTTTGCTGTCAGCTTGGTTGTCGGCGCGGCGGTTAATGCGGTTAATTCGGATTTGCTCAAAACAGTTGCGAAAAATGGTGCTTGTGTGTTAAAATGTAGTCACTATATTAATCCGTGTCACTTTCAACCGTGCGATTTTGCCGCGTTGAATCGAAGGGCAAGGGCATTAGGATATGAAACAAACAACAAAGTTTGTTATATTAGAAATAGAAATATTGTTTGCAGAAGTGATAGATCGGAGAAACTGTAAATGATTAAGACATGTGCTTTTCTTGTGATATGAAACAAACGACAATACTTGTTAAATTAAAAATAAAATATTGTTTGCAGAAGTGAAAGATCGGAAAAACTGTAAATGATAAAGCAAGAGCTTTTGTTTGAGGTAAGAAACAAACGACAAAGCTTGTTATAGTAGAATAGTAATAACGCATGCAGGGGTGTGGATTTTATGAAAAAGCTTACAATAAAGATAACTGTTTTGCTGGCTTTGGCGGTGTTGCTTTTGGGTATTGCCGCCTGCGATGGTTTAAATTCGATGTTTGAGGACCTTTTTCGGGGGCGGGTGGTTTCGGTTGAGGTCGACCAAAGCACCTTGCCGTCAAAAATTCTCGAGGGGGAGTTTTTCCTTAATTCGGTGAAGGTTGAGGTGAAATACAAAAACGGCGATGTGGATTACGTAACCTTGGGTGCAGATCACTTTGCCGCAGCCGAGTTGGATAAGCTTCAGAATGCCGGCAACTGGAACGTGGCGTTTTCCGTGTTCGATACAGAGGGCAGCTTTGCAATTACGGTTATCAAGGCATTTACCGTAAAATCGGGCGAATTCACGCTGGCTATCAATTCCGACTGCGAAAGCTTTGCCGTATCCGCCTATTCGGGAGATGCGTATATATTATCCCTTCCCGAAAGCTGTAACGGCTTGCCGGTAACCTCGATTGCCGACAAGGCCTTCTACGGCTGCGGTTTTACCTTTGTCAATATTCCTCAAAGCATAACCAAAATAGGCGCATACGCCTTTGGCAACTGTGAAAACCTGGAATATATGTATGTCCCTGCCTCGGTAAGGACTGTGGGAAGAGGCTTTATTACCAACGACACAGGCGTTTCACAGCTTAACACGGTGCATTTTGCAGGCGATTTAGACGCGCCCTCTGTGCAAATGCTGACCGGTTCGACAATTATGAGCATTAATATCATCGTCGAGCAGAAAAATAGCCTCTACGACGTTTTGAGTGCGCCTATTAAGACCTCTACGGGTACGATAACGCTTACCGTTACGACCTCACTGCAATACGTCAATAAGACCTCTACAACCTCGACGGGGTATATCGAGCCTATCGACAGTATCGAGGTTACCCAACCGAGAAGCGCGAGCTACAACGGCTTTGCCTCGGAAACGGGCAACGACTCCTACCCGATCGACAACTCCGAGCAGCTGATGTATGCCGTCCTTTCGGGCTTCAAACCTGTATTTAGAGATAACAACAGCCAAGCCGCGCTCATCTACGCCAAGGCTAAGGACATTCTACGGTCGGTGGTCGACGATTCGATGACCGATGTGCAGAAGCTAACCGCCATTCACGACTATTTGGCATTGTCCATAACCTACGACGGGGAGTTTAGGGATAAGGCAATGGCAGGAGCATTAGAGGATGTAAACGCTTACCGCTGCTCCTACTTGGAAGGAGCGTTACTCGACGAAATCGCCGTATGCGATGGCTTTGCAAAGGCGTTTTTGCTGCTGTGCTCTATGGAAGGCTTTGACTGCCGCCGCGTTGAAGGAACACATACCGAAACAATCGGAACCCTTCAGGAGATAGGACACGCTTGGAACAAAGTGCTTCTGGGTGAGGAGTGGTTTTTGGTGGACGTTACCAAGGACGTTCTTTATGCGCCGAGCGGTGCAAACATATTGACTCACGGCAGATTTTTGCTAAACGATATTTCTACGTTAAAAATACACAATACGTCCAATCCATACACGGAAAAGGGCAATTATCCGTCTGCGGACGGCTCGTACGATTATTATATGGAAAACGGGCTTTACGTTATAAACCGCAGACAGCTGGTGCGCCTGTTTACCGATGCAAGCGTGGACTTGACCGACGGCAAATCAATCGAATTGATGTTTGCCGACAGCTATATGAGCGAAATCGTCGAGCAAGGCGGACTTGCTTCCTATATGGGCAAGGTTTTGAAGGAAATCGAGTTCGAGGGCAATCTCTCCTTGTCTTACCCGAAAATTACGCTCAGAAAGGATAGCTTGTACGTCTTTTGCCTTGCAGAGGAATAAGTCGGCAAGCCGATAAGGAGGATACTATGTCAGTACTGATGAAAGAAGCCGAAAGGTGTTTGAAATGCAAGGTGCCGCGTTGTTCGATGAACTGCCCTGTTCACACGCCCGTTCCCGAGGTGATGAGGCTGTCTTTACCGAAAACTTCGACAAGCTCGTGCATATTCCCATAGACTCTGCAATAATTGCGCTTGGACAAGGTCCTCAAGCCGATTATATAAGTAAGGGCGAAATATCCACCACCGAAAGAGGGCTTATTGCCGTCGACGAAACCGGAAAAACCTCAAAGGAAGGCGTTTTTGCCGCGGGCGACATCGTCTATGGACCAAAAACCGTCGTCGACGCCGTCGCTCATACCAAGGTAATTGCCAACGCTATCGACGAATACCTCAAGTCCCTCTAAACCGAAAAGCAAGGACGACCGCTTTCTCGTCGGTCGAAGCAAAAAGCACGTACATAAGTTACGTGCTTTTTCTATATGTGCTTCATATCCGATTTTACGCTTCTTGGCGTGGCGGTTTATTCTTTTACCCCTTTAGCGTATTGAGCCGACTGCCCCGATATTGTTTGCCAAAAACACTTTACTTTGTTGCGGATTAAGCATAGAATAACAGTGCAAAGTAGGTTCGGTGCGTTAAGTGGTGCAGGATGGGAAGTTGCCTGTACACGAAAGATGGTTACCTCGGCGCAAATTCGATTTTGTCGGGTTTGCTCGAGAATGTCTGCGGTATCGGGCTGCGTCCGTTGCTACAACCGAATATCGGTTTTTTCAAAGGAGCTTTCGCAAAACTAAGTTTTGGGAGGCATTTTTTATGTCAATTAAATCAAGTATCAAGTACATCGCCTATTGTGGCGTACTGACCGCACTCGCAATTGTTTGCAACACCTTCACAATTATGCTCGCGCCCAACAAGGCTCTGTCTTTTGTGTATATTCCGGCATTTACCGCAGGTATTGCTTTGGGACCTATCGCAGGGCTAATCGTCGGCGGATTGGGCGACCTTCTCGGTCACTTTATCGCACCCAAGGGCGACTTTCAACCGCTGATTACTCTTTCCTCCGCACTGATAGGTCTTATTCCCGGTCTTGTCTATATGGCGGTTAACCGCATTTCCAAGACAGTGCAAACCAAATCCAAACCGCAAAACGCAGATAAGTCCGACGGCTCCGCCCCTTACGAGAACGACAACGCGACCGGGGCAAATCTCGCCTATATGGAAAGCCGCAACGCAACGCACCGTTTGGAGTGGAAAAAGGTTGCAATTACTGTTTGGATCTCGATGGTATTGTGTTTCTTGATTGCATCCACAATAAACAATTTCTCATTATGGTTTTATTATCTGTATAAAAACGGCAGCACTAAGTCGTTTTGGTTATACTATTTAGGCAGACTTCCGATAATCGGAATCAACCTGGTAACCAACGGCATTCTTTGCACGGGCGTAATCGGAGTACTTATGACGAAGTTCAAATACTTCTTCTCCTTTGCCCACATAAATCGCCCCGCAAAAGTCGATAAAGCCTAAGCCTTGAATAAATCCGCGAATACCGTGAAGTAAATAAAATACAATTGCTTCGAAACGGTGAGATATCGAATAATAATTTGCTTTCGTCAAGCTTAACCAAAAATATGCAAAATAAATCCGCGTCGATTTACTAGAGCGTGTTCACAGTATCTGTAATCGTCAGATTCCGTGATGATTTTTCGGATATCAAGGCGCGAGGAGGACGGCTTCCACATTTAACCGACATGCAACGTAGTTAGGCGAATCAGCCGAAAGCCGGCGTTTGAACGGTAGTGTGAACACGCCCAAAACAATACGCGGATTTTTGTAATATAAGAAACCTATCGCAAAAGCTTAAATATGTTTTTTGTGTTTTCTATTATACCGTCCTTTCTCATTTTGCTTATCTCTGCAGACAGTCCGCACCGCTCTACTTCGAGATAGTCGGCAAGCTCCTGCCTGTTAAACGGTATAACAAAGGTATCGCAATCGGCTTTTTGAGCTTGAATTTGCAGATATGTCATCAGTTTTTCCCTTGTCGTCCTCTTTGATGTCACCTCAAGCTTTTCATTGAAAATAATGTTTTTTTCGGCTACAACCTTCAACAGATTGAATACCAGCCGACTGTGAAAGTTGCAGGCGTTACTGCATGATAGGGTAATACGCCTTGCATCAATCAGCATTATATCCGAATCCGTTGCCGCTACTACGCTGACCGGAATTGCCTCGACGTCCGCGCAAACAAACGACTCTCCGAACATTTGATAGGGCTCAACGCGAGCAAGTATCGTCCTGTTCCCGAAAATGTCTATCCTTTCGATTTGAGCCTTGCCCGATAGAACAATCCCCAAATATCTTGCAAGATCGCCCTCTGAAAAAATCGCTTGCTCCTTATTATACTTTCTAGTCTTTGCTGCCAAGCATCCGAGCATAGCAGAAATATTATCCGAGCAAATACCATCAAACAACCTGCACTTGCTTAATTGCGTAATATATTTTTCCATATTTTCTCCGATTGTTGAAAAATCAACATACTTCTTTAAGTAATTATACTATACTTCTATCGTAAGCACAAGCGGAAAGCAAGTGTGTGAGGGCAAAAATAAATATTGTTTGTCTGCTCCTTTGAAAGCTTTTGAGAATATAAGGATTGCAGATATTGCTATGATTGCTTTTATGTTGCCTTGAAAGCTTCATTGGTCATACGGCTTGCAAATGTGTTTTGTAATTGCTTTATGTTGGATTGAAAGCGTCTAAGAATATCGGGATTGCAGATATGTAAAAATTGCTTTTCGGTGACTTTTAATAATTTAATTATATAAGGAGGCAAATATATTAAGAAAAATTATCAAAATCGACGAGGAAAAATGCAACGGTTGCGGAGCGTGTGCCGCCGCCTGTCACGAGGGTGCTATTGCCATGGTAGACGGCAAGGCAAAACTAACGCGCGAGGACTACTGTGACGGACTCGGTGACTGTCTGCCTGCTTGTCCCACAAACGCGATATCGTTTGAGGAACGCGAAGCTCCCGCATACGATGAAAATGCCGTCAAGCAAGCAAAGCAAAAGCAAGAGCACAAACTGCCTTGCGGCTGTCCGGGAACGCAGTCAAAGGCAATAAAGCACGACAGCTGCACAAGCAGTGTCACAGCTTCCGAAAGTCAACTCTTGCAATGGCCTGTACAAATCAAGCTTGTGCCTGTCAATGCTCCCTACTTTGACAACGCAAATTTACTTGTGGCGGCAGATTGCACGGCATACGCTTACGGCAATTTCCACAACGAATTTATTCGAAACAGAATTACGCTTATCGGATGTCCGAAGCTGGACAGCGGGGATTACAGCGAGAAATTAACCGCAATTATATCCAATAACAACATAAAGAGCGTAACCATCGTGCGCATGGAGGTGCCGTGTTGCGGCGGCTTGGAAAACGCAGTTAAAACCGCATTACAAAACAGCGGCAAATTTATACCATGGAGAGTCGTTACAATCTCCACCGACGGTCGAATAATTGATTAAACAGAAACGGTGAAAAACATTCCGTTGTACTTGCGACTCACCGTCTCCACCGACGGTCGAATAATCGATTAAACAGAAACGGTGAAAAACATTCCGTTGTACTTGCGGCTCACCGTATCCACCGACGGTCGTGTAATCGATTAAGCAGAAACGGTGAAAAATATTCCGTTGTACTTGCGACTTATTGTTAAATCGGTGCGCAAACAAGCATCTATCCGATATGTCGACAAAAAAGCTTGTTGATGTCGGTCTATAGCTGCTCCTCTTGTTTACTCGATTACAATAAGCAGTTTGGTTTATTGTTGTCCCTCTTGTTTACTCGATTAAAATACGCAGTCTGGTTTATGGTTGCTCCTCTTGTTCCTTCGATTACAATTATTCAATTGGGAACAAAACAGAAACGTCATCTAAATAAGCACTATATATTTGAGCAATGTTGCGATTGTGCTCAATATATAGTGCTTTTGCAACCTACAAAATGCTTGACACAAATAATTACGAGCATAGTTCGGTGATATTGGCGGTTTGGCGATTCATCAAGCAAAGCAAGATAAAAACGCACTTTTTGGATTTGCTGTTGCTCTTTGGGGCGCAAAGCGCATTAAAAAGAGCAATAGAAAAGCCAAAACAAGCAATAACGCCTGTTTTGGCTTTGGCATTGACAATATGATTGATATGCAAATCGGTTTTTCCGATAATCAACCATATTCTTTTAGAAGCTGTTTAATTTGATGCTCGATTATTATGTCGCAGTGACAATGAATAAGCTGCCTCCGATTTGTATTGCAATAATTCATTCGTTGCTCTGTAAGCACAAAGTGCTTATTGCTTATTTGCGTTCATAGCAGCTATTTTCTTTTTAGTCTTTATCAATATAACTGTATAAACAGCAATGATTGCGACAAACAAAGCTGCAATTATTATCAGCCAGTTTCCGCTCACGGAGAACACCGAGGCTGTCGTTTGTTCAATGGAAAATGAATCGTGTACATCATATCTGACGCCGTCCGCATCCTCTAAGGTATAGGGCTTTACATTGCTTTGAAGATAAACATAAATATATGCGGAGTTATCTTTATTTACCAACGTCCGTAATCCGTATGTTTGATATTCAATTTCTTCATCTATTTTGTCCAATATTTTACTGATACTAATAATTGTATCGGAAGGAACGTTGTCGATTCTTATCCTGAAAAGCTTTAAGGAGTCTTTAGCAACGTTCCATACATTTTTCAAAGGCGTTTCCGTACCCCCGTTTGCGCTGTAGATACAGCCGCCGGTTACCGTTACCGCATAGTAGTTGCTTGTGTCATAGGTAATACCATCCCTGTTATTACCGATAGCATACAGGGAACCACCGCTGATCTTCATTGTTGTTGAAGCCAATCCGGCGGCATCCGTTCCACCGTTAGTCTTTACCAAACCGCCTGTCATTTCCAATTCGACACCACCGGCTTCCATGCCGCCGCCAATACCGGCAGTATTATAATTTCCTACTGCATAGACAACAGCCGTACCTGATATTTTAAGTTTTCCGCCGGTTGTTTTATAACCGCCACCGATACCTGCGCCCGTTTGGAAAATATCACCTAAGAACCATGTTGCATCGCAACCGCCTTTTGCATAAACCGTTCCGCCGGTAATCTCTATTAGGCTTGGGTGTGTGGCTTCCGAACCGCTACCGATACCGGCACCCTCTTCACCGCCGTATGCCTCTACATATCCGCCTGTTATGAGAATTTTTCCGACTTCATCGTTCGATTCATCACCGGAGCCTATACCTGCGCCCTCACTGCCGCCACAAGCATAGATCTTACCGCCGCTTATAGTAATACTCGTAACGGAAGCGTTACTGCCACCGCCGATACCTGCGCCGTATAATCCGCCTTGCGCTTTAATGTTCGTAGTGTCGCCCGATATATCAATTGTTCCGCCGCCTGTTTTCTCTCCGCCGCCGATACCTGCACCGCTATGTCCACCTGTAGCGGAAATTGTTCCTCCAGTGATTTTTATAAGCGAAAGAGCAGTAGCTTCTGCGCCTGTGCCTATTCCTGCACCACCTGCTCCTGATGCATAAATTGTACCACCGCTGATTTCGATTTTTCCGTTGCCATAGCTTGCTTTATCGCCGCCGCCGATGCCGGACGCACCTTTTGTAACAATCTGCTTTCCGCCGGTGATAGATATAAGATCAAAATCTCCGCAATCTCCGCCGCCGATACCTGCGCCGTTTGCATTTCCATTACTCTCAATGTAAGTGGTATCGCCTGAAATTAATATTGTTCCGCCGTTCGATCCTCTTCCGCCGCCGATACCTGCGCCGTATGAATAAGACGAAGAAGTAATTTTTCCTCCGGTGATAACAATTTGAGTAACGTCACCGCTCTCCGAACCCGATCCGATACCTGCGCCTTCGTCCTTTGAAAGCGCTGTAATGGTTCCGCCTGTTATCATTATCAAGCCTAATTTATCGGATGCCTCATCGCCGGAGCCTATTCCTGCGCCCTCATCCGGAGCTTCCGCGTAAATGGTTCCGCCGTTTATCCTTATCGCGCCGCAGGTCGAATTGCTTCCTCCGCCGATACCTGCGCCGTAATCACCTCCGTACGCGCTTACTTTTCCGTCGTTAATAATTATATCACCGTTGGTTTTTCCGCTTTTATCTCCGGAACCTATTCCTGCGCCGTATTTTCCGCCGCGGGCAACTATTGTTCCGCCGTTTATAATTATAGCACCATATGCCTGTTCATCGTTTCCGCCGATACCTGCGGCGTATTTGTCGCCTTCTGCTTTAAGTGTTCCATCGCCGATGATGGTCAGCTTTGCACCGTACGGCACGTTGACGCCTGCCTCTTTATCTGACGCACAAGCACAGCGGTTAGTAGAATACAGATCTAAATTGACAGTGCTATTGGAAGAAAGGCTCAATGCGCTGCCGTCGGTCGAATAGATTTCCGCAGAAATAAAACGAATATCTAATGGAGCTTTTTTCGCTTCCACATGAATTGTCGCATTTGCCTGCGTATTGTGATCGATGTGGTTTTGGGAACGCGTAAACACAATCGAACAGTTTTGAGCCACAGAGAACGAAGCGTCACCGCTCTTTATCATCAATCTGCCCTCGTTCGCCTCCGTTCCGTCTGAAATGGTATAGTGCGAATTATCGCAAAGGTAGAGATAAGCCGATGTGTCGTCGCCTTTGTACTTCGGAGAAAACACTTTCCTTTCACCATAAATCCAAGTGTTACTTAAATCAAACGCAGTTCCGTTTACAACGATAAATTCCGGACTCCATTCTCCGTATTTGCCGTAATCTTCAAGCTTTATACATATAGCAATAATTTCGCCCACGTCTAAAGCCTTTACGGTGTAGACATCGTATGTATTCTGCTCAAAATCATCATAGTCTGCTTTATCCAAAAGCAGATAGTCCGTGCTACCCTTTTTTCCATTGATTTGAATCGTTACGTTTGCATCGGTTCCCGCACCGCCACAATTAGCCGTACAAATCGAAATAACGTACTCTTTGCTTGTTTCCTCGACTTCTTCTGCGTACACCGACAAGGAATGCACTTCAAAAAACAAGACGCTCAACATTAAAGCAACAATTAAAAGAATAATATTTTTTTCATGTGTAATCTCCTTTTTTTTTAAACTAAAATAGTGACATAAAACACGACAAAAAAAGCAGATAAAAATTTTTATGGAAAAAATTTATATATGCGTTTGTCACAGAAGTAAAGTGCGAAAAGCCAAACTCTAAAAAGCCTTTGACTTCCGTCAATAGCCAAGGTTAAAGAACGCAACTCTGTCGTACACAAACTGCTCAAAGAGGATTTAGCCAAGAAAACTTCGAATCAAGCCCAAGCAATCCTTCTTATAGAAACATCCTTCGCCCTGAATATTTACCGACCCTACCAATCCGATTTGTCTGACACCAATTATACATCATTTTCTTCTTCAAAGCAAGCATTTTAATGCATAGCTTATGAATTCCGTTGACGGAGGTTTAATGCTCCGCACTGTCGGGCTCGAAAAACCAACGATTTTATCCGAAAAGACGTAGTGAAAAACCGATATTCCCTTCTTGCGCTTGAGCAACAATCTCATAACCGATTCTGAAGGCGACGCAACCCGAGCGGAGTAGCGGAGCGCGTTATTGATTCTTGCTTGACGTTGCTTGTAGGTTTTGAGTTTACACAAATCAACGCGCGGAGCTATACAGTTCGAGCTGTCCACACTTTGCACAAGTAATCGACAAAACAGGCTAAAAGCGTAGTTTTTGGATTTGCTGTTGCTCTTTGGGGCGCAAAGCGCATTAAAAAGAGCAATAGAAAAGCCAAAACAAGCAATAACGCCTGTTTTGGCTTTGTGAAAGATGAGAGAAAATGATACAAAATCAAAATGGGTTCATTTCCCACAAGAAATGGGTTCACTTCATTCTTGTATGGGTTCAACTTTCTCAATCAATGGGTTCATTTCTATTCCTTATGAACCCGTTTTTCTGTTGATTTTTCCAACTTCATTCCCCCACAATTCGTTAACAAAATATTGTATGATAGCGATGCACTTCACACGGAAGAGACGTTCAGACGGAAGATTTTAGCAACGAAATAATAATGAAATTTAAAAATGGGCATAACGAAACGGTTCATTAAACGCAATTGATATTCTTCTATTATTTCTTAAACAGCACGGTGATAGTTGTACCAATGCCAAGTTTGCTTTTAAGTGTTATATCCGCATTGTAAAGAAGACAAACGTGTTTGACGATTGCAAGCCCTAAGCCCGTACCGCCCGTTGCACGACTACGGGATTTTTCTACTCTATAAAAACGTTCGAATATGCGTGATTGATGCTTTACGTCGATTCCGATACCGCTATCTGCAACTTCAAACAATACACCGTTTTGCGTCGTTGCAATATTGACGTCAACACGTCCGCCGTCCACGTTATATTTTACGGCATTTTCGATAAGATTTTTAGCAAGTTCGTAAATATGAGTTTGTCCTGCGACAACAGTACCTTCACCGTTTACCGATACGATAACGTTTTTTTCCTTAATGACGGTAGAAAGACTTTCTACCACTTCTGCACTTACTTCTTGCAAAGAAATCTTTTCTGTTTCAACCGCTTCTCCAACGTCTAACTTGCTGAGTTTTAACATATCGTCAATGAGATTCAACATTCTGTCCGCTTCTTTCGCAATCTGAGAAACGGGTTTTTTAAGAGATTCGTCTTTATTATTGATTCCTACGATTTCATTAAAACCCATTATTGCGGTAAGCGGTGTTTTTAATTCGTGAGAAGCGTTTGCAAAAAACTCACTCCGCATTTTTTCATTATTTTTACTTGCCGTAACGTCGGACAAAATAGCAACGGCAATTTCTTCGCCTATCTTCCAAAAACCTAACCCTTTGACGGTAACAAGATATATCGACTTATTTACTTCAATTTCAAGCATACTGTCCCTATGCGAGGTTATGCAGTCGGAAATAGCACGGTTTAAGGCTTCGACAGAAACAAGACTTTCGTAACCTTTACCCACAAGATTTATTTCCGCATTGAATATTTCAGCCGCTTTTTTGTTGACCATTTGCAAGTTACCGTCTTTGTCAACTGCGATTATCCCGTCATTTATATTGTTGACGACGTAATCAAGTCTGTTTTTTTCCTCATTTGTGGTAGCGATACTCAAATTGATTTTTTCAGCTATATCGTTAATTTCCGTTATTGTTTCGTTTATTTCGGAATAACTTTCCGTAGGCATAAGTTTTTTATAGTTGCCGTTGTTTATAGCTTGCAAGTTTTCTTTTACCGCAGTGTACGGTTTAATAAGTTTGTCGCTGACAAAAAATGAAACAATCGAAGACATAGCCAATACGAAAAATAATATAAAAATCATTAAAGGTATCGTTTTAACCAAATAACCTGAAATGCTCTCTGTCGGCATTGCCGTACGAATAAAGACGTAATCATCTCCAACACTTACTTTTTCGGCATAATACATCATATCCCTGCCGATAGTGGAACTATATCTGGTAATGATTGTCGGTGCGCCTTTTAATGCCGCAACAACTTCTTCTCGGTCAATATGATTATCGAGAGTAGAAACGTCTACTTCGTCCGAATCTGCAATAACCGTACCGTTTGAGGCAATAACCGTTATACGAATGTTTCCGTTATAACTGCACAAATTATCAAAATTTCCATCATAAACGGAAGCAAGAAGGTCTGTTATTTCAGTCAGTTTATCGCTTGTAATTTCATTATTGTTGCTCCTCGTAACAAGCAATCCCAAGCCGAACATAAGCAGAAGCGAAAAAGTAACAACGATTGAAATATACGATAATAATCTTTTCTTCATTTTAATATATACCCAACCCCTCTAACAGTTTCAATTACAACTTCACTTTTGTTTTCGTTAAGAATTTTTCTTAGCGACGTAATATGCATATCAAGAGTGCGCGTCTCGCCAAAAAAATCGGTACCCCACACGTTATTGAGAATAACGTCTCGGAAAATCACCTTTTCAGCATTTTCTACAAGCATCTTTAACAAATTATATTCTTTAAGAGTACAACTTACTTCATTGTTCCTGATTAGAATTTTATGTGTATTATCGTCAATCACAACGTCTTTGAACACATTTCTAACCGTATCAATCGGGTGTTTCCTCAAATTTGCGTTTATTCTTGCCACAAGTTCAAGCACGCCAAACGGTTTGGAAATATAATCGTCTGCACCCAAATTCAGTCCCTTTACTTTGCTGATTTCTTCACCCTTTGCCGAAACCATAATAACGGGTATGTCTTTCAGTTTGTTCTCCGCTTTAAGTTTGCTCAAAATTTCATAGCCGTTCATACCGTCAAGCATAATATCAAGTATAAAAAGGTCTGGCATTCTTTCCGATAAGCGTTTAAACATATCCGCTCCGCACTCGAAACATTCTACGTCAAAGCCTGCACTTTCAATGGTATAGACGTAAAGTTCTTGTATAGATGGATCGTCTTCTACTGCATAAATAAGTTGTTTCATATAATCCTCACGAATGACTGCCTGTTATTGCATATTGTACCCACTCGCCTATGTTGACGGCATGGTCAGCAATACGTTCTATATATTTTGCAATCATCATTAAAAGTATTGCTTGGTCGGCGTTTGCTGAATCAAGTTTAATAAGTTCTACAAGGTCG
Organism: Clostridia bacterium; assembly: GCA_028703495.1. GTDB lineage: Bacteria > Bacillota > Clostridia > Christensenellales > CAG-314 > JAQVMT01. The sequence goes on along the minus strand of JAQVMT010000003.1, from coordinate 81,062 downwards.
TTTTTAACCGTTTCAAACATTGCGTCTACCGCATCGTCACGTTTGTCAAGCGAGGTCGCAAGAGCTAAATCTCTGTTTATATATGCGTGGACGCTGTCTTTAACCATAGAAATGGCAATTTCTGCCATCATTGGAATATGTTCCAGCTTTTTTATATACGCTTCATCGCCAAACTGCAACGCTATCTCTGAAATATCTCTTGCCTGATCGCCAATGCGTTCGAGGTCGGTTATCATTTTGAGTGCAGCAGACACCTCTCTAAAATCGCTCGCAACCGGATGTTCCATAAGTAATATTTTCAAACAATCTTGCTCAATATCCCGCTCTAAATGGTCAATTTCCTTTTCCTTGTCAAACGTTTCCTCTGCAAGCGTTTTATCCCTTGTTTCAAGCGCCTTCACGGAAGTTTCAATTGCCAATTCTACCTCACGCAACATTATGACAAGTTTATTGTAAACTTCTTTTAATTCTGCTTCGTATTTTATTCTTATCGACATAATTATACTCCTTTTTTTATTTTATTTCAACGATATATGCGTATAAATCGGATATTAACCGAATCTACCCGTAATATAGTTTTCTGTGCGTTTGTCTATAGGGTTGACAAATATATCTTCCGTCTTACCAAATTCAATAACTTCTCCAAGCAAAAAGAATGCTGTTTTGTCAGATACTCTTGTTGCCTGTTGCATATTGTGCGTTACTATTACTATGGTATATTCCTTTTTAAGTTCGTCCATCAGTTCCTCAATTTTACCCGTTGATATGGGGTCCAATGCGGAAGTCGGCTCATCCATAAGCAAGACTTTCGGTGAAGCGGCAAGCGAACGTGCAATACAAAGCCGTTGTTGTTGTCCGCCCGACATACCTAACGCACTCTTTTTAAGTCTATCTTTAACCTCGTCCCAAATGCTTGCTTTTACTAAGCTTTGCTCGACAATTTCGTCCAGTTCAGCTTTTTTCTTTATTCCAAACGTACGAGGGGCGAAAGCGATGTTGTCAAATATACTCATAGGGAAAGGATTGGGCTTTTGAAAAACCATACCTACGTTTTTACGTAGTAAATTTATATCGGTATCCTTGCCGTAAATATCTAAGCTCCCAAGCTTGAATTCTCCCGTAATCTTGCAACCATCAACTAAATCGTTCATTCGGTTGAGAGTTTTCAAGAACGTGGACTTACCGCAACCGGATGGTCCGATAAGCGCCGTAACTTCATTTTCGGCTATTTCCATATTTATGCTTTTTAGAGCCTGAAAATCTCCATAAAACAAATTACAATTTTTAACCGATATATTATATCTTTCTTCTGTTTTAACCGTATCAGTCATTATTTTTCTCCTGTTCCTTTCTTCAATAGTTTGCCAACGAGTGTGGCAAGCAAATTCAATATCATAACAAAAATCAGCAGAACAACGGCAGTTGCCGCAGCCTCGTCAGGATATCCGTAACTTGCAAAATAATAAATGTCAAGGGCAAGACTTGTACCCGGCGACATAACGCTTACAGGCATTTTATTTACTACCATACCTATTGTAAGTATCAATACCGCACTTTCAGAAACAACTCTGCCTATGGCAAGAATAATTGCCGTAACAATGCCGCCGCTTGCCGATGGCAAAACCACCTTAAATATTGTCCTTACCTTGCTTGTACCAAGAGCATATGCTCCCTCTCGAAATCCATCGGGAACGGCAAGCAGACTTTCTTCCGTCGAACGAACGATAACAGGCAAAATCATAATTGCAAGAGTAAGTCCGCCGCCTAAAAGCGAGTACCCCCAACCGAACAATACAACAAATACCAAATATCCGAATAACCCGTAAACAATGCTCGGAATACCCGCAAGCGTTTCCGTTGCCACTCTGATATACTTCACGATTTTACTCTTGTTATTTGTATATTCCACAAGAAAAATTGCGCTTGCTACGCCTATCGGCACGGCAATAATCGTTGCAACAGCAACAAGCTCCAACGTACCTACAAACGCAGGCAAGATGGACGGATATTTGCCATATTCTCCAAATAGTAGCTGTATGCTCAATTTGTCTACGCCGTTTATCAAGACGTATAGTACTACGGCAAGCAAAGAGACAAGTGAAACCGCCGTGCAAATACGAGATATCCATTTCAATGAGGAATAAAGCGCAATTTGTGATTTGTGTCTATTTATTTTTCGCATAACGCTTCTCCTTGTTTTTCTTTCTATCCTTTTTGACGGAATTGTTTTTTAACGCGGAAAAGCTGACGTTTAACAAGAGCGTAAATACAAATAATACAACTCCTGTTGCAATAAGAGCAGAGAGTGCGTCTCCCGATAGTTCTGTTGCACCCATTGCAATGTTTGCAGTCATTGTTCTTACGCTTTGAAATATTGAGTTCGGCATTTCGGGGCTACCGCCTATTACCATAATTACCGCCATTGTTTCGCCTATTGCTCTACCTATCGCCAATACGACGCCTGCCAATATTCCACTTTTTGCGGCGGGAAGCATAACCTTAAACGTTGTTTGCTCTTTCGTAGCACCCAACGCTAACGCTCCTTCAAAATAAGTATTAGGGACGGATACCATTGCATCCAAACTTACGCTGACAATAGTCGGCAAAATCATTATTGCAAGCACAATAGAAGCGGAAAGTATGCCGTATCCAACGCCTGTCGGCGAAACGTAATCTCTTATAAAAGGCACTATCAACGTCATTCCAAACAATCCGAATATAACTGACGGAATTCCCGCAAGTAGATTTATCATTTGTCTGATTGGCGAAACAAGTTTTTTAGGACAGAATTTATACAAGCATATCGCAGTAAATAAACCTATTCCGACGCCAAGTATGACCGACAATGCCGTGACGTATAAGGTTGTTACTATCATAGACAGTATTCCGTATGACGGACTGTCTGCAAGAGGAGCCCACTTTGTTCCGAATATAAAATCGCCCACGCCTATTTTTGCAATAAACGGAACTCCGCTCCAAAATAGGAATACGGTTATGGAAAGCAAAGCAAACACGGAAAAGAGGGCGCTTCCAATGAAAACACCCTTCATAACCTTTTCTCTTGCGTTAATGTATCCGTAAAGAGATTTCATGTCGCTCCTTATTTGGACAAGTCTGCCCAAGTAGTAATTTTAGTGTTCGATGATTCTTCACAGTTATAGATATTCTTTAAATCTGCCAAACTGATATTGTCATAGATGTTAGCCTTGTTTACGATAATTGCTATGCCGTCTTTTGCCACTTCACACGAGGTGCAGTTTTCGGCTTTTGTACTGTTGAACGTTTCTGAAATCATACCGAAATCACTTACTCCGTCGTTTGCATTTTTATAACCCGTTCCACTTCCGCCACCGGCTACCGTTACGGTAACGTTTGCCTGAATTCTTTCAAATTCTGCCGCAAGAATAACCATTAAAGGTTGCAACGACGTACTGCCCGATACCGATATTTCGCCTGAAATACCCGACTTTACCGTATATGCAGTTGCCTCGTCTTTCGTGGAAACGTACCCGTTATCGCTTATTATCGTTTGAGCGTTTGAACTATTCAAAAACTCGTAAAACGCACCGTTTAAGTCGCTTTGAATGGTTGCGGCTTTGTACACTATGTTTAACGGACGTGCAATTTGATAACTTCCGTTTTTAATATTTTCAATGGTTGCGGCAACTCCGTCAACAGTAAGCATTTTTACGTCGCTTGTAACGTATCCCAAACTTTCGTATGCAATGGCAAGAGGGTTGCTTTTTACTTCTGCCAAGATACCCGCCGTACCTGTACCGATAATTACGCCCGATACGTCGCTTTTGCCTTTAAGCCCGATTATTTCCATAAACGCAGACTTTGTTCCGCTACCGTCCTCACGAGCGACTACACTTATGTTCTTACTATCATCAAACTTAGCTCCGTTACAAGCCGTCAATCCTACAATGCCCATTGTTAATGCCATAATTGCACATACAATTGAAATTAATTTCTTTTTCATTTTTTATTTTATCTCCTTTTGTTCTATGCCATTATTTTAACGCATTTACAAATATGCTACCACCATACTTTGGTAATGCTTTTGTAAAGTTTGTGTAAAATCATAATAAGCATTCACTGCGTCGTTTTTCAAACTTGCCGTTTTATTTTGGTTTAGTTTTTTTATAAGTACCTATGAATATTTAACAAAGTCACACACTGTTGGAATTGATTATCATCGTGGCGTGCCTTTATCGTTATGTTTCGGCATAACCTTGCTACAAGCAAGACGTATTATTCTATCGCGTCCGTGTTCCGCTTTCTCGATGTTGAAGTCGGTGAACTTATCGTCGCTACCGACTTCGAGGATTTAAAAGCCTTTCTGAACGAGAAACGAGCTGGACTTCCAAACCTTCTCAAACATTCCGTTGCTGTCAATGATTACGGATATATCATCTTTGGGTAAATAAAAAGAAACTTTATCCGCTAAAATCAATAATTGAACGATTAGCCCATAAAGTGAACGGTAAGGGATAAAATGAACGATTACACCCAATAAGTGAACGATATGAAAGCCGTTTTGCTTGTAATGCAAAGGATAAAAGTATTCTTTAATTGAACACTCATGGTTCGTATTTGAGATGTTAGTTTTTTCTCACTCTATTTTACAAGTTTTCTTACTGTTCTGTCCTATTAACTGGCAAAGTAAAAAGCGGCTAAAAGCCGCTTTATATAAGCATTTTCAGATAAAAACAGGCCTCCAATCGAACACTAATGGTTCAGATTTGAAGGTCTGTTCAGGTTCATTTTCCACAAGAAATAGGTTCACTTCATTCTTGTATGGGTTCAACTTTCTCAATCAATGGGTTCATTTCTATTTCTTTTGAACCTATTTTTTTGTTAATTTTCCCAGTTTCATTCCCCCACAGTTCGATGTTAAGTTATTGTAAAAAATGCAACAACTTACTTTTTCATTCCACGAGAAATCGATAAAGTCCATTCTGATGGACTATTTTTTAACACATGGCGGTCAATGCAATGGACTATTTTATTTTTTTATGTTAAAATTAAAAACATAAAAATTGGAGGACAACCAATGAAAACAGTTTGTTGTACAGGACACCGTCCAAAGGGATTTCCGTGGAATTATCGTGATGTAGACTGCAGCTCACACCAGGAATACTTAGAATCCTTGGCTTGCGAGATAGAATCACTAATTCGTGTGGAAGGTTTTGATTATTTTATTAGCGGTGGTGCTATCGGCGCTGATATGGATTTCGCAGACATCGTAATTGGATTTAGGGATAACTACTATCCGCACATTAAGCTTGAAGTCGCAGTTCCTTGTAGAAATCAAGACTTAAAATGGAATGACGAAGACAAGACCCGATATCAGAAAATTCTTCATAGAGCGAATACAGTCAATGTTATGTCTGAAAATTACACTCCCACTTGTATGCTCGATAGAAATAAATATATGGTCGACCAGTCTAATTTGGTCATTGCCGTCTGGAATGGCGAAATGCGTGGCGGAACATTTAACACGATCAACTACTCTAAAAAGGTTGGTAAGCCTATTAATTATATTATGCTCAAAGATTATTCCTTGCCAGACTCAGCCGATTTCAAGAACTAAGCTTTAATTAAATGAAAGCTGCCAATCAAGACACCCTCTTGTTTGACAGCTTGTTTTATTTTCTGCTTTTTTCTGTTTTCCACGGCAGTCCAAAATCCTTCCTCTTAATTTTACATTTTGGCTCTCCGTCTTTCCAAAACACAATTCCCTCTATATTGTTTTCGGTTAGGTATTTCTTAATTCCATCAAAGCTCCTATCAGAAATATCAAGTATTGTTTGCCCGTGGCGAACCAACACATCATTCTCCATATTATATGGATTAGTTTGAAAATGAACACCTATTGCCTCATATGTGCCATCAGCAAGCGTTTGCCCATTAGAATTGTCGAAAGCGTTAAAAAACCATTTGTCACTCGGATTATCTCTATAACACCTTAACCAACACGGAAAATGTCCCGTAATAGGATCGGCACTGTCTTGACACAGGATTGCCCCCTCTGGAATTGTTTTCCCTTGTTTAGCGTCGTATCGCTTATATAAACATCCTTGAAATATTGCGCAGCAAGCTCCATCATATTTTAGCGTGGCGATTCCCTCCCCCATCAAAACCCATTCAAGACCTTTTATTGGAATAGGTGATATCCCTACTACAGAGTGATTTTCAAACTGTCGTTCAAATAATGTTGGTATTTTCTTCATTGCTTTATTTGCCCCCTATGACAGTTTCAATATAATCTTTTCTCTCTTGTAATTCTTTGAGCATTACCTCCCAAACTTTTTGTTGAGGACTACTTGATATCCCTTCAACAATGATTCCTATTAACTCTTTTATGGTATTCATGTCAATCACTGGCAAATTTTTACGAATATAATTACAAATTGTCCCTGGCATTACCGAATCGCAACCGAGCGCATACTTCGTGGCACAGATTATCGTACTTCCGAATTCTTCGTCAAAGCAGTAGCTAAACCAACAAGCAGGACAAACAACTAAACTTGGTTTCCCTTCATCGGTTATTATAAAAGCTATGTTTTCCGAGCTTATTCTATCGAGGTATCCATCTATATTCTCTGCAAATTCAGCTCTGCAGATTCTTGGTATTTCCCTTGTTTTTTTTAGCAGCCGCCCCTTAAATTGTATTTCCGACATATTATTCCTCCGTTTTACTATTTAGAATTTCTTCAAGTGTCACTGGTTCGTAATTCCAATACATACAACCAACGTTGAAAATATTCAGGTTGTATCCCCTACTGTTCAATTCATTAACGATGCGTACTTCCTCCGCCGCTTCGGCTGTTGCATGCGAATGCCCGTGGAGATGTATTGCCTTATACCTGCTTCCATTGTAAAACGGAATAAAGTAATGACTCAATATGCATCGTCTCTTGGAGCCGTCTGAAAGCGTTACGGCAATATCGTCATAATCTTTCAATCCGGCAAGTGCTTTTTTAGCTGCCGAATTATGCAGAAACCTATCGTGGTTTCCCTTGATTAATATTTTACTGCCATTTAGTCTTTTCAATAATGCCGGGGCATCGTTGTTTTTACTTTTCCAAATAAAATCGCCGAGAACATAAACCAAATCACCCTCAGACACCTTTGCATTCCATCTTTCTATGAGTTCCTCGTCCATTTCATCAACTGTTGCAAATGGTCGTTTATCAAAGCGTATTACATTTTCGTGTCCAAAATGCAAATCGCTCGTAAAAAAGACTCGCATAATTTATTCTCCATCATTTTCTTTTTTTCTTAATTTTTTTAACCAGACGGGTGTTGTATACCTATATTTTTCTAAAGGTTTCTCAAAATACGCATCAACATCAAAATTCCACACATCAGGGCCAAACTCTTCAGGGTGCTTCTTTTGAAGAATTGCTTTTTTATCTTTAATCTGTTGTATAAGAGACGTTATGTCAAAGTCAGAATACTGCCGGGCTCCTTTCATAACATCCATTATTTCATTTCCGCAAACAGTCTCGTCATACCCTACATACTTTTCACAAATAAGTAGTTCGCGCCTATCATCAATCAACTCAATTTTCCCGCTGTAAGCAATAAGCAAAAAATCATCTTTGAGAAAATGGTTAATCCACAGATTAGGAATATACACCATATCGGTTATCCCTTTTGTCGAAATATATCCGAACCGTTTATAATACCGTCCGTAAACATACCAATCTGGCAAATCTTCTGCTTGGATTTTAGTTTTGTATCTGCCTGAGAAGAGAGTTTCGTCATCATTCTCTTCCTTGTACAAATCATGTTCAATCCGATAATAACGCTCGTGAAAATACAAGCGCCGAACTATTCTCTTTTTAGCCATATGACTTTCTCCGTTAATCGTTTATTACAACGCAGTTAATTTTATTTGACATTGCCGTACACGCATCAATTGCAATAATTCCTTTCGAGTAAAACGGCGAGTAATCCGCATCACTGCCGAGTTCACTTCCATTACCTTCAAATCTACTGTGTCCGAATGAACAATGCCAATGGCCACAAACTATCGTCTTGTTATCCTCTATAATACCATTATGAGCCGCATCCATACCATTTGTCCAACGAGAAATATCCCAATCGTAACGGCCCGCTCTTCTCCAGTCTTCCAATTTTTCATATCTAAACGAAGTATGATTCATCCTAAACAATCGACACGGAATCCATCCGTGAACAAAGATATAATGTTCGGTTTCAAAATAATCGAGCATTTTTGGAATAAAAGTCTTGATGTATGGTGTAGCAATAAGTTTGTCGAATACACTCTTTGGATGTAAACGCAAATCTTCTTCGCTCGCATTCGTCAGTTGCATCATCGTTTTTACTGTACCGTTCGCAATATGCTGTGAAAAAAAATAACTTTTTGCATCCCATGTCTTAATCATATCAAGCATTAGGTCTTCGTGATTACCGCGAATGACTATTATTTCGTTTTTCTCCATCAAATGGCTTATAAAATCTTGTATCACACAAGAATCAGAACCCCTATCGAATAAATCTCCGCAAACAACCAATGTATGCGGCCCTTTGTCATCAAAAAAACCTTGTTCTTTAAGTGTGTTTATCAGCGGGTTATAAAAGCTATGAATATCTGCTACTACGTAATACCTCATTCCCTATATACCACTCCATATTAATCAATGAAATTATATCATAAATCTCGACCATTTTTCTCTGATTTGAAAAATGTAACAGCTTTTATAAAAAACATAATTGATTGCAGTATTTTTGCGTAGCATAAACTACCGGTTATATTTTTAACCAGTAGTTTATTGCTTTTATGTGTAAAAAAAAGTAAACTTGCTAAGACTATTTATGGCTGAGACTGCGATTTTCTCTCATTGCCGCCTTTAGCGTTTTTGCATTATCTATTATTACCCTACTCTCGTACTGGGTACAATCCTGCAAAACACTCTCAAAGGTTTTGACGCTTACCCCCATATGATTTATTAAATATTCACCCAGAATCATATCTGTGGTCACATTGAGAGCGTTGGCAATATTTGTAAGCGTTTCTACGCTCATAAACTTAATCCCGCTCTCCAAATAGCTGATGTAGGAAGTTGATTTATCAATTATCTCCGATAGCTTGGCTTGAGACATATGCTTGTTTTTGCGAAGCTCTTTAATCCTCTGTCCTATAACATAATAATCAATCGTCATTTGTGTATCCTCCTATAGACAAATAATTTTACCATAATATTAGTCTGTGGACTATATGTTAAACGGTGGACGATTTTCTTTTTATGCTATGGGTGATAAAATTATTAAAATATATAGTCTATGGTGTAAAGGAGGGCAATATGGACAAGTATAATATCGACATAAAGCAAGTCGGGCAGCGTATCCGTGCAGCTCGTACTACTAAAAAAATGAGCCAAGCCGATTTATCTTTTGAGGCAGATATCTCTTTACCACATATAAGCGATATAGAAAACGGAAAGAAAATGATGCAACTTGATACTTTCGTCAAAATCATTGAAGTATTAAAAGTATCATCCGATTCCATACTGCGCCCAGATGTCCCGGAAGTAAACCAATTATATCAAAAAGAGTTTTACGCTATTTTAAGTGACTGCACGCCGACAGAAATAGATTCTATTCTAAAAATCGTTCGAGAGGTAAAAGACACAATTCATAAAAATGAAGACTAAAATAGCAATTTGAGTGGGTAACCCCACTCTTTTTTTTAATTTTTTCTGCATTTCATAAACCAGTGGTCAACATTGTGACTGCTGGTTTATTCTTTTTTATAAAATATCAATGTATAATGGTCTCTGTTATAAATTGGAGGTCTATATGGACGAAATTGAAGTATTTGAAAAATTAAACGAGATTACTGAGGTACCACAATTCTCCCTAATTTTTTCTGAAGACTCTGTTCATTCAAATAAAGTTGAAAACCATAAAACTTGGTTACAAACAATCAGACACGAACGACCAAATACCACTAAGCACCAAAATGTTGCAATATATATACGGTATTTCAATCAAACAAAATATGAGAATTATCTTGAATATCATAAAAAGCAATTTACTGTTACTATCGGACAGTGTTTAAATTGGAATTTGTTTGACTTTTACATTGATGAAGGAGCCACCGCACCAAATATGGAAACAGCACCGGAATGGAGTCGCTTATTAAACGATTGCTACGAAGGAAAAGTTGACTTAATTATTACTCAAAAAATATCCAATGTTTCTAAAAAAATACATGAGATAACTCTATGCGCACGTCTTCTTGCAAGCCTTAAAAAACCAGTGGGTATATACTTTATTTCCGAAGATATATATACACTTGCATCATACTACAAAAAAGACAATAAAGACGAATACTTCTTACCGACTCCAGACTGGAAGCTCCTACCCGATGACAACGATTAACAAGAGGCTTATGCGATGATAGATACCGAAAAACGAGAAATTAAACAAAAAGAAAAAGAAAAAACTCGTAGAAGAATGCGGGTGGAAATCGATCCTGAAAACTACGAGTATACTCCAGCTTCAAAAAAACAAGCGGACTATTATGATGACGACGTAAATCAAAGGGTTGCCATATATGTGCGTGTGTCTACCGATGATGTCAGGCAAACCACTTCTTTTGAATTACAAAAAAAGTATTATGAAGACTTTGTAGTCCGCCATCCAAACTGGACTCTTGTCAAAATATATGCGGACGAAGGCATAAGTGGTACATCTCTCGCCCACCGTAATGAATTTAATCAAATGATAGCTGACTGTAAAGCAAGCAAAATAGATTTAATAATTACCAAAAGCGTATCCCGTTTTGCCCGTAACGTATTAATTTGCATAGGCATGGTTCGTGATTTAGCAGAGTTAAAGCCACCCGTCGGAGTTTTTTTCGAATCTGAGTGTATTTTTTCGCTGAATGATGATTCGCAAATGGCCCTTTCTTTTCAAGCAACAATGGCAGAAGAAGAATCACACACTCGAAGCCGTAGTATGGAAACTTCGCTTCGTATGCGTTTAGACAACGGTATCCCGCTCACTCCTAAATTGTTAGGATATTCTCACGATACCGACGGAAATTTAATTATTAACCAAGATGAAGCCCCGACAGTGAAACTTGCCTTCTATATGTATCTCTATGGTTATTCCACTCAGCAGATAGCAGATGCACTCATCTCTCTTGGCCGACGTTCCTATCTTGGAAACATAAAATGGACACCAGGAGGTATTATACAGATTCTCCGAAATGAGCGGCACTGCGGTGATGTCGTAACCCGAAAAACCTTTACTCCAAACTATCACACTCACCTTTCACGCAGAAACAATGGCGACAGACCACAAAGCCATTACAAAAATCATCACGAAGCAATAATCTCACGAGATGATTTTATTGCAGTGCAAAGAATGCTCGATAATGCCAAATACGGCAATAAATCATATTTACCATCATTAAAAGTAATTGACAGCGGGATTCTAAAAGGTTTTGTTACTGTCAACCCACGTTGGGCAGGCTTCAAAGAACCCGATTATTATCAAGCAGCGCAAAGTGTATGCTCTATCGTTAATGACGGTCAAACACAACAATCAGACGAAACAAAAGATATTCAAATTGAGGTTAACGAAGGCGATTTTGATATGCGTGGCTTTGAAATCACACGCTCAGAGTTCTTTGATTCAAAACGTAACCCAGCAATCTCATTCAGCAATAAGAAGATAAAATTAAGCAGTGTTTGCGTAAAAAAATTCAAGGAGAAAAATTATATTGAATTACTGATAAACCCTTTACGAAGGATGTTTGCCATACGTTCCACAAGCAAAGACAATCGACAAGGCATCTATTGCTCCAAGTTGGAAAACGGCGAATATCAACCAAAGGAAATATCAGCGGCAGCTTTCATAGATATTATCTACTCCCTAATGGATTGGAACCCAGACTGTAAGTACCGAATTATCGGAACACTTTTTGAAAACAAAAGTGAGATTGTATACCTTTTTGACAGCCAGAACTCTGAAGCGTTTTTCAAATCGTATGTTATACCGAAACAAGATAACTCAGGTGGTGGCGCAACTCTTCAACCCCTCACCCCCTCTGGCAAACGAATACGCGCAATCCCGGAAGAATGGACAACGAGCTTTGGAAAAGAATACTACCTCCATGAACAAACGCTTATGACATTAAGTACGCAAAGCGAGTCCGACTGGAGATTGCGAGTAGAAGGTCAATTCTTCGAAACGGATAAAAAACTACAAATTACAAGTTTTGACAAACTAAAAGATTACATACAAACCGAATTAAAAGGTATTACACAAGGAGTAAATGAATAATGGAATTTGAAAACAAGACGGCTATAAAAATCGCAGACGATTCTGCAAATCAACAATTCGAGCCAACACTGAATATTGAAGTGGACAGTATGGCTCCAACTATATCTAAAGGCGATGAAATGCTGGATATGAACGATGAATTTGATATTAATGACTTTCAAGTCGTAAGAAAAGAATTCTTTGCTCATTTACGAGAGCCGTCCGTAACATTCAATGACTGCAAGTTTTATGTCAATGCAGCGTGTTTGTCAAAATTTCAAAAATCTGACTTCGCTCAGATCCTGGTTAATCGAAGTCACAAAATACTTGCTCTCCTCCCTTGTGAAGAAAACGCACGGGATTCATTTATGTGGTGCAATACAGCAAATGGTAAAAAGAAACCACGTCCTATCACTTGCAAACTTTTTTTCGCAAAGATTTTTTCTTTGATGGACTGGAATCCCAAATACAGGTATAAGCTCCTCGGTAAATTGATTCATTCAAAAGGCAAATACATGATAGCTTTTGACTTGAATGCCACCGAAGTATATCAAAAATCATTTGTGGATGGCGAAAAACCGAAGATTTCAAGAACTCCTGTATTTCCAGCAGAGTGGCAGAATCAATTTGGACTGCCCTTTAACGAACATAAGCAGTCAATGCAAATCAATATTTTCGATGGGTATGCGATATATTCCATAAAAGACATAACTCAAACGGAGAACAATCACGACACTGCGACAGAGCCGGAATCGAAATTGTCGGCTGTTGCGTGTACAGGAGATGAACAATGAAAAAACCGGAAGATAACATCGTAACAAATATCTCAATCGACTTAAAGAAAATGCGTATACGCATTTATAAATCTACACTGCACTACTTAGGAGATCCAAAGTATATTCAACTCCTTGTTAACCCTAAAACTCAAATGCTTGCATTAAGGGTTGTCGAAACAGATACTCCGCTTTTGCAAGCTCATCGGGTAGATATAAAAAACATTTCTCCTGACGACTCTTATGAAATTTACAGCGGTTCGTTTATTACAAAACTATGCGAAATCACCGACTGTATCGACCATAACTGCACATATAAACTCACGGGTAAGGTTATCCCTACAGAAAAAATAGCCGTTTTCTCCCTTAAATCAATAAAGATAATAGAATTATAGGAGCTTCACTATGGATAATATGCCTAAAATACTGCTAAAAATCGATAATGAGTTTAAAAATCTTATTAGACCACTTCGCCGTAAGGAATACTTGCAATTGGAAGAAAACTTACTTGCCGATGGCTGTCGCGACCCTATTATTACTTGGAACGGCTATATCATAGACGGTCATAATCGTTATGAAATCTGCAATAGGCATCAAATACCATTTCAGGTTCGGGAGTTGTCTTTTGATTGTCGCGCCGCTGTAATAGCCTGGATATGCAAAAATCAACTTGGTCGGAGAAATATTACCGAAGAAACAAGAAAATTTCTGATTGGTATGCAATACGAATCCGAGAAAACCGCCAACCAAAACAAAAATCCATTTGGCATTAATCAATTCTACTCAAAAGAAGGAGAAGACTATATTCCTGACGAAGAAATAGAAGTCCCAACCAAAACAAAAACGGCGCATAAAATAGCAGATGAAAATAATGTTACACACGCAACGGTTCAAAAATATGCTATTTACACCAGGGCATTGGAAACAATCGGACAAAAACTGCCTGAAATGGTTACTAAAATTCTTTCCGGGAGATATAAGATATCGCATAAGAATATAACAGAACTTGCCAAACTCAGCACTGCTGAGTTAAAAAAAGTTAATAACCGAATGGAAATAACAAAAAAACCTTTTGTTCAGTATTGCAACAGCCGAAATGTAATACTGAATGCGGTCGAAAAGCAACAAAGTGAAGCTATGATGCGTCCTTCTGTAAAGGATATGCCAAAATTTGACCCCGATGCTCCGTTAACTGAGCTAACTCTAACCATTCCGTCTTGGATTTCGTCTATAAAACGGACCGTTAATAGTCTTAATACTTCAGAGCCTTCTATTAAGGCAAAAACAAAACTCGAACAAGTATTGAATGACCTTCAAAATAACATCTCTGAACTAAACAGTATCCTATCGGAGGAGGATTATTAATGGAAAACGCAATCAATCAATTTGTCCCAAATGTACATTTTGAACAGATACCCATAAAAAATCTTGTATCTAACCAAGAGTATCAACGGAATTTGTCGCAATCGCATATAACACGAGCGGCTACACACTTTGACTTATATCAAATAAATCCGGTAAAAGTAAGCAGACGCAACGGCATAAACTATGTATTTAACGGACAGCATACTATTGAAATTGTGGCTCTCGTTTCAGGTTCAAGAGACACCCCCGTCTGGTGTATGATTTATGACGACCTCTGCTATGAACACGAAGCAGACATTTTTGCAAACCAAATGAAATATGTAAAACCGCTTCAGCCGTATGAAATTTTTATGGCTAATTTAGAGGCAGGAAACGATGACCAACTTGTCATACGGGATTTGGTGGAATCATATGGTCTTTCCATAGGCTCAACAACCGGACCTTGTATTATTTGTGCTGTATCCACAATCGAATCTATCTATAATAGGTATGGTTACCATGTTCTCAGCCACGTTTTACGGCTTACTGTCGGGACGTGGGAAGGTGATGTAAATTCATTCTCTGCCAACATGATGAAAGCAATAGCGAAAATAATCGTTGTATATAAAGACCTACTCAATGATGACATTTTTAAAGAAAAACTCGGTGCAATATCAATAAAACAACTGACTCGCAATGCTAAAGACCGCCGTTCTGGTTATATGGGTTTTGCCGAAGCAATGATTTTGGAATACAACGGTAAAAAGAAAAATTTAGCAAGTCGACTTACAATCAACAAGCTATACGCAAAAGACAATTCATTATTCTCTGCTCTTGATGACGAAGACGATGACGTAAGTGACGATTCTTTAAATATCGGTGAGAATATTGACTCGGAAATTGAATAAAGCCCCGTGGTAAGCGAGGCTCTCTGCTCTATGCACTGAGGTTTGTACTGCATTAAAGTATTAACCTCTTTTCATAGTGCGACTTCTATTTTTATACCATTTTTGAATTCAAATACCAGTCCTTTTCCCTTGTTTACAACCACTCGGTCGACTGTAACAAACCAAAGCCGCTCGTCAAAAGTATCAATTATTCCATCACGCTCGTTTAGCTCAAACATAAAAGCTCCAATGTTTTCTGCCTTTTGTCTTCTAATTTTAATTTCGTCATACAACTTTTCGATTTTTACTTTTATAGTGTTATAGCGCTCCTCCAAGCAATTGTATTTCTGCCAAAATGCTTCTTGGTCCTGTTCATCCTTTGAATTGCTTTCAATGCATTTTGCAAGCAATCCTCGAACAATGTCAAGTTCATCATTCTTCTCGCCCAATTTTATCTCTTGTTCCGATGTGTCCGACAGCATTGTCTGCATAATTCGACAATCATCAATTAATTGTGTTTTGCCAATAAGCAATTTATTTATTGCTTCGATAAATGCGTCTTTAATCGTATCTTCCGTCAAAGTGGGAGTCCCACATTTGTGTTTATCGGTTTTATATTTGGAATTGCAGCGATAGATAATTTTATAATATATACTATTTGAATGCCACGCTTTCGGACCATAATAGCTTCCGCAATCACCGCATACGATTTTGGAAGCAAAAATGTTTTTTCCGCTATACTTATGCCCTATCCCTTTTCTGCGTTGCAACTCTGCCCTTGCCATCTCGTATTCGCCGGGTGTTATGATTGCAGGGTGACTGTTTTCTATGTAGTATTGAGGAACTTCACCCTCGTTCACCTTCATTTTCTTTTCCAAAAAACTTGTTGTGAATTTCTTTTGCAGAAGAGCCGAACCTTTATATTTTTCATTGGAAAGAATACTCTCCACTGTACTGCTCTGCCACTCGGACTGCCTCTTCGTAGGTGTTGGTACACCACGGGAAGTTAATTCTTCCGCTATCAAATAAGTGGTTTTCCCCTCGAAAAACAATCTGTAAATCAGCCGTATAACTTCCGCTTCCTCCGGTACTATTTCAGGCAATCCGTCTTCGCCTTTTCTGTACCCAAGGAAGTTTTTATACGGAAGGTATACTTTACCGTCTGCAAAAGCTTTTCTTTTACCCCATGTTACATTTTCGGAAATACTGCGGCTTTCTTCCTGTGCAAGCGAACTCATAATTGTAATCAGCAATTCGCCCTTGCTGTCAAGAGTGTAGATGTTTTCCTTTTCAAAATAAACCTCAACCCCCTTATCTTTCAGTTTCCGCACAGTTGTTAAACTATCGACAGTGTTTCTTGCAAAACGGCTTACCGACTTTGTGACAATCAAATCAATTTTCCCTTCAAGAGCGGCGCTTATCATTTCGTTGAAGCCATCACGGTGTTTTGTATTGGTTGCAGATATCCCTTCGTCTGTATATACCTTAACGAATTGCCAATCGGCTCGGCTTTGAATATATTTCGTATAATAATCAACCTGAGCTTCATAGGAAGTCAACTGCTCTTCGTTATTGGTTGATACCCTGGCATAACCAGCCACCTTTTTCTTATAGAATCCGTTCTTCGCTATGCCCGTGTGCAAATCCCTTGTTGCTGGTATTATTGTAACTTGCGGCATTCTGCATTCCTCCTTTTTCTCATTTCTCCGAAAGCAAGCCTTTTTTCTTCCGTCCAGGATTCGGAGCGTGAACGGTCTTTCCATATCCGTTCTTCTTTTCTTCCGTCCAGAAACACATATGTCAGCTTATTGCCGTTATCAACATCAATATAATCAATTTCGCTCAAATTATCCAAGCTGCCTATAACCTCAATCGTTACTTTTTCGAGCGTTTCCTCAGGTATTTGTTTTGATGCACATTTTTCTTTACCATAGACAGTGTAATTGTGACAAATCCACATCTTTCTTGTAACCGTGGTTCTGCGAATACAATAATTACCGCAGACGGCACACCGTAATTTTCCAGTAAATGGATAACATTT
Organism: Clostridia bacterium; assembly: GCA_028703495.1. GTDB lineage: Bacteria > Bacillota > Clostridia > Christensenellales > CAG-314 > JAQVMT01. The sequence goes on along the minus strand of JAQVMT010000003.1, from coordinate 63,708 downwards.
CCTGGGCGAGGAATCTGTTTGTTTAACCAATTCTGCTCGTTTTGCCATCTCCTTCTGCACAGCCTCAAAATCATACACGCTAACGATAGCTTCGTGCGTATTTTCGACATGGTACATCGGGTATTCACCTTTGTTCTGCTTTGTCTTTTTTGTTAAATGGTTTTCCGTATATGTTCGTTGCAACAGCAGATTTCCCGTGTAAGTATAATTTGTTAAAACCCAATGCAAGGTCATAGGACTCCAAGTTCGTCCGTTTCTTGTCAATACCCCTTCTTTATTTAGCTGTTTGGCTATTTTAGTTTTCCCCATACCGCCAAGATACATCTTATAAATCCTTTTTACAATCTCTGCTTCGTGCGGAATAAGCTCAAAAGCGCCCTCTTTATATTTATATCCAATCAATCGTCCCGAAGGAATCAATCCCTGCTCAAATAATTTTTTTATCCTCCATTTCATATTCTCGCTTGCCGATAAACTCTCCTCTTGCGCATACGATGCGAGTATAGTCAGCATCAATTCCCCATCGGTTGACATTGTGTTAATGTTTTGTTCCTCGAAATAGATGTCTACACCTAAATCTTTAAGTTCTCGCACCGTTTCAAGTAGCGTTACAGTGTTCCTGGCAAAACGAGAAATCGATTTTGTTATTATTAGGTCGATATTTCCGTTTTTGCATTCTTGGAGCATTAGTTGAAACTTCTCACGAGTTTCTTTCGTTCCCGTTAAGGCTTCATCAGCATAAACACCGCAAAATTTCCATTCCCTATTCTTTTTAATAAGGTTTTGATAATAGCTTACCTGTGCAGAAAGAGAATGAAGCATTGCTTCCTTGCCACTGGATACTCTCGCATAAGCACAAACATTTTTAAACCCCACATTATAGTCCTTTGTGGTTTTTACAATTTGAATATCTCTTGCCATAGCAACCTCCTTTTTTGTATCGCTATATTACCTCTAAAAGAAGTATTTATCCAGCAAAATGGCGGAATACTGATGAGAAATTGATACAATATTTTACACAGAATTTCTGCTCGATTTTGTTGAATTCGTCAGCCGTAATAATTCCCTGACTAAGCATATTCTCTGCCATACTCATAGCCAATTTATAAGAAAGCAAATCTTCTTTTCCCTCAGTTATCTTTCCGTCTCGCATCTGCATAACACCTCCTTGAACAATAAAGCCGTTTGCTTGTAGAATATGCTCTGAATTCCTTACCACAATACTTGCAGGTAACCGTATAAAATGCTTTTTTATTACCTTCGTTTCTGTGTTCGTTCCACCAAGCCATTCTGCATTTGTCAGAGCAGAATTTTTTTATTTTCTTTGCCGCCGTTGTATTTATAGTTTTTCCGCAATGCAAACAGATATGCTGTTCTTTTCCCTTTTCTCTACGCAAATGAGTTTTGACAGTATTGCACGGCAAGTTTAATATTCCGGCAATTTTCGTATAACCCAAGCCTTGATTACTTAATTTAATTATTTCTTTCTTTTCATCAGATGTCATAAAACTACCTCCTTCACTATACGGAGATTTCAAGGTGGTTTTGGACAGTCAAAATTGAAAAAAAGTATAAAAAAAGAGCCGAATCCCAAAAACGGAACTCGGCTGCGTGAATATTAGCTTATTTATTATGTTGTTACGGTATTCGGATCAAAAAGCGAAGAAGAGAAAAATTCGCCTAAAGATATGTTCAATGTTTCACAAACCGCCGCAATCGTATCTAACTTTATAGTCTGACAATCTCTAATCTGATACAAGGTGGTTTTCTGAATGCCACCGTCTTTTGCCAAGCGATATATCGAAATATTACGTTCGTTACACAATTCGCAAATTCGCATATAAACAGCATCATTCAATTTCATAACGCACCTCCTATTAGATTAGTCCATTCTAATGAACTAATTATACGATCTGTATCCCCAAAAACAAGGTCAATGCAATGGACTAAAAGAGTATGAGCAAAAAATTAAGGTTTAACAAGTATTTTATTAATTGAGAAAAAAGACGTTTTTCGTGTATCACAAAAGATGATAGTGTTCGGATTGAAAAAGGAATAAAAACGAATATTCAAAATCGTCAAAAAGGAACACATCGAAAGATAAATAAAAAAGCCTACTCAAGGACGTTCCCTAAGTAGGCTTTCACTGTGGCGAATTCGCCATATTTTATTCTTTTTTATCGGTGTCTGTTTTAGTTAGCTGTTTTACGACCTGGTCTGTACCAGTTGCGGCAAGACCGCTTGCACCACCGATTAGAACGGCAGAAAAGCCGCTGTCCGCCCCGATTATGGTCGGTTCAAACACGAACAGCAGTCCGCCGATTACCGCCCCAATAATCAAAGCCAGGAGCGGAATAAAGCGTTTGAATTTCTCGCTGTTATTGACCGCTTTTGTAATTACTCCGATAAGGGCGTAAACCACCGATACTATAACGGGAACGCTCATTGCTGTTAAATTATCCATAAATATGTATCCTCCTTTTATTTATGAGCTTGCTTATTAATGTGCTTTTCGATTGTATTAATTGCCGTAGTAACCGGACCGTCACAACCTTGTTCTTTCAAACCCTTCAGACAAGCAAGCACGCCATAAGTCAACAAAGTCTGCTCGTCCTTAATTTCCTTGATATCTTTGTCTTGTTTTTCTTGCTTAATAAACCATTTATATACCGCAAACACCACTCCGAAGATAACCCCGAGAGCAGTTATCACAGCTGCCACTGTTATAATCGTGTCACTCATACTTCACCCCCTTATTCTACAAATTCAATCACGGCTTCAAGTGCCAGCATATCACTTGGGGTTGGTAAATCTGCTGTTGACCTAAAATCGCTTTCTTTTATTTTAATGCATACAATACTGTCTATTTCGGTTTCGTTTAGTTTCCGTATCTCTGTTTCAAAAGCAACCTTTGCATCAACATCTTTTAATTTTAGTCTTCCGTCCGAAAGAAAAACAGGTTGACCTTTATCACCCTTTTCGGCATATAGTTCAATGTTCTTTTTTTCTTGTTCTGCATAGAATTCGGTCTCCGTTGCTACTGTTTTTCTAAGTTTTACAAGGTTTCTTAATACCCCATAATTGGAAAAACTTTTTTCCATAAGTCGTTTTAACGGCTCTTGAGCTTTTAGTACTTCTATAAGTTTCATTCTAACCTCCATTATTTGTTTATAGATTTTTAAGCCAAATCGGTCGTTGAGGAACAACAAGCGTTTCTGTTACGTCAAGCCATTCGTTATACCATATTTCCAATTCAGATTTTTGCACTTGCGTAAGACGATTGTACCACAAAGTACCTCTGTTAATAATCGAGAAACATTCTTCATCTCGTCTTGTACGCAAATATTCAAGATTGCTTTTTTCTTTAAAAGCTTTTGCCTTCTGTGCGTATTCCTCTGTTTTTGTATACTCCAATAAAAATATTGCACCGTTATATCCATTTACGATGTAATAATCTGACTTTTCAATTTCTTGACAATTCTCATTGAACTTGTCATAATCATCTTGAATTATTTCGTTGTTATCGTTTAATAAATAATATACTTTCATTGTTAATACCCAAAAATAATACAATAAAATCCATTTGGCAGCCCGTTAGTATCGACAATTACATAAACCGTTGTGCCACTGATATATACCCCATAATTTGCCCTTTTGTTGATTAAATTGTTATCTCCCGACAAACTGCTTCCTTCTCCATAAATACTCTTTTCTCTTGGTATCACAATAGCCCCTGTTACTGTTGACAATCCGTGCGTTGTTTTTGTTATTGACGCACGTGAGTCATTTGACACCGAACCCGAGTAATACCAAAAATAGAATTTGTGCGAATTAACATGCTGAACTATATCAACAAGGTTGTAAGTTGAACCGCTGACATTTCTCATTTGCCATTTGCCAGAATAATTGCTGTCATACACTAATTCTGCTGTTTGATGGTCGGCAAACCTTAAATATGCGCCCCATTCATTCATTGCTGCATATGGTGAATCTCGTACTTCTCGCGGTATTCCAACCATAAATGGTGTTACGTTTCGTATTACAGTGCTTGAATCAACATTATAAATGTGTGGGGATATTGTTGTTATACACCCCTCGGAGACAATGGTATTTCCATATCCAGACGAACTTGTCCTTTTTAAATACGTGGGTAGAATTTTTATTCCGGCAAACTTACTCGATGAATAATCAGAGATAGAAATCTGGTCAAGTCCAAGCCGCCATCCTTTCCAACCATCCGCCGTATCATACATACAATATGCTGTATTTGCAGATAGCTTTGTCGTGTAGTCTCCACTTGTAATCTCTATGTATGAACCGCCACTTGAATTGGTAAGTCCAGATGCGCCTATTGAAAACCCACCTATCTGTCCATTTGTCGCATAAAGATATCCCTCGGAAGTTACATAAAATGTTCCCGCACCCAGTCCAATACCATCTGTCCCAACATACACACCCGCAGTTGTGTCACTGTAGGCGGTTTTTATACTATAAAGCGAACTACTCGCAATGGAAAAACCACCAATTTCTCCACTTGTCGCCATTATCGTTCCGCTAATTTCCGCATCGTTTGCGTAGAGTTTTCCCTCAGAAGTTACATAAAATGTTCCTATGCCAAGGCCTATTCCGTCTGTTCCGACATACACCCCACTAGTTGTACTATTATAAGTCGTTTTTGTCTTATAAATAGCACTTGTAGAAATTGTAAATCCACCTATTGTTCCGCTCGGAGCTGAAAGTTTTCCGCTAAACACCGCCGTACTGGCCTTGTCTACTTTAAAACCCGGAAGGTAAATATAATAATTGGAATCATTATAATTCGCAGAAATATAATATAAAGTATTACCACCAAAACGCAGATAGCCGTTAATTGTCATTCCGCCCATAGTTCCGCTCGTTGCATTTATTGCACCGTTCACTGTAAGTCCACTCGTCGTGACGCTCATAACTGTCGTTGCATTGGAATACAGATAAAAGCCGCTTGATGTGAGCGACCACCCGAAAGTAGACGATGCACTCCCGTATTCTTTATCCGCTTTTGTGGATACTTCCGCGGTAAGTGTCGTTGCTGTCTGCTGTAAGGTGGACACATCCTCCGAGATGATTGTTATGTCCGAGGTATTGTTATCCACCTCTTGCGTTAACAGCGAAACTGAGCTGGTCAATCCGTTTAGGTTTGTTTCAAGCGTTGCCTCTTTGGTCGTAAGCGTTTGAATATCGGAGCTAAGCACATCGGTGCCGTTCTGCTCTTTCCATACAGAGCCATTCCAAACTTTAGTCTTTGGCGGCGAACAGGAAGTATCAACCCACAGCTGTCCCAAATACGGGTTGACCGGTGCGGTTGCGGAAGTTATTACATCATTCAGCGAATATATAGTAAACTGCGATATCGCCCGCATCGGTTTCACCTCCAATTGTTAGATAGTTACAAGCACCATAAAAGTTGCCTTTGTTGCCACGTCGGTCGTTGATACAGAAAGCGTTTTTCCCGTTTTCGAACCATTTGTTCCCCAAGTAGTATCGATTGCGCCGTCCTTATTATATTTCGTCCAAGCATAAGAGCCTTGTCCTGCTGTATCGATTTCCACTCCTGCCTGATATACAAGCGCACTTAAAACCGTAGAACCTTGTCCGTTCTTAAAAATATCTCCACCCGTAGAGGTAATAACTACTTGAATCGGGTCTGCGTTATCGATAAATGTTGCGACATCAGTAAAGTTGCTATTGTAGGTATTCGATGCTGAATCCGAATCTGTTGCAATACAGCGAAAAACAGCATAACTGTCAACCGCAGCGGCATAGACTGTCATTGTTGCAGTAGTCGTTCCTGTATATTTACCCGTGGTATCGGTAAGTTTTCTCCAACCAACACCAAATGCCGCATCATATCCGCTTGATGTGCTGCTTGTTACGGAAGAATCCATTATCGCCCATTTATAAGTAACGTTTGTTGTATCTACAGTCGAACCTCTCCACAGCTCCGCCTTTGCCGTAAGCGTATTAACTTCGTTGTTTTTGAAAACATTGCCGCTCGGTGTCGTAACTATCAAATCAACGATACCGCCACCGTTTACAACTCTTGAAAAACTGATTGAAAGCGGATGCGTGATTGATAATCCGGTCGAATCATCTTTATACGTAATTACGCAACGAAAATCAACGCCCGGAACACCTGCCATAATGTTTGCTTTAACCGTAAGAATGTGGCTCTTTGCTCCGCTTAATGCATAGTTACCTGTCGAAGTAATTGCCGTAGTTGAATTCCCCTGATACCATTTAACCGATGTAACTGCCGATGAAGTTATCTGGTCGGTAGTTGTACCGATGACATACAAACTCGGTGTCAGGACAAGATTGGTTGATGCCCAGTTCGGGTTGTAAGTTCCGTTATCCGGGTTATACATCTGCGTCTTTGCGAGACTTGAACCTATGTACCCTGTAAGGGTTAAGGCGTCATTGTAGTCAATAATTGTAAATTGACCTTGTGCTTTGCTCATAAAAAATCTCCTTGTAATTTTATTTAGTTACTCATCCGAGTAAACTTTTTCTTGTAGTTGTGTCAATAAGGTCACAGAAAAAAGTGGCTCTTACTTTGACATCGTCTGTGTTTATTTTGACAGATTTCGTTCCGCCGAAGTGCCTATCGTTCCACTCGCTGTCGGCCGCAGTATCTTCTGACACTCTCGTCCAAATAAACTGATTGTCATCAAGTTGGTCTGTTATGTTTTCATCCCAGGAAAACACCATTGCTTGCAGCGTAGTTTGAATATTGTTGTTTTTGAAGATGTTGCCGTTGGTCGATGAAATAACCAAACGGTACATTTTCTGTTCTTCTATTTCGTCAATACGGGAATTCGTTTCTGTTACGGATGATGTTGTTGCGTATGCTCTCATAACAACTTCGCCCGTTTCCAGGTTCCAGAACGATGAGCCGTCTTGCGAAGACAAAACTCCCGCCTTAATGATATTTGCAACGAGAGAACCCGTTGTGATAAAATCGGCTACTATCTGACCGTCGCTCGTTATAGCCGTTTCAAAAGATCCGTTATATCCGTGGGAAGAAAATCCCAAGCCCCCAACATTCCATCGCCAAACATTGACAGCTTCTTCTATGCTCGGTTTATCAAGTATAAGCAGCTCATACGGTTGGCTTGTTTCACTATCGCCTTGTAGGACTACATATCCGCCCTTCTGACCTGTAATGAGCTTTGTTGCCGAACCTATCGCCGAAGTCATTAAACTCGGAAATCTGTCGACTTTGTGCGTTATGCTCTCTACCGCAGTTTTTGTCTCACTAACGGCAGAAAGTAAACTTGCTTTTGCGTTGCCAAGTGTAATGGATACATACTTTTCCGCAAGGCTGTCGTAAACAGTCTTTATTACTTTCGAATGCACCGACACCCCAAGCTCTGAATGTCTAACCTTTACAGTATCGCATAAAGACACCCGCTCCAAAACAGCAGCATATTCGGGTTGCTTCCACAATGCTTCAAAGGAAATTTTAAGCGTCGGCGCTTCCACACCGAGTGGGTTATTCTGCAGATACTTTTGAGCTTTTTCTCTCAATAGTTCTTCAGTTATCACAGTATCCGTTTCAAAGCTATCGGTAAAATCCTTAATGAGCGTCTTTCGTTGCGTGTTACTCGACGCTATCGGTAAAATCTGCTCCGACAACGTAATGACAGTTTCGTTTTCCGACTCATCCGTAACAACAGCAAACGGTAACAAATCCGTATAAACATCGCTGTTATCCGCATCATGTTCAAGGTTTGTAAGGTTTTTTCCGTATTCAATGACCACTCCATTGTTACGTCCGCGCCCATGATGGTGTATCACATTGAAATTGTCCCACTCGAACTCGCCGCCCCACATATCCAAAAGCGAACCTGACTCTCCCCCAAGCACCGCTCGTAGACTTTTAGGCTTAGTTACCGTAAATGCTTTCGGCTCGGTGTAATCAGTACGAAAACTAAAATTGTGAGAGGTCAAAGCATTTTCAAAAGTGTGCTCTACGGCAAGTTGCGGTGTTATTGGGTCGCTCGCCCACGGTGTCGTTGCTATCGCAGAAAGGTCATACGAAATATGCTGCGCATAAACGGTTACTATTCCGTTAATAGGTGTCGTAATCCTATAAATACGGAATGCCTGTGGTGCGGAAGTATCATTCGGTTTGGCTTTTATAAGCCTTTCTTTTTTAATCTCTGCATAATTCGCTCCCGTAATCGGGTATTTCAATATGCATTCGTAAATACCGTTTCGCTCTTCCGTTACCTCGCACGATATTACATCGGCAAGTGCGCCGATGCCGTATGTTGAAAAACTCGTTGCATTTGCCTTATATAAAACAGGAATCACACCTCTACCACCTCCTAAAAATGGGCATAAAAAAAGACAATCCTTTGTAGAATTGCCTTTATATTCATTAGTTACACAAATTAGAATTTGTCGATTACATTCTATCATTTTGAATGACTCTTAAAATCTCCGTAGCTTGGCTTTTATTTTATCACTTCTGATACCTTATATTTTAGTAAACAACTCCAAAAATCAAATTTGTCTACAGACTCCGCGCTATATCAGCTTTACTTTTATTAGAATTGTGCGTTTTTTATCATCTGCAACTTTCATTGCAATCCTTGTGTATAAACCAGTTTTTTTGCCGATAATTTTCCGCGTTTCAGCATAGAAACCGCGGCTCTCAAGAAGTCTAACTCCTGCTTGTTCAGCAAAAGCTGCGGCATCATTGATGAAAAAATACATCATGGCACTTGTGTTACCGGTCTTTTTCACGTACTTTTGCGCATAGCGGATTCCGACTTCGTTCGTAGCGTCAAACACCAGTTCCGCACCTGGGAAGGTCCTTTTCATGTCGGAAATAAACTTAAGTACTGCCTCTTCTTTGAAATACTGAAAAACGCCTGAGGCAATCAACATGAGCGGCTTTGTCTTATCAACCTGTTCCGTCCAACGTATATCCGTAATGTCGCACCCGATCAATGTTTCGTTCTCTGCTTCTCCCAAAACCTTGCTTCGATTTTCAATTACTGACGGGAAATCCACCTGATAATAGTGTACTCCGGCGCTTGTCACACGGTAATTCATCGTTTCCAATCCAACGCCGAGACATACAATACCGCATTCTTTGTTTTTCTGAATAAAAGTTGTCGCAAAACGGTCAATACAGTAGTACCTCGAAATAGACGCAAGCATGGTATACTCGTTGCTCTTCGCATTGATTCTTTTTACCGCATCTATATCGGCAAGTTCAAGAGACTTTTTATCACAGAAGTATTCCGGAAATTTAGTCGAAGCCGCTACCCTTGCAGCAAGTGGAATAAACAATGTATCAGCCACTCCATCAAAAGATTTTGTGCTCATAAGATTCTCCTTTATCGGTTTATTTTTCGTGAACAACTCCACAAATTCCGATTTGTAGAGTAAGTATAACACAAATTTCGCTATTTTTCAATCATATGGTCTGCCATCTCGGTTTTATTTCCACGCTTTCGATACCACCATCAAAAGTTATGGCGTTTTCACCCGGATGTAATAGCGGAAATCCGTCGCCTTCGACCGTATCGTTTTTCGGTTCGGTATCGTGGTAAAAATTCATCAGCTCGCTGTCGCACTCCGTATATCCGTTAAGCGTAGAGAAACTCCATATGTCATTATGCTGCGCCGATTGAATTACAAGTCTACCACTCCCTCTGCCATTTATTTTTATGTACGGTTTTGTGGCAAACGGATACGGATTCGTAAGCACAAAACCCGACTCTGTATAGGTTGTTTTTATCTGGCCCAAAAGCAAGTAGCGATATGGTTTACAAGAAAAATTAATGGTAAAAACTCCTATTCTTTTGCATTGGTCGACTATATCCAACTTATTGTTAAACACTGCATATCTGAAAAACTGCACGTCGTACGTATCTGAAAGCGTATGGTATCTGTCCGGCTCGGTGTATAACCAAGCCTTGACCGCAGTTATCTTCTCTGTTAACTCCTCTATGCTTTTTGCGGGAAGAAAACAAGAATACGATACAGATGAATTCGGAAACCGTCCATTCGGCAATATTAACTCCCCGTCTCTTCCGGGTATCGACTGAAACTTCAAATCGTACTTCGGAGCGGAATATATATCTTTCGATATAATTTTTATGCCCATTGACAAAGAGGATACACCGTTGTATTCAAACCCGTTCATCCAAGCACCACCTCCTTGCGTTTCATAAATGCTCCCGCCGTCTGCATTATTTCGTTCGTAAGCTCATTTATATCCTCACTTCTGTAATTATTGAAGTTCGTAATACTAAGCTGAATTGTGAATGGATTTCCGGCATTGGTTGCCGAAAAATCTTGACTTCGCACTCCGCTCACGTCTATATTCTGTGGAACAGCAGCTGTCAGATCGGCAGAAAGGTCATCAAATACAGAATTCAGATCTCGACTCATATCGGAAGCAGACTTTATTGCCTCACCTGCCGACTCATCGATTCCGCTTGCCAACCCCTCCATCATCATATCGCCAATCCACTGCATCTTCTTTGACGGCGAATGAATTCCGAAGAAACTGCATATCCCGTCCCAAAGGTCGGATGCCCAACTCGAAACCTTATCCCATATCCAGGAAGCAAGGCTCTTTATTCCTTCCCATAACCCTTTTACAAGATTTGCTCCTATTTCTACAAAAGAACCGATGCCTTTACCGAATGCACCAATCAATGCCGACAGGATTTGCGGAACGGCCTTTACAAGCTCTATGATTATCGTAGGCAAATTCGTGATTAAAGCCATGAATAATTGAATACCGGCTTCAATCAGCAATCCTATATTCCCAAGTAAAGCGTTTATTATGCCGTTGATAATTTCGGGTATAGCCTCAACAATCGCAGTGATTATCTCCGGCAAAGCACCGATTAAAGAAGTAATGAGCGTAAAACCGGCTTGGATTAAAAGCGGTATAGCTTCTATTACAGCCGTAATAATACTGTTTATTATTTGCGGTATAGCCTCGACAACGGTAATGATTATCTCAGGCAAAGCACCAATTAAAGAAGTGATTAGCCTTATACCTGCGTCGATTAGTAACGGAATAGCCGACAATATCGCATTGAGAATACCAGTGATGATTTGCGGAATAACGCTAACAATGGCTTCGATAATTGTCGGAAGTGCCGATACCAATGAAGTGATTAATTGTATCCCGGCATCGATTATTTGCGGAATCGCTCCCATAAAATATTCGATTATGGAATTAATCAGTTCTGGCAAAGCTTCGATAAGTACCGGTATCGCATCAAGTATTCCTTTTGCCAAGCCAACGATTAGTTGAAGTGCAGCATCCAAAATAAGCGGTAGGTTCTTTATTAACGTTGTGCAAACTTCCATCACTACCGATACTATTGTCGGTATCAGTTTCGGAAGTGCTTTTCCTATGCCTTTTGCAAGCGTAACAACAACCTGAACTGCCGCAGTAAGTAATAGCGGCAATTGATTGAGAATGCCGTCTACCAATCCGAGAACTAACTGTAAAGCTCCGTCGGCTATCTGCGGAAGTGCGGCTATAAGTCCGTTAACGATAGAAAAGACAATCTGCGTTGCCGATTCCACTATAAGCGGAAGGTTATCTACTATCGCTGAACCAAGCGAGCCGACAATCTCACCTATAACCTCCAACAGCTCAGGCACATACTTCATTACCGAATTAAGTGCCTTCGGAAGAATATCTCCGATAACGTCGGACATTGCTCCGATATCACCGTTAGAATTTGCTATGCCTCTCGAAAACTCGCCGAGAAGGTCTACACCCTCACCCGCAAGGTCGGTAAGTACGGGCAAAAGCACAGTTCCCAGTGCGTTCTTTGCCGCCGTTGCGCCGACAGATAAATACTGTATCTCGTCATCAAGCTTACCGTAAGCATTGAGCATATCATCGCCGATAACATACCCAGCCTCTCTTGCCTGTATGCCGAGTTCGTTCATTCTCTCTGCACCCGCTGTAATAAGCGGATTCAGTTCTTGCGCGGACTTACCGAGAATCTGCATAGCGAGGGCATCACGCTCAGTTTCATTTTCGAGCTTTCCCAATGCGTCGATTACTTCCCAATATACAGTATCGCCGTCCCTTAGATTCCCTTCGGCATCAAGAACGCTAACTCCGAGTTTGTCATAGGCATCGACAGATAATTTCGTACCGTCCTGAACGGCTTTCATCGATTTAATCTGTTTAGCCATTGACTTTGTCAACGTTTCGGTTGAAACATCGACAAGCTCTGCGGCATACATATATTCTTGTAATTTATCGGTTGCAATTCCTGTTACGGTCGATTCGGTTAATACGGAGTCGGCATACGCAGCACCTTCCGTAGTCATGTTCACAAGGGCTTTACCGGCGGCAACAGCGGCCGCAGAAACGGCGGCAAAGGCAACGGCAAGCGATGCCGCCACAGCTTTACACGTCGCACCAAGACCGCTGAATTTGCCACCTGCGTCCTCACTCTGCTCCCCGGCGTCTTCTACTTCGTCACCGAAATCATCGGCTTCTTTTTCTGCGTCCTCAAGATTATCCGCCGCTTTTCTCAGAGCATCATTATTGCTGTCAAGCTCACGCTCCATATTATTGAGCGCCGCTTTTGCATTGTTTAACTGTATCTGCCAAGCCTGAGTGCGTTTATCGTTTTCACCGAATGACTCGCTTGCATTTTTCAGTGCGCTTTGCAAAGTTTCAATCTTGCTTTTTTGACTTTCAATCTCCTTTGCAAGAAGCTGATTCTTGGCTGTTAGTCCCTCAACAGATGTACTGTTTTTCCCGAACTCGGATTCTATAAGTTGCATCTCGGAGCCTAAAACTTTGAACTGCGAATTGATATCCGCAAGTGCTTTTTTAAACTCTTTCTCGCCGTCCAGACCGATTTTAAGTCCGAAATTATCCGCCATGCAACTTCACCTCCCCGTTCGTTAATTTATATCCCACTCGGAATAATATCGTCGATTGTTTTTATTTCTTTCGGTTTTGAAATGCCGTTATACTGTTTATGACATTCCCATAAATCAAGCAGTAAGCCGAACGGCATCAGCCACACCTCGCTCTGTGTTAAGCGAAGGTGCGCCAAACCATAATAAAGAAGTCGGGTAAACAACTCTTCATCGCTTACCCGACCTACACGTTTTTTGAATCTTCCTCGCTTTCGATGTTCCTTTTCGTTCCCTTATATAAGGCTTCCGTTATCGCCGATTTATACCCCGCAAGGTCAAATGGTGTGGTTAACAGTTCCACTTCATCCTCTGTTAAGAGTTCTTTCGGCTCTTCCTTGTGCGTAAGGTTAAAGATAAGAATCGTCTGATTTGCAAGTAACGTAATCAGCCATACGATTTCACCGATAGCCATTTCAAAGTTCTCGCTTTTTAAGAGCTTATCACCCAAATTTTCAAGACCGCCGTATCTGCCTGCAATTTCCTTTGTTGCTTTTGTAGTCAAAAGCAGTTCGTATTCTTTATCGCCTACTTTAATTATGGCGCTTCTTTCATTTTCCATATGTTAGTCTCCTTATGTGTTTGCGTTGTTTTCCGCAGCCTGATACACAGGCTCGTAAACAGCATTGTACCAAGCGCCAATAATCGTTGCCGTATTCTCGCTTTCCGTCACTTCTGCCTTCCAAGGATGCTTGCCTGCCGTATCCGCTTTGTTTCTGCGGATAACAGTTCCTTCAATAGTGGGAGTAGAGAAAGTTATGCTGTCACCTTTCGTTGCAAGGTTTGTAGCCGGAATGCCGAAGATAACTCTGTATAGCCAGAAATACCTATACTTTCCGTTTGACTTCTTTGCACGAAAGCCAATCGCAACGGGTGTTCCTCCGTCCTCAGAAGTCGAAACAAGCACATGATTTTGGTCGATTGTCGCACCCGTCAAATCCGATGCCGCTGTAGCTCCGATATCGTCGATACCGAGGGAAAGCGTTCCCGACTTAAACTCTTTGACGACTTCGGAAGCTCCGTCATCCGCATACAGCGTTGCTTCAGCAAGCTCTACCGACAGATCTGCCGAAATTGCTTTTGCAAGCTGCGCAGGATTTCCGTAGGTTTCGTTTCCGTCTGCGTCCTCGGTAATCTTTGCATAATATAGTTTATCAAGACCGATTGTTGCCATTTTTATTTATTCCTCCATTTCATAGTTTTTCGCCACGTCTATGGCATAGTGGTGATACTCCGTATCATTCTCGTAGCCTATATACCGCTTGTCTGTAACGGTAATATCTGCGTCAAGTAAGGCACGGGCAATTGTATTTTTTGTTTTGAGGTAGTTTCCTTTTACAAAAACAGAAATCCTTACCTCTTGCGTTTCTGTATTCGGACGGTTGTCTGCAAACACTCCGTAATTGTCTGAAAGCGGTGTTAATACCACATATTTGTCGGGTGCTTTGTTCTTAAACACTCCCGTTTCAATCGGAATATTAAGTCCGCCGATAAGATTAACTAATGTGGTAAGCAAGAAATTATCATCTGTCGGGATTCTTTCGTATATCGCCGCTATCAGCATATCCGAGACGACTATTTCACTCGTTGCGTCCCAACCTAAAAAAGTGTATCCCTTTCTGGTCGGGTTCGGCGGTGGTTCAACTGCGGCTCCTTTGTCAACTGTTGCAGATTTTACAACAGTTCCGTTCCAATCCACATACTTAACAAGGTATTGAACTACACCCTCCTCGGCAGTAATCTCAACCTCTCCGAGTCCGACATAACTTCCCGGCGAATAGTGTCCGTTTATACAAACAATGCAAAGAGTATCCGTTACAACGGGTTCACTGAAATTGAATTCTACCGTTGAAAAAGGTACGTCGCTGAAAGTGGCTTCTCCAATTTTAACTTGCTGTTCTGCGTCCGTATATACGGCTACATCCTTCGTTACATTGGTATAGCCTGAGTATTTATTGTATAAAACCAATTTCTCAATTCGCAGCGTAACAGGTAATTCCCATAGCCACGTTGCCGGACACGCATCTCTCGTTGCTTCCCAAGAGGTGTTTGTCCCTTCTTTGATGCCGTCTAAAGCTTTCCAAGCATAAGATGTTGACTGAGAATTGGTTGAGCTTGCATAAACTTCGCCGTAGTCCTTATTTCCTTTCAAAACAGGCTGTTCCCAAGGAATCCATCTGTATGAACTCATAGCTTATCCACCTCGTTTGTCAGTTTTACTTTCATTGCTTCGATGCAGGCATTCTTACTTGCCGTTTTGGCGGGTTTCAAAAAAGGTCTTGCGGGTTGCCCTTGCCTACCGTACTCTAAAATATTTGCTATTTTCGCATTGCTGTCTCCGTCTGATCTCGGTTCTGAAAAGCCAATTTTTATATTGCTTTTTCCATCTCTGTCTTGTTTGACAGTTGAAAGGCCGAGCGAAGCTTCAAGTTCTCCCGTAGAACGGCTGTCTTCTGCTTTTCCGACGACATCGGACAAATTCTTTTTTACTTTTTCCAGGACTATTTCTCCGCCCGCTTTTAAGACTTCGCTTACAATTTCATCCGTTTTACTTCCGAGCTTGGATATCTTCTGCAAAAACTCTTCGGGCATCTCTACTGCACATTTAGCCATCGACCGCCTCCACTTTCTTGGCAAGTACTTCTATATACATACCTTTTCCCTTGACATTTTCGACCGATACGATTTCAAACCGTCCGCCGTCGCTGACGAGATAATCGCCGATTTTCAAAGTTATATCGGGAATATATCGAAAACGAAAAAGGTCTGTTGCCGAAGAAAAAGCGGCGAGATTTGCCCACCGCACCGAACCATGTCTGCCTTCTCTGTATACCCTAACAGAAGCCAATACCACATCTTCCGTGTGTGTAAAACCTTCGGTGTCCTGCACCTTTTGCATCCTTATGATGTCGGCAAAGCCGTTCATTTTTCCAAAGCTCATTTTACACCTTCCAATTTCTGTCAAAACGCAACAGCATATTTACTGTGTTCCACACCTGACTGCTTGCCTGTACGTTATCCTCGAAAAAGCCTCCGGTTGAGCCGTCTCTGCTTTCATAAAAATGACTTGCAAGCATAATGACGGCTTGTTCCGTTGTAGGATTCATTGTGTTTTCCGTATAATAGCCTTCAGCAAGATGCTGATAACTTTCCGCATAGGAAACGGCGGCGACAATAAAACCGTTAATCAAAGCATCGTCCGCATTATGGGCAAGAATCAAGTTCTGTTTAACCTTCTGCAATAATTCGTTCATCGCCGCCGCCCTCCTTATTAAGTACCCGAAGTTGCCTTCATCTTAAGAACTTTGATTGCTTCAGGAAGAATCAATTTTCCGTCAACCCTCTTGGAAGCAATAAAGCCTACCTGACCGTTTTCTGCGTAACGCTCGTTGAGTCTTCTAAAAGTTATGCCCTGGCGGTCGCCAATCCAGTAGTAAGAGAAGTCACCGAAAGCAATGGACTTTGCACCGCTTGCGATTTCAGGCGCATACGGAGAAGTAAATATTCTCTTACCGAGAACAGTATCGAACTCACCGTCGCGCAAAGCAGGCTGCCACAAATACTGACCATTCTGGTCTTTGAGTTTACGGATTGCCTTAATGGTAGAATCGTTAAGTACCCAAATCGCATTTTTACGGTAAGGAACTTTAAGCGAATAGAACAAATCTATAAGCTCGTCCGCAGTAATCGCCGTTGCCGAAGCCGCAGTAATGCCCAAATCAGCACCGCCTGTTGCGGCAAGAATACCCGTAGGTTTGCCCGTGCCGTTGCCCGTAAGGAATGCCGACTCCTCAGCGTTGCCGATTCTGCGGGCAAATTCCTTTTTGAAATAGCCTTCGAGGTCAAAAGCCGAATCCTGTAAAAGCTCCTCCGAAACCTTAATAAGAGTCGCAATTTTATGCGCCCCGATAAGAGTCTGTCCGAAAGCATCGTCGCTTTCCGTAATCGCGCCTTCTTCATCAATCCAGGTCGCAGTTCCTTTTGTAGATACAACAGGGATTTTATGCGAACCGGACGAGGTCTGGAATACGTGTGCGTGTTTACGGATAATGTTCTCCGCCTCCAAAGAACTGATAAGGGTGCGTTCAAACTCGTCGGGAACAAAATAGCCGCCTTCGGTTTCAGTGCCGACCTGGAGAGCGTTCAAAACCTCGACCGAGTCACGCTTTCTTACCGTATTCCAGAAAGCCTTTTTGTACTCGTCTGATGCTCTGCCTACTTTGGTATCAACCTTTGCGCTTTCAGGCTTTGCCGTAAGCGGAGTGCTGGTGGGTTTCACCATTTCGTTGTTCAGCTTTTCAAGCTCAACCATACGGTTGATTTCCTTGCCGAGAGCCGTAATATCGCCCTCCATTTTGGTGTAAATGGCATCGTCTTCCGCTGAAAGAATGCCCGTTTCGTTTCTGTGGGAATCGAGAAATTGCTTCGCAGCTTCCCACGCTTTTGCGCGTTTTTCACGCAGTTCAAGAATTGTCATTTTGTTATCCTCCAATTTGATTTTTAATTAAAATAAGTCGGTCCATAAGTACGTCTACGGAACGACCGTTTTTCGATTCGTCTTTTGAATCGGTGTCTGTGCTTTTCTCTTTCGCTTTAACTTTTGCCGTCAGTTTATTGACGAGTAAGTTCGCAACTCTCATTCCCGAAAAAGCATAAGCGGGAATTTCCGTGCTGTTTTTTTCATCGGTGAGAATATCATCGACAAAACCAAGCTCAATAGCCTTGTTTGCGTTCATCCAAGTTTCTTCATCCATCATGTGTGAGAGTTTCGCTCTCGACTGCCCCGTCTTAATTTCGTAAGCGTTAATGATTGCTTCCTTAACTTCGGCAAGCATATCAATCGCTTTTTCCATATCGCCGTGGTCGCCGAATGCCATAGTTATAGGATTGTGAATCATCATCATAGCCGTAGGTGCCATCAAAATTTTCGTTCCCGCCATAGCAATAACCGATGCGGCAGACGCCGCCAAACCGTCGATTTTTACTGTGACCTCACCCTTGTAGTCCATAAGCATCGCATAAATCTGACTTGCCGCAATGCAATCGCCGCCGGGAGAGTTTATCCAAATGGTTATTGGTCCGTCTCCACTCATCAGCTCGTCTTTGAACATTCTCGGAGTGATGTCATCGTCAAACCAACTTTCCTCGGCAATCGTACCGTACAGTTCAAGAACTCTCTCGCTCACAAGTTCACCGTCTTCGCTCGGTTTTGGATTCTGATTTTTCCACTTCCAAAACTTCTTCATTGTTATCCGTTTCCTCCTTGTTATTTTGTTTATTTGCAAAAGCGCCCGCATTGATGAGCGGAAGCATACTGCCGTTTATAAGGTACAAATCGCCGCCTTCCTCTTCGGGTATTCTGTCGAGGTTTTCAAGCTCTCTTATATCGTTTGCCGACATCCACCCGTTCTGCCTTGCCGTAGCGTAACCGTTCATACGGCTCTGATAGTCACCCCGAAGCAGACCTTCGACATTGAATTTGAAAAACAAATCTTTCTTTTCGTCTTTCGTAAACAAGGTTCTCGACAGCGATTGTTCCCACCTTATTACCCACGGGTCGAGTGTATATTTCACAAACTCAAGACTCTGTTGCTCAATATTAGAAAAGCTCGACTTTTCAAGGTCTCCCACCATGTGCGGAGGCACTCTGAAAATACGAGCTATTTCGTTTATCTGAAATTTTCTTGTTTCTAAGAACTGAGCTTGTTCGGGCGATATGGAAATAGGAGTATACTTCATGCCTTCTTCCAAAACCGCTATCTTATTTGCATTTGCCGAACCGCCGAATTGTCCTTGCCAAGCCTCTCTGACTCTTTGCGGGTCTTTGATTACTCCTGGGTGTTCAAGTACACCGCTCGGTGCAGCGCCGTTTGCAAAAAACTTCGCCCCGTACTCCTCGCAGGCTATCGCCATTCCGATTGCATTCTTTGCCATCGCTATCGGAGAGTAACCGACAAGACCGTCAAAACCAAGTCCGGGAATATGCAATACGTCTGTCGTTTTTAGTCTGACGGTATCGCCTTTCATCGTGTTTGCTTCTTCGGTGCTGTGGCTGTACTCATAATACAGTTCGCCGTTTTCGTCACGCTCCACAGTCATCTTGTTTGGCATCAGCGGATACAGTGCAATGACCTCGCCCTTGCCGTTTCTTATGATTTGAGCGTATGCATTACCCCATAAGAGTAAATGCGTCATTAACGTTTCTCTAAAAACAAATGACGACATTTCAGGGTTTGGCTCATCGTGCAGTAAATGATAAAGCGGAAGGTCAATAGCCTTTTCTTTTCCGCCACCCGACTTATATCTGTATAAGTGCAAAGGTAAACCCGCTATTGCTTCCGCCAATATTCTCACACACGAATAGACCGCCGTCATCTGCATTGAGCTTCGTTCGGTTACTGCTTTTCCGCTTGTGGAACCGCCCATTAAAAATGCGTAGGCACTTCCCGCCGTTCTATTCTGAGGCTTATCCCTTGAATGGAATAAACTTTTCAACAAACCCATAATCCCTCCTAAAAATTGACATAATAAAAGCACCTACCATTCGATAGATGCTCTAATCAGTTTTCGTTATTTTACTTTATTAGTTGTCGCCTTGCTCTTTCTGGGAATCTAAAGACTCCATAATTTTTTTATTTACTTCAAGAATTCTTTTTCTTGCTTCTGGATTCTTCAATTTTTCCTTAATTCTATTTTTCTCTGTCTCATCAAATCCATCTGTAATCGGGAATGCCATTTTACAACCAGTTCCCTCAGAAGGAACTTGACCATTATCTGCTTTTTCATTTTCAACTGTTAAAACGGGATAGAGTTTGACGTTTTCCGCATCAATGGTTTTTTTCGAACTTTCTTTTTTATCCATATTCAACCTCGTTTTCTTTTATTATACCAGAATATTCAACTAAATACAAGCCGCAATATATTCTATATAAATAAAATTCCACGGTCGTCATATACCGATGCCGAATTGTCCGAACCGCACCTGATTGCTCTGTCAAGAGCCATTACGGTTGCGACGGCGCCGTCTATCTTTTCCGTAGACTTTTCTTTATCCAATTTAATATTGCCCGCCGGGTCCGTTCTCGCACAGACGTTGTCCATCATCCAGTGCAGGACAGGATGCCCGCTGTGGGCGAGTTTTCCGCTCAAAACGAGTTTCATCAATTCTTTCGTCGGAGGACTCATATCCTTAAAACCTTGTCCGAAAGGAACGACAGTGAAGCCCATTCCCTCAAGATTTTGAACCATCTGTACTGCTCCCCATCGGTCGAATGCGATTTCTTTTATGTTGTATTTTTCTCCGAGTTGTTCAATGAACTTCTCGATATATGCGTAGTGAACGACATTGCCTTCCGTCGTTTGCAGATACCCTTGTTGCTTCCAAATATCATACGGAACGTGGTCTCTGTTGACGCGCAAGGTTATGTTATCCTCCGGTATCCAAAAATACGGAAGAACTACATAATTCCCGTCTTCATCGGTAGGCGGAAAAACTAAAACGAAAGCTGTAATATCCGTAGTAGACGAAAGGTCAAGCCCTCCGTAACACACCCGCCCTTCAAGTTCGCTTTCGTCAATAGCGGCTTCGCATTTATCCCACTTGTCCATCGGCATCCAACGAACCGCCTGTTTTACCCACTGGTTTAGACGCAGTTGCCGAAAAGAATTCTCCTCGGCGGGATTTTGCTTTGCCGATTCGCAAGCTGCTTTTACCTTATCTATTCCGACAGTGATACCAAGCGACGGGTTGGCTTTTTTCCATACAGCCTGACTTGTCCAGTCGTCGTTTTCATCAGCACCATAAATGACAGGATAGAATGTCGCATCGACTTTTCTGCCGTCAATAATGTCCTTTGCTTTTTGATGCGTTTCGTAGCAAATGGAATGTGTATCTGTTCCCGCTGTTGTGATCAGGAAATATAGCGGTTGCATTCTCGCATCGCCTGAACCTTTTGTCATAACGTCAAACAGCTTTCGATTCGGTTGCGTATGCAGTTCGTCAAAAACTACACCGTGAATATTGAAACCGTGCTTGCTGTATGCTTCCGCCGACAGTACCTGGTAAAAACTGTTTGTCGGAAGGTACACTATTCTTTTTGTCGCAGCCAAGATTTTTACTCTTCGATTCAGTGCCGGACACATTCGGACCATATCCGCCGCCACCTCGAATACAATCGAAGCCTGTCCCCTGTCGGCGGCACAGCCGTAAACTTCGGCGCGCTCTTCACCGTCACCACAGCAAAGTAGTAGTGCCACCGCTGCCGCAAGTTCCGACTTGCCTTGCTTTTTCGGTATTTCTATGTATGCCGTATTGAATTGTCGGTATCCGTTCGGTTTTAAGATACCGAAAATATCTCGGATTATTTGCTCTTGCCAATCTATAAGCTCAAATTTCTTTCCCGCCCATGTGCCTTTTGTATGGCATAGGCATTCGATAAAGTTCACGGCATAATCAGCCGCCATTTTATTGTATTGGGAGTCTTTGGCTTTGAACTTAGTCGGCACATACTTTTTAAGTTTTCTCAAATTGCCATCTCCTCCTAAAAATGAGCATAAAAAAACAGCCCTACGGCTGTAACGAGGAACAGAGCCTTGCGGCTTCTGCTCAACTTGTTTTTATTGTTTTAGTTTTCGCTATGAAGTATCAACTCCAATGCTAATTTGTCATTTGCGTCAGTTGGCTGAATGTCCCAACCTCTGTCGTAATTACAGACTTCCTTGTCTCCTCGCTTCATAGTGATTTTTGAAATCTTGCCTCCGTCGATTCCGAATTCGCTTCCCACGTCGTACACCTTTATCCAGTAAAGATATACAATGCCGTTTACTCTGACGCTTCCTTTTTTCCACATTTTTCGTTTCCTCCTTATTTCTCGACAATTTCAAACAGGAAATCTCCTGAATTGGATACGCAAAAGTCTTTAACTTTCCAATCGTTGTAGGTGTCGGGGATGTCCTTGAGGCTTCCTTCAAAGTAGGTCGTGTCGAGCTTCGGGTTTGTCAAGGTGACTAAAGCGTTGCGGTTAATCAGTTCGTAAAATTTGTAAAGGTTTGGCATTTTCGTTATCTCCTTATTTGCTTTGTTTTCCAAGTTCGTAGGCTGCTATAAGTGCTGCTTCCAGGCTCCATACCGAGGTTTCAAAAAAGTCTTGTTCGTCTGAAAACTTTTGTTTAAGGTCGCACCTCCCTTCAAGTGCAGGTATGCATTTCTCGGCGATGGCGGCGAGTTTCTTTTCTTCGTTCTTTGTAATGCTTTTCATTCTCGTTTGCTCCTTTGGTTTTTGTATGTGTATATTAACTCTAAACGAGATATATATCCAGTCATTTTCGCCACTATATTGAATATAAATATAGTTATTTTTTACCGATTTTTTGCGCCCGGAAACGAAGAAAAGAGCCTTGCGACTCTTCTCTTTTATGCAATATTTTGACTTTTTCTTTTAGATGCCTGCGCCCCATTCAAAACCTTTTTTAAGCCTTAATGCCTTAAGCTCGCTGCGTAGTTTCATAAACGTTTCCCAGCTGATTTTGTAGTCGCTGGTCGCTTGGCTTATTTCAATAACCGCCGCTTTGAACTCGTTTTCCGTTTTGATTGCCGCTATTTTCTTTTCGTATTTCTTCATTTTTCTTTGTTCTCCTTCGCTTTTTGTATGTGTATATTAACTCTAAACGAGATATATATCCAGTCATTTTGCGAGGTATTTCAAAGATTTATTAAGTATTTTTAGGTCTGTTTTCATCAATGATTCCGATGATTTTTTCGATTTCATCGGTTGAAACTCCTATGCTTTCAAGTGCCTCTCTCGTACCGCAATCAGGACAAATAAGCGTTTCGTTATCCACCCTCGACAGGCTTGGACAGCCAACATACTCCTTGTTGCACTTCGGACAAATCGTTTTAATCGGTTCTTTCATTTTTAACTTCTCCTTTGGATTTTTCTATTGCTTTCATCAAATGGCTTTGCTTGAAACCAAATGCGTCATAGCCAATTACACAAGTCCTGACATAATACGGGGTCGGAAGTCCCAACGAATGCGACTCGTGCATTATGTAAACAAAAGCATTGATTCTCTTTCGTTTTCCCGTTGGCATCTTTAAGACCACTTCCAATTCCGTCTTGTAATAAAAGCTCGGATACCCCTCATATCTGTCAAGGTTCTTTTCGTCACGCTCGGTTACTTCCCAGACACCGACAGGCACATATTCGCCTTCACACTTTTCTATTGTTAGGTACGAGCCTGTTTTGCTTCCTTTAAACAATAATTCGTATCCATTGATGACCGCTGTTCCGACGACCTTTGATGTCGGGCATCTGAAACGCATTTGCTCAACGTTTAGGTTGCTTCCGTATGCTAAATAGTATTTCATCTTCTGCACCCCCTTAGCAAGCTCTGCCGCTTCTGAAAGCCGCATCACCGCTCAAGTTTTGTGTAAGCATTTCTCTTGCGGTTGTAAATTCGTTTCCGATAAAGCCAAGTCTAAGCAACCAAGTTCTCATTGCGTACTTCGGATTTTCGTTCTGCTGAGGAATGCTGCTTGCTTTGGTTACTTCCTTTGCCATTTCAGAAAGGGCTAAGCAAAGTTGTATGTAGCTTTTCAGCTGTCCTGCGTGTATGCCACCCTTCTTTTCTGCGGAAGGGTTGTCGAATTGGAAAAGTCTGAATTCTACCGTTCCCTTTGTAAAGGTTGCGTGTAGGTTTAGCATATGGTATCTGCTTTCGTTGTAGTGTTGCGTTCTTGAGCGGTATGTTCCTTCGTACCAAAGGTCTGCTAAGCCTGACATCGTAGTAGGTTTTCTTTTGTTTAGCTTTTTAAGGAAGTCGGGATTAACCGTTCTGCAATACTCGCTGATTCTGTGTCTGTCAAGGTTAAGACTTTCTGTAAGCAGACCCTCGTGGCTTGCCATAATGTTTGCAAGGTTGCGCAGCGTTTTTGCATTGTGTCCGTTTGCGCCGATGTGAACGTGAACTCCGCATCCGTGTTCAGGGTTTGAAACCGCACCCGCCTTGCGGAGGCTTCTTGCAATCTCCTGTAAGGGTTCGATGTCGGCATAGGTAAGTATCGGTGTGGCAAGTTCGGCTTTTTCTTCATCCGTTCTGGCTTTTATACTTACGTCCCTTGTTATCGTCCATCTTCTTCCGTCCGTATCGAGGCAACTCCAAGCATCGTATCCGCCGCCATCGTGGTTTACCGTTCTTTCAGTGTTAAAGTATTTTGCAATGACCGTTATCGCTTTCTTTCTGGTGATGTTTGCCATTTCGATTTCAACACCGATTGTCTGCTTCTTCATCTCTTCGATTTGCTTTTTAACCTTGTCGTTCATAGTGGTTCTCCTTCGGTTTTTGTATGTGTATATTAACTCTAAAACACATATATATCCAGTCAATTTCGCCACTATTATCGATAATTATTTATTTATTTTTGAGCTTTTTTAGGCTAAAAATCCGAGTCTGTACAGATGCTTTTTCCGTCCAAAAGCTCCATATAAACCTTCGTATAACGCTCTTTTTCACAGCCTTCGGAACAGCTCATCCCTTTGTAAAAATAGTCAATAGCCTCATTTCGGCTATTCCATATTTGCTCTTGATGGTAGCAAACGGTCTTCACCTTTTCCAAGGCTTCAACCTTGTCCTCGCCAAAAGCTGCGCCGAGTGTTGAGCCGTTTTCCCACTTGATGTGAATCGTCCCGATATCGTCCACCGACTCAACCACTCCGATTGTACCGATTGGCGGTGCCTGGACGTCATCCATCTTGATGAGCTTGACTTTTGTTCCAGGCGAATAAAACTTTTTCAGTTCGTTGATAAAATTATCTGACAGCGTTCTTTTCATATATTACCTCCGTTAATGGTTGTGTCTATATATCACTCTAAACGGAAAATAAATCAAGTCATTTTCGCTAAAGGTTGCATTTTTCGCATAAAAAAACCGCTCTTAATAAAAGAACGGTTTCGTTAGAAGAAAAAATCAATTAGTTTTTCGGCTGCAATATCATTGAATAGAACGCAATGCTTATCATCTTATTGATTTTTGCTGTTTTTGCAGAATCATTCGATTTACACACTAAAATGTGGCCAGCAGAAGTTTTCTCCGTTACATCAAAACTGCCAAGAGCTTGAACGACTTCTTTGCCCTCTTGCACGGTTTGAACTGACGTAGAATATTCCATTGCAGTTTTCTGACTGGCCGACGTTGCCTCTTTATCAAAATCAACATAAACACAATAGTAGTCTTCCTCTTGTGAAATCATCGGTAAACTTCGCATGTCGTACCAGTATAACACGTCGTTCATCAGTTGCGAACCGCCAAATATTACAAAGAAATCGTTACTGTGTCTTAATTCTTCATTTTTTATAGAATTATTAAGTAATTCACCCTTCAAATAAAGCTCTCTTCCGTCCCGTGTGTCTGTTATTTCAACTTTTACGTTTTCTAAACCAAAGAAAGTAGCCATTTCTGTAATATCCGAAATGATTTTCTCATCTGTTAATTCAAAAAGCGGTTGAGTGATGGTATACTTTTTTTCTATTATTTCAGCCTCTTCATTAGCATCGTTATTATCGCTTCCGCAAGCAGACAAGGATATTACGAGTACAAGCACAACGATAGTCCACAGAACACTGTATTTCTTAATCACTGTTTTTTTCTCCATACAATATCACCATCTGTTTATCCAAGCAAATCTTCAATACTGCAATCAAGTGCTGTTGCTAAAGCGTGTAGGGTTTCCCCTTGCGCTTTGGCTATATCCGTATCGCCTTGTTCGTAGCATTGAATACTGCGAAGCTTTACTCCGCTTATTTCTGCAAGTTGCGTTTGACTTAACTTTCTCGTTGTGCGAATTCGCTTCAATGCTGATTCTGTCGGAAATAATTTCCTTATTAAATCAACCGTCTTTCCTTCGTCCGCTTCATGGTACGGATTATATAACGACACTATCCGAGAAAAAGAAATCGCAGATAATATTTCTTTGAATGATTTACGCAATGACCATTGAGTATAGGCAAGTACCCATCCACCCCAATACTCAGGCGAGCGGTTCATCGGAATAGTTACATATTGGCTTTCTTTGTCGAGAATCTCCGATAGCATTTCGGTTGAAGATTTACCCACGAGGTAATTGGGAGCGGCGGCTTCAATTTCTTTTGCTACCTGCGACTCGGCAAACATCTCTGCAAAATCATCTGCATCCAATTGCTCCGCATTAACGGCGATATCGAATATTCCACCAACGTTATGCATAACCGAATTAAGATAAAGTTTATTGTAAGCGTTTATCATCTGCTTTCATACCTCCTCTTATAATATCAATCATCAGTATGTCATCAGCCTTAAATCCGTCCGTTTTATTAGATAAATACGCTAACCGTGCAAGTTCGTCTCTTTTCTTCCTTAATGGAAAGTTTATTGCTTGCGGTGCCTCTTCGTATCCGAGATACGTCAAATGCGAAAAGGACTCCTTTGAAACAAGCACTATCTGATTTCCGAGATTTCCAAGCTTCATAACCTGTTTTAATCTACGCACCGATATTGTGTTCTGCAAAAAATCTTTCGCATAAGTAAAATACGAATCATCCGCACGGTAACCCTTAATGACATCGTACCCCTCGGTATTGACTGTAAAGTTCTCTGTTATATACTTCATTGCCTCATTTGCGATTTCGCTGTCTATCGTAAAAACACGATTTTTAAGCAGCACTGAAATCCAATGCACAATACAGAACTTTGAACTGTTAAGGTCAAGAATTTTCAGTCCCGTCGTGTTTAGTAAGTATTTATTCGCATACCCTCCGTGAGTACTTTCGCATGCCCACTCTTTTGCCAAATCCAAATATTCAGTACAATAAAAACCTAAGCCGTAATCATTAGTCGGCTTTCCTATTCCGTACTGCGGCTTTTCTATTATATGCTCTGAGCCGTGATAGATAATCAATTCGTTTTTCATCTCGTCACCTCACTTCACGGATATTATACCATTGGAACGGCAGTTTGTCAATATTTTATGACGCTGTTTTGTGATTATTTTCTATTATAACCATCAATCCTTCGTTTTATGCTTACTTTTCATTCTTTGCATTCGCCCAAACAATCCCGAAAAGCACGAACAATACGCAAGGCAGAGCGACACCGTTTCCCCAGAGTTTATATTCTGCCGAATCCGAGTGAGGACTTAAGAGCCAGTTTCGAATTTGTTTATCCGTCTTCGCTTTTCCTACCCCCGTAATTTTTCTATGCTTTTCAAATACCTTGTACCAAAAATATACTTCTTCATCAGTTGGCTTTTCTGTTCCGAGGCTCTTGCACCACCAATCAGGGAAGCCTTGCAGTCTCGCACATTCGGTTGGAGTCAACCGCCTGACTGTATACTGTGCTTCTGCCGAGTTCAAGACTGCGCCGGGACCTTTTGCAACTAAGGTCGGCTGACACTCTTCCTTAAACGAGGGAGCGAACTTTGCGTTTTTCCCCTGGTTAAACGTATCTCTGCCGATTCCGTAACACACAGCATTCGGGTCTTTATAATCCCGTGCCATAAGCGTCGGAGATTTGTCCTCTTCCACTTGCTGAAAGCTGCCTGTCGTCATAGCATACACAGCGTGTCTGTCGGTGGCATTGAGTGTAAAAGACTTATCTTCATTGATGCCATTACCTTGCGGTCCGTTTTCATCTTTCCGTCCAATCATAGAACCTTGAATGCAGATTGCGGGTTCACCGCCGTGAGTACAAGTCAATGTCGGAGTTTGTTCAACAGAAATGTTGCAGCCTGACTTTCCGCCGCCTTGGTCTACGCAAACTACAGCGATACCGCCTTGATTGCAAGCGGGATTTCCTCCGCTCGTGTCAACCGTTCTCGACGTCTTTGCCTTATATATGCCGCTTCTCGGATTGGACGACTTCATTGCGTTGCTGTCCTTTGCCGATATTCCGAAAGGCTCTAATACGCAATTGAAATTATCTTTGTCAGGCATCCTTTGGTTTCCGCCCGCATTCTGCTTTGTCAGTGTAGGAGCGACTTGACTTCCATCCCAACTACTCGGCTCAAACAATGTTTGGTCGTTGTTGCAAGAAAGCGTAGCAGATTTGTCTTTTTGGATAAGCGCACCCTTACCACCACCCTCACAACCGCTACGAATTTTAAGCACAAGCGGAACATTCATCCCGCCCGTTCCCATACGTGAAGTCAATGTTTGAACTTTATCGTCCTTTTGTATTTTCACCCGTCCGTCAGTAGGATGATTCTCCACTGCAACAGCAGCGGGAACAACCCCCGCACGGAGAGTCGGTGATGTTTCTTCTTCGTAGCCGATGCTTCTGCTCTTTGCCGAATGTTCGGTACAGAATCCGGCAGCTTCCAAGACGCATGGTGGATGATGTGCCTCGGCTCGAAGTGTACTTGTTACCTCTTCCGTTACGTCCATACGGTTGCCACCCTGGTCGTTCAGGACAACTCCGTTTCGCCCGGATGATATTCCGCAGTTCACACCGAGCGTTGCCGCTTTTGCATCTACTGCTCCGTTGTAACCGTCAAAGCCGAAGCCTGTTTCAAAAGTGCCGCTTTGAGTATCATCGGCAGTTCTTTGCCACGAACGGAAGCTCTCCGAAGAATACCCTGACAAGCCCTCGGACTTAAATAGTATGTCTCCGGCACACCTACCTGCAAAATCTGCGACAAGGTAGATTCTGCGACGACGCTGGGGAACTCCCCAGTATTGAGCGTCAAAAACTCTGTACGCAAGACTCCATCCGTCTCCCACGTAGCAGTCTGCATATGGCCATTCGTCTTTTTCAGGCATAGGCACCTCGGCATCCGCTTCAACGATACCGATGAGCGAGTCAAGGACCGCTTTGAAGTCTTGACCGTTGTTGCTTGAGAATGCTCCCGGCACGTTTTCCCAGACGATATATCTTGGATATTTTCCATTAGTTGCTCTCCTCATTTCCTTTATTATTCTGACGGCTTCGTAAAATAAGCTCGACCTGCTTCCGTCAAGTCCGCTCCGCTTTCCCGCCACACTCATATCCTGGCAAGGCGAACCGAAGGTTATGATGTCAACAGGCTCAACCGTTGCGCCGTCCATTTCGCTAATGTCGCCGTAGTGTTTTACAAACGGCATTCTTTTCGTTGTTACCCTAATTGCAAACGGTTCTATCTCCGATGCCCACTTGGGAGTGATGCCGGAGAGAATACCGCCAAGCGGAAAACCGCCCGACCCGTCAAACAGACTGCCGAGCGTTAGTTGTTTTTTATCCATTCATTCGCTCCTTTAGAGCATCAAAAAAGACCCTATTGTTAATGGGTCTTCCGTCTCTTATAAATTCTTCTTCTAAATCAAACCTTGCAGCAAGCTTTGCTACACTGTAATCTGTTTTGAAATCCCGCCAGGTTTTATCATCCCATTCTTTGAGCTTTGCCCAAAGGTCAGGAAAGTGCTTATATAGTATTCGCAAATCCGTTAGGCTTTGCAGAGGACAGCACCAACAGCTAACCCTATCAAAATACTTGTATAAACCGTTCCAAGTAAATCCTCTTTCGTAACAAAACTGCAAACAATCGGCTTCGGTCATTTCCCAGTCAATTAAAGGATGCCTGTGATTCTCACGTTGGTTAACGAGCCTTTTAAGCCTATACCCTTCATCTGCCGCAAGTCCGACATACTCGATTATGTCATACTCCTTTCTTAGTTCGCGCAAGAATCGTTCCCTCGGTTGAGATTTTAACTTTTCCGTACACCACCGCATCTTCGGTCCCGCCCATCCGTAACCTTTAGGTTGAAATCCGTAACGCAAAGTGAGCTGTGCTTCTTGCTTGCGTTTTATCGGCTTTTCAAGCATAAGATACTCATAATCTTCCTTTGCCTTGACTATCGTAATCTTACGATTTATGTGTTTTTCGACCTGCTCAATATGCGTGTACATATCTGGGAACTCCAAACCTGTATCACAGAAAAGAATACAATCAACTTTCATACCCAGTTCGAGCATTTTGAGTAGCATAGCCGTGGAATCCTTTCCGCCGGAGAAAGACACTACATGATATTCCTGTTTATCCATTTGCTGTTTCTACTTCCTTGACGATATCCGAGTACATGATTTTTTCGCCGTTTCGAACAACATACACGTTTTCCGAATCACCCGTTCCGTCAACATACCTACGAAGGATAACCGAAGCATATTTTTCATCGAGTTCCATCGTGTAACAGATTCGGTTTGCCTGGTCCGCCGCCATAAGCGTTGAACCGCTTCCGCCAAATGTATCGAGTACAATTGAATTTTCCTGCGACGAGTTTTTTAGCGGATACCCCAAGAGGTCAAGCGGTTTACTCGTTGGATGATTTTCGTTGCGTTTCGGCTTGTCAAAATTCCAAATGGTAGTCTGCTTTCTGTCCGAATACCAGTTGTGCTTACCGTTCTGCAGAAAACCGTATAGAATAGGCTCGTGCTGCCACTGATAATCCGACCGTCCAAGAACCAGGCTGTTCTTTACCCAAATACAGCAACCCGCCAAATGCAGTCCCGCAGCTATAAAGGCTTTGCGAAAATTGAGTCCTTCCGTATCTGCGTGAAAGACGTAGGCACTTCCGCCAGGCTCCAAACAGTCGACCATATTTTTGAAGGCAGCATATAGAAAATTGTAAAACTCATCGTCCTTTATACTGTCGTTTTGAATCGTCAGTCCGCTTGAACTCTTGAAAGAAACACCATACGGAGGGTCTGTCAATATTAGGTTTGCACGTTTCCCGTCCATTAGCGTTTTGACGTCGTCGGGATTAGTCGCGTCTCCGCACATTAGCCTATGCCTTCCTACCACCCAAACATCGCCCCTTTCCACGAAAGACGCTTTTTCAAGAGCGGTTGTCAAATCATAATCGTCATCTTTTACATCGGTGTCTGTATCTTTGAATAGGTCTGACAGTTCTTTTTCGTCAAAACCCGTCAACCCGATATCGAAAGCCTCGCCTCGCAATGCTTCTATTTCAACCTTTAACAATTCTTCGTCCCATCCGGCATCCAAAGCCATACGGTTATCCGCAAGAATATATGCTTTCTTTTGTGCCTCGGTCAGATAATCCACAAAGACGCACGGCACTTTTTCTATACCCTCTTCCCGCGCCGCAATGACTCTGCCGTGTCCGGCAATAATCCCGAAATCTTTATCGATAATGACGGGATTAATAAACCCAAACTCACGAAGTGATGAACGCAGTTTGTTTATCTGTTCCACCGAGTGTGTTCGGGCATTATTTATATACGGCACCAACTTTGCAATAGGCACCAATTCCATTTGAGTTGTTGTTCTCGACATTTTTCCTCCAAAAAAGGGCATAAAAAAACCGCCCTTTGTAATAAGGACGGTCTCAAATGAACCTTCAGTATTTATTTATCATCGTCTTCCCGACTATGCCAATACTCATCGTTATTAGGGTTGCACTGATTCGAGTGATTATCCCAGTCATCTTGATAGGCATCATTGTTAGGATTATGCTGATTGGCATAATCGTCTAATTGCTGTTGTGTATGAGTATAACCTGAAACACCGCCGCCTTTACTCATAATTACTTCCCCCCATGCTTGACGTATACTTCATTTACAGTTTCTACATAAACAACAAATGACGGATGGTCTCTATCATTCCTTCTTAGATACATATTCTTTTTATCCAAATATGTTTGTCTTACTTCTTCCCACAAATTATGTTCTTTAAGTATGTCGGCAATTTCTTTCACATTATGCGACGACGGACATTCATTCCAATAGAACCTATCTTGGTTAGTGAACCCATATCTGTTCTTTTCGTGAATCAATCGACACAAATTACCGTTTTTATTCTCCGCAAGTATTCCAATATCAAAGCTAAATTCCACTCCCTCATTTTCCGTAAAATGCAATTTTGATGTTATGACCGAAGTGGAATCCTGACCATCTGAAAACAAAGTCTTTCCCACAATCTGATTTAAGGTGTTTCTTACTTCGTCTTTTAGCCTCTTTAAATCATTCCAATACTCTTGCGGTGCGGTAAGAATTAATAGATTATAATCTAAATCATACGGTTCATTTTCGTTTTGAGTAACAAGATTTTTTGCTCCACTGCCAATGAGATAGAATTGCGAATTGATATCATTTTCTTCTCGCAATGTATCTCTCAACTGCTCCATAGTCTTTGCGCAAAATGACTTATATGGTTTTATCTCAGCGCTGTCGACAAAATCGTACATAAAACAACTCTCCTTTTTTCCCATGCCTCCATTTATCGTTCACCGATAAATCGTTGTATTATATCAAAAGAAAAAATCAAAGTCAATATTTTATGACACTTTTTTAAAGTTTTTTTCTTTAAAACAATCCCCACTCGGCAAATTTCTCAAATCCGCCCTGCTGCCGGACAAACTCACGAGCAATTTCTACGATTTCTCCGTAAGGTTTCCCGTCGATTGTTTTGTCGCCGATTGCACAACAGAATTCCACAGGCTGTCTTGTTCTCTGAGCTTTTATCCAAGCGTAAATATTTACGCTGACATCTGCCTTTGAAAGGTCTTTACCATGCAGTCCGCCGCCTGTTACGCTGTCTGCCATATCCGAACCGAGCTTCCTATTCGTAGCTCCCGTATCGACGTCCGTTCCACCGAGCCAATCACCGATAGGATTAATTTCTGCCGTCGGATATTCCGCTTTCAAATCTTCCGTTCTTGCGTTGCTCTGGCAGATAATCAAACGTTCGCCGTCGGCAATGTATTTTCCGTCGCATCTGTACTTACCGAAAATATCTCGCGCCGTTTGAGAGAGTGTCTTTTGCTCTGCCGTGAGTGGCATACCTTTAAAGATACCGTTATCTCCGCAGCGGATTTCTTGACTCTGATTTTCTGCAAGAAATACGTCTTGAGGAACTTCAACATAGTCAACAGCAACGTCCCCGGCAATTCTATGCACGATTGATTCAATCTCGCCTATGTCATTGCAAACGGAAGTTTCCACAATAATGTGGCACGTGCCGTGTCCGATTAAAACCTCCACAGCGACCTTTGGACTGTTTTCCTTTTTGTATGCCAAATCCACAATCGCTCCGGCAATTCTGTCGGCAATCTTGTCGGGATGGCAAGGGTTTACTTTTTCATACATGCGTTTATCTCCTTAATTCTTATTTGACAAATCAATTGTCCTGTGCTACAATTATTTCAACCTATAGAGAGTGTGCGAGGGACAGCCCCAACGACCACACAGCAACCTACCAAACGGCAAGGTGCTAAAGGCTGAAACGATGGGGTTTATATTGAACCATGCAATCCTGTCGTTTACGATGGGATTGTTTTTTATCTCTCCGTAGGAATTTTTAACGGAGGATTTCTTTTTATGAAATCGAATGAAAGAACACTAACTAACCTTCTGAACCTTGACCGCCGAGTATATCTGTACTTTGCGAACACAGCCGTATGGGATATTTTTGTTAAGCAAGCCACTGCCGAAGGTTTTTTGTGGAGTGGCAACTCGAAAATCCCGAAGAAACTGCGTGATGACATCATTGCCATGAACAACAATATGACCTTCAACTACATCGGTTGGGCAGGTCATATGCTTTTCGGCTGCGCCGATGAAGGTATATACCGCATCGACTTTGCAAAATACATTAACGGAGCGGAAGATTACTCGTATAAGAAGAAGTAATCAGCTGCCTTTTCTGGCACGGAGCAGTTTTTCCATTAAATCGTCCTGCGGATTTGCACCGCTGTAATCTGCTGTGCAATTCTCCTTAACGATTTGATATATTTCGTTCCATTGCCGAATTGCTTGATTCATGTAACTGATGCCGATATTAATAAACGGGGACGGGATAGGCTTGCCCGTTGTCGGATGCTTGGAAAGAAAACCAAGTTCATTGGTCATCTGCTCGCATTGAATCCAACGAGCAGCGCACATGGCATATCGTTCGATGAGCTGCTTGGATACTGCGCCTTGGCATCCGATTTTCTGAAGCCAGAGCCAGGTTTCCTCAAAGATTAACTTTGCCTGAAAGTCCTTCCCGTCACGCTGGGCAGCAGAAAGTATTTCGTTTGGCTTTGGCATTTCCACTCCTTCGATGTCTGGGATATCAAGAACAGTGAGTTTTCTTCCGCTTGGATTATCCGCTTCGATTTTCTCGGATAGAGCCTTTTTCTTGCGTCCGGCACCCACTCTTGCCCCACCTTGACCGCCTAAATTATTTGATTTTGTAGGCATTTTTTACTTACTCCTTAATTACCCATTTGAATTTGCTTTTTTTGTGCGTGGCACCCCACGCCCGCTGCTGAAAAAATCAGTCGCAGAGATTTAACCGCCCCCGCCCCTACGGAGGTTTGTATTACATTTTTGCGATTTTTTATTACATTTTGGTCAGTACTACATTTTAGTACAAACCTACTTTCTACTCCACCTATCTCCCGACTCAGCCGTTATTCTTGAGTGGCACGGCTTGCACAGCGACATCAAATTTTTATCGTCGTGCGTACCGCCGTTACCAAGCGGAACAATATGATGAACTTCCGTTGCCACTGTCAGCTTTCCGTTCCTTTTACACTCCTCGCACAAGGGATGTTGTTTGATGTAATGGTTGCGTATTCGCTTCCACTCTTTTCCGTAACGCACGGAAGAGTCATAAGGTCGCTCGTACTTGTTGTATCTATCGTTTATCACCTTTTCGTGTTCGGCGCAGTACCTTTTGTCCGTTAAGTTCGGACAGCCTGGGAACGCACACGGTTTTCTTGGTTTCTTTGGCATTTTATCTTTCCTTTTATTGGCTTTAGAATATTTTGCACATATTTTGCACAGAATATAGTTGACAAATGCAGTGCAATAGCATATAATATTATTGAAAATAATTAGGAGGTACTTTTATGGCTACTGTTAATGTTACTATCCGTATGGATGAACAACT
The DNA here is from genome assembly GCA_028703495.1 of Clostridia bacterium. Taxonomy (GTDB): domain Bacteria; phylum Bacillota; class Clostridia; order Christensenellales; family CAG-314; genus JAQVMT01. The sequence goes on along the minus strand of JAQVMT010000003.1, from coordinate 28,840 downwards.
TAAAAAACAAGCAGATGAGCTGTTTTCCGATTTAGGTATTAACCTTTCTACTGCTCTTACTATGTTCGCAAAACAAGCGGTACGCGAACAACGCATACCTTTTGAAATCAAGCGTTCCAACCTGTCTATGGCATCAGATGACACACTTTTGGCTGTTTCAAAACAATTAATCGAAACAAACCGTGAAGCATACAAGGAATTAGCCAAATGATTTATCTTTCAAAAGAACAAATTGTTTTCTTGCATAGCGAACTTATCCAAGAAACAGGCGGAAGTGATGGCCTTCGTGATGACGGATTACTCGATTCTGCATTGGCTGCCCCACTCCAGACGTTTGACAACGTTGAACTCTTTCCGTCTTTACTCCAAAAGGCTGCAAGATTAGCTTGCGGTTTAATTCAAAACCACCCGTTTATTGATGGAAATAAACGGATTGGAACCCATGCAATGCTTGTTTTTCTGTCCCTCAATGGTATTACTCTCACTTATTCGCAAAAGGAATTGTCGGATACGATTCTCAAACTTGCATCAGGATGTTCTTCTTACGAACAACTGCTTGATTGGATTATCTCACACAACCAATAATCCCAATTTTCTTAGCAAGAGAAAACACGGTTCAGTAAAGAGCCGTGTTTTTTTGTCCATTCTTTTCAATCAAAAAGACCTTGAGCGTTATCCCTAAGCCTTGTGCCTTTTCATATTCTATTTTCGCAATTATATCATATCATAAAAGCCAAGCGGACATCAACGGACATTAGCGGTCAACAGCGGTCAACGGAGGCAACTTTTACTGATTTACGACAATCTTTCCTAAAGCACGGTTATGTAAGCGACGCACCGTCCGTTCAGAAAGGTTGAGTTCAAGGGCAATGTCCTGATACTTCATACGCTGCATATATCTGTAAAGAAGAATAAACCTTTCATCTCTGTCCTTTAATCGGTTGATTGTTTCCTGTATCTCTTCCTTCAATTTAGTAAGACGGATAATTTCGTCGTTGATTTTTTCTTCCTTTTCCCACAGCCGCTCCAACGCTCTAACAAAAGGCGCGTCCGTGCTTTTAGTGCCGCTGACCTTTTCTCCGAAGTTCGATGACGATATTGAAGCCGACAGCTCCCGCAACTCTTCAAGCTCCATAAGGTCGTATTTGATTTGTCTGTCCAGATAATAGCACTGGCTCAAATATTCATAAGCCGTCATATCATCCCTCCTTTTGAAGTTTGCCAAGCAGCCTCGCTCCATCCACATTCGTTAATGTCCTAAACCACTCGGAAAGGAAAAACGACTCGGTTTCCTTCCGTATGGCTTTTGCCGTTGTGTTTCTCGGATACCTCTTCAGTACCCGCATTGCTCCCCTATAGTCCTTGACGGCTTGGATAACTATTGCATTAGCCAAATCCTGAAAACTCTCTATTGCCATTATGCACACCTCACAAGCTCCGCCTTAACCGCATCAATTAAAGCGTTCTGCGTTTTTTCTTTTTGTCCGACCGCTTTCAGCACCCGTTCGTCCATCGTTCCCTTTGTCAGGATATGGTGTATTACCACCGTATTCTTCTGCCCTTGCCTGTAAAGTCTTGCGTTCGTCTGTTGGTACAGCTCCAAACTCCAAGTAAGTCCGAACCAAATCAGCGTTGAACCGCCCGTCTGTAAATTCAGTCCGTGTCCTGCCGATGCCGGATGAATAAGTCCTACCTGAATTACACCGCTATTCCAATCGCTTATGTCTTTAGACGTCTTGATCTCTCTGATAAACGGGAACCTTGCTTTTATCCTCGTCAAATCGTGTTTGAACCAATATGCCACAAGTACGGATTTGCCGTTTGCGCTTTCTATCAGGTCTTCCAAAGCGTCTAACTTTTCATCGTGTATCGGAATCACCTTTCCCGCGTCTCCGTAGATTGCGCCGTTTGCCATCTGCAGCAGTTTGTTCGACAGCACTGCGGCGTTAACCGCATCGATTTCGACACCTTTAACATCCACCACCAGATCGGACTTAAGCATATCGTATACACTCTTTTCCCTCTCCGGCATTTCGACAAGAACGTTATTCGTGATGAGTTCGGGCATTTTTATGTAGTCCTTCGCTTTCATCGAAATGGTGATGTCACTTATCTTCCCGTATATCCGCTCTTCCGCTCCCGGCAACGGCTTATACGAAAACACCACTTGTGCGTTCCGCTTATCGGGTGTAAAGTAGCCTTCACGGTAACGGGTTATGTATCTGCCGAGCCTTTCGCCCATATCCAGCAGTCTGAATTCTGCCCACAAATCCATCAGCCCGTTGCTTGACGGTGTTCCCGTAAGGCCTACGATTCTTTCAATCGACGGTCTTGCCTTCAACAGGTATCTGAACCGCTTTGCCTTATACGATTTGAACGACGACAGCTCGTCCACCACAACCATATCGTAATCGAATTTGACTCCGCTTTTCGCTATCAGCCATTCCACATTTTCTCGGTTGATTATCGTCACCATAGCATTTCGCTTCAAAGCCGTTACTCTTTCGCTTGCCGTGCCTATTGCCACAGAATAAGTCAGACCTTTCAAATGCTCCCACTTTTCGATTTCGTCGGGCCAGGTGTTTTTTGCCACCCGAAGCGGCGCGATTACCAGTACCTTATGTACCTTTCCTTTTGCAGTTAAGTTTTTTATTGCCGTCAAGGTTATAACGCTCTTGCCAAGTCCGCATTCCAGAAAAATCGCTGCGACCTCGTTCTTTTCTATAAACCTCGTGGCATATTCCTGATACTCATACGGATTGTATTTCATTTATAACCTCCTCCACACTGTTTTCGTCGTTAAGGCAGTACACCTTAAAACCAAGTATCTCTAATTGTTTTTTTCGTCTTTCCTGTAAAGCACGTAGCGTTTTGCCCGTTGCCTTTGTTTCCACGAATGCCATCCTTCCGTTTGGCATTAACACCAGCCTGTCTGGGACCCCGTTAAAAGATGGCGATACGAACTTCAAACACAGTCCTCCACGACTTTTAATTCCCTTTACAAGTTTGCTTTCTATTAACTTTTCTCGCATTTTGCCACCTCTTAAATTCGGTGGTGTAGGATAATGAAGGATAAAACATAAACTTTTCTATATTTTCTTTTTTTCTTTATTTTCATAAGTAAATTTACTAATTTATCATTCATCATCCTACACCAACCCCAAACTCATTTCAAAAAGTCCTCTTCGGGAGTAGTTCCGTAATCACGATTTGCAGCTAACGACAATCCACCCCAGAATATTCCTTTCTTTGTCCTTTTTACCGAAAACCCCGCCAAACGCAACGCATCCGCAAAATCTCGATTCCTTCTTACATATTCGCCTGTTTCGGTTGCCCATGCCCGATAGGTCTTATAAAGAACTCCACCGCCGCAAGTTTCAAGTTCGCCGACAATGCAGCACTCATCAAGAAAAGCACCCATCCAATCGTTCTCTTCTCTGTATTTACCAACGGCATCGTTCACTTTTTGACAGTCTGGCAACTTAAAATCACCGTCGATAAACTTTTTTGCGCCGTTAACTATCCATTTCAGAATTGCTCCGCTTGCTTTTTCTATAAGCTCCTCGCCGTAGTCAGCTCTCGGATTAACAATATTTGCGTTAAACGGCGCAACAACAAGCCGTCGCCATGTGCCTTTATCATTGCTTCCCACTCGTGGCAGATGGTTGGTATATAGCACCGTGGTGTGTGTCGGCACGAAAGTAAACGGGTCATGGTATTTCTTCTCGCCCGTTATGCTGTCCACGCTCGCTATCTGCTTAAGCATACTGGTAGAAAGCCTTTGCCCTTCTTCCGTTTCCGATGCCAAAACAAACCTCTTGCCAAGCAGCTCCGCTAAGTCGACTTTTATATTCTTTGCTCTTGTGGTCAATGCTTCCGCAGGAATCTTACCCGCATAGTCGCCAAGCACCTCATAAATCGAGTTAAACACCGTGCTTTTTCCGTTAGCGCCGTCACCGAAAGCGATGATAAGCGCCTCGTGATAAACCTTGCCGATAGCAATCGCACCGGCTACAATTTGTAAGTAATTCTTAAAGTTTTCGTCTTGCTGCGATACTAAATCCAGGCACTCCGACCACATCTGTTCGCCGTTTGTATCCGGGGCAACCTTCGTCATCTTCGTACAGAACGATTCCGACATGTGCGGATATACCACGCCTGTTTTCAAATCGATAATGCCTGCCGGGGTATTGAGTTCAAACGGATTGCTGTCTAACTCTTTTATCTCAATTTCCAAAAAGCTCTTTGATACGTTCATAACGGAGTTAATTTTTCCGCCGTCGCACATTTTGTTGATGAATTTGTAATATGCAAGAGCTTCCTTTATGTTATCGTCGTTTTTGGTATTTGCCTTTTTCTCGCCGTTCTCCATAGCGTCCTCACCGCAAGCCTGATACGCATCATGCACATCTTTTTTTGCCGCTTCAAATACACGCTTGATGAACTCCATATATTTCTGCGATGCTTTCAGCTCCGACATTTCCCACTGCACTCCGTTCCATACAAGCCACCCGGTTGAAGGATTATAGCGTATTTCGCTTCTGTATTCTGAAACGAACAACTCCGCCATGCCCACATCGTTAAGGCTTTTCGGTTTTAGCGGACTGCCAAAATCCTCGGCGGCCGATGAAACAGCGACAAAGTTTTCAAGCGCCTCCTTCCTGGTCAGTTTCTTCATTTCGTCATCGGGAAGCGGTGAATCAAAGGCATAATTGTTTATGTATCCGAGAATCGCTTTGACTTCGGTTGGAGTAAACCCGCTTTTCAGCAGTATTGCGGACTGTCTGAACAATGCCGCGTTTCTGCCGTCACCGTCGCCCATCCCCGTAAACTTCTGACCGTTTCGTATCGGTGACAGATATTTCGGAAACTCCGTTATTGCTCTGCTCTCGTCAAAATCTCGGATTATTTCCCGCAAAACACCTTTGCTTTTCAGTACGACGTACATATTCTTTCCCGTCCGAACGTCAAAGGTGAAACCGAGAGCATCTATGGCTTTCACGACTCCTTTCGTGCAATACGAACTGCTTTTGAACATAAAGTGCAACCCTCTGGTCGTCTTATATATCCGACAGTTCAGATTAAGGTCGGTAACAAGCCTATACAGCCTCTCTGCTTCGCCGTTTTCGTCAACATCCTTTACCGTAAATTCCCCGTTAAGTATCCCTGCGTATTCCGCCAGCTTGTCGGCTTCTTCGACAGACAGCAACGGCTCACCGTTCCCAAACTTCTGACAGGGACTTTTGTCTTTTGTTTTTACGTAACCCCTAAACGGATTTATCATTTTATTTCCTCCTGTAAATCGCTTGTAAAATAACGGATTTTAATATTCCGCCATTTTGCTTTCTGTATCTCTCGTTTCATTCCTTCCGATATCTTCTCGCCGAATACCCATAATTCAACGCACTTCGTCAGCATAACGAGTCCCATATAAATCCCAACCTCACGCTCGTGTGCGTCGGCATCGTTTAAGAATTGCGGAAACAGTAAGTGCGGAGCTATGGGCAAATATCCTTTCTTTACCGCAAACCTCGAATAGCGTCTGGCATTCCTTACGTTTTCTTTTATATCTCCCGCATACGGCGAGCAGATATAGACGATAGGTCTGAAAGAATACAGTTCGTCTTTTCGCTTCTGCTCTTCTTGCATCATGTGCAGTTCGGCATAATAGTGCGTGGGATCGGGATAGCCTTCTTTGTTAAAATAATTAGGTTTTCGCATCTCTCTCACTCCTTTTTATAAAAATCGCACTCATAACCGTCCGCACGAAGTTTCAGTCCTTCCGCCCAAAGCGGTGTAACACCCATAATCTCGCTAACTTCTTCTACACTCGAAAAGCCAATCGGCACTTCAAGCACCACTTCATCGTGAACATGCATCGTTATTCGGTATCCCGCCGCGCTTAATCTTCGCATTGCTTCCGCCAAGATATCCCTTGCAGTTGCCTGAACGATATTCTCCACAAACTTCGGTCCGTAGCTCTCGATGCGTTCCCACTTTTTTGCGCCGCCGAGTCCTTCATACGTCACGCAGTCGCTGCCGAAATTGTTTACTCCCATTCTCGGTTTTACGTAGGCAAGACGTCTGCCTGACGGCAGCTCAATAAACAGAATCCCTTTCTCGTATGAAAAGGTCAGTCCGTATGCCGAGTACGGTTTTCTGCTTGACACAACATATTTGACCGCACCATCAACCGCCCACCAAAACTTGGTTATAAACGGGTTTGAATTGCGCCATGCCGTAACAAGCGGTTTCAGTTCATCTTCTTTCAGTCCGAGTGCAATAGCGCCCATTGCTTTTAATGCTCCGACAGAGCCGCCGTAGCCAAGTGCCAATTCCGCTATCTTTCCCTTTTGCCTTAGATGTCCGTTTACTCCGTTCTTTTCTACGGGAACCTTAAACATTTGACTTGCCGAAGCACAGTAGATGTCGCCGCCTTTTTCAAACACGTCAAGTCTCCATTGCTCCTTTGCGTACCAAGCGATAACCCTCGCCTCGATTGCCGAGAAGTCCGACACGATAAATCGGTGTCCGGCTTTCGGGACAAACGCAGTACGGATAAGCTCGGAGAGAACCGTCGCAATGTTGCCGTGTTTGCTTTCAATGCCGTTGTAGTCGTCGCTCTTGACGCAACTCCTCGCACCGCCTAAGTCTTTGAGATGGTTTTGCGGGAGATTCTGAACCTGTATTAATCTGCCTGAATACCGCCCCGTTCGATTCGCTCCGTAAAACTGGATAAGCCCCCTGGCTCTTCCGTCTGCTCCCACTACATTTTTCATTGCGATATATTTCTTGACGCTTGACTTGGCAAGCTCCTGACGCAACTTCAGTATTTCTTCAATGTTTCCCGTTGCGTCTTGCAACAATCTGTTGACCTCTGCCTTTGAAAGCGAATCAACCGATTGTCCTTGCTCCACAAGCCACGCTTTTAACTGTGCGGGAGAGTTCGGATTGTCTATGCCCGTCAGCGTTTTTGCTTTTTCCTGACTGATGCCCGTATTAACTTCATCGCACTTTATTGCGTGTTCTACAAAGTCCGTATCGAGCGCAATGCCTAAATCGTTTATGCGTTGGTCTATGTGGTAGTTGTCCCACTCGCTCTCCAACACAGGAAAAGCGGACAACCGTTTCTGTATTTCCATTTCCGTTTCGACGTCGCGTTTGTTGTATGCTTTGAACTGCTCCCAACGCTCTCGGTTATACGAAGGATAGTTTCTTGTCCTTCCGCCATTAACGAGGTTCAGCTCGCAAGGCTTACAAAAGAATCGGATTAGTTCTTTACCTACCGTGAGCTTCTGTTTTTCCAAACCCAACACTTCACCTACTTTTTCAAGCGACAAAGGAAGTCCGAGCGTCGCCGCCCAAACCATAGTGCAGTACCACGATTCGGGTTTTAGATACTCGCCTGTCGGATACCCTAAAAAGCGAGATAGGCACACCCTTTCAAATTGAGCGTTGAACGCATACTTTTTGACTGTTTTATCCGTAAGCGCCGAGATTATTTCCGACGGTATTTTCTCGCCTGATGCAATATCGATTACCCGAACTTCGCCGCCGTCAACGGCATAGCCGAAAAGCAGTATGTCAAAGTCGGGACTTTCGGCATAACGGTAAACACCCGCCTTTGTTAAGTCCGCATCGGAAAAAGTTTCTATATCGATTGATATTGTTTTCATAACACCTTCCTTTCGGCTAAAGGGCGATAGGTTGCCCCGTCGCCCCGCCGTTTGCCCTTAGAAGCCGAGTAATTCGTCGTCCGACAACTCGTCAAAGTCTTTACTTGCGTCCGTTTTACCGCCCAACGGCTCGCCGTCCTTGACCTTCTGGATATTTCCGAGTCCGCAAGCGATACCCTTATTCCCGTTGCTGTTGAACGCATAGAAACTGATTGACACCCTTGCGTATACTCCGCTGTAAACCTCGCTTCTGTCCAATATAGGCTGGACTCTGATATCCACCACTTGCGGCGCAGTTACGCTGTTCGCATTTACAAAGTAAGAATTTGAATACGCTTCGTCGTCTCTTTCAACGTCTCCGTCACGGAGCGGAAGTTTAATTGCCGCCTTGTTAGGCTTTTTGCCGCCGAACTTGCCGATACCCTCTTCAATCGCTGCGTCGATTGCCGCATTGATTTTTGCGAGCGTTTCCGTATCGCTCTTGGGAATGATAAGCGAAACGCTGTACTTGGGAGTTGCACCCTCGTTTACCGCTTTCGGTTCCCATACGCTCGCATAAGAAAGTCTTACTACACCTGTTACTACTTTTGTCTTTGAATTTGCCATTGTTAAAATTCTCCTTTTATTTCGTTAAATTCGTTTTTTGCCGATACGCTGATTGCAGGACGCTTGTCCGTATCGGGAACGAGCGTCGGTTTGCCTTGCGGTTTTACTATTAACCCGCCCAGGACTTTGTTGAAGTCTGTTTTTCCCATCAACTTTTCCATTTCGGTAATCGTTATAAGGGACTGTTTGTAAATGTCCTTGTACCCTGCAGATTTCGCTGCCTTTGCCACCTCTTCTTCATCGGCATACTTTCTGACAGATCTGCCTTCGACAAGTTTGAAGCCTGCCCACTCTTTTCCGCCGAGAGCCTGTGCGAGTGCGTATTCCTGTATTTCTTCCGCCCACTTTTTGATGTCGGCGAGCTTTGCAAGAACGCTCTCGATTTCACCGTCGGTAAGGAGCGGAGGAAGTTTAAATTCGCCTTGTGCGATTCGCAGCTTTTCTTCGGCTCTTGCCCTACACTTGACCGCCGCCTTGCAAAATAGACACCATTCGCCCGGACAGTAATGTCCTTCGCCCTTGTATGCTTTCTCCGCTTTCGGTTTGAGGTCTTTTTCCGCCCAGCGTTTGAGCTTTGCCGCCGTGGTTTCCCATGTGCTGACATTCTCCCGTCGTGGCTGAAAAATCGTCATCTTGACTTTTTTGATTTCGTACTGCTCTCCGAACTGCCTGATAGCACCCAGTGCGTACAGCTTCATTTGCGGATTGTCTTCCGCTTCGACAAGCACGCCTTGTCCGTATTTAAAGTCAATGATGTGCAGTCTGCCTTTGCTTACGATGATGCAGTCTCCCGTTCCGAAACCGTCGGGAACAAAACAGGAAAAGTCGAGTCTCTGTTCAATAAGAACTTGTGTGTCTGCGTCTCTTCTGCGTTCCTTGATTACCTGTTCCATTACGAAATCGGCATAATCGTCCGTGTACCCTTCCATCTCGTCGCTGTCCCAACTTGACGTCGGTCTGTCGGAGCGGAGTTTAAGTCTGCGTTTGAGTTTGTGTTCGCACAAAGCGTGTGCGGCCGTTCCTTCCGATGCCGCCGATGTACCTCTGTCCTCGAACTCCAACTCCAATCTTGCTGACGGATTGCAATTGAGCCAACGATGCGAGCTTGACGCCGAAAGCACTGCGTGACTGTTAGGTGGCACTTGTATCACCTCCTTTGCTTTCAACCTCGCAAATGGTAATGTCCCCGGTCATATCTCCCGGCACTATGACCATTACCCGTTCGCTTGTTCCGAAAAGCCTTTTTAACATTCGCTCTTTGACCATCACGGCTTTACAGGAAACAAGTCCGTCCGTTTGCGGCTTCTTGGAAACACTGATTTTTAGATTGTGTTTCATCTTCTGTTCCTCCTTCAAAGAGCGTCCTCGTTTGCTGCTCTTCAATATACGGAGAAAAGAACAGCCTTTTGGACAGTCATTTTCCGAAAAAAGTTTTAAATTTTTTTCTGATGAGTTTTATGGAGTCGTTTATAGCCGTATGTCCGACGCCTTCGCTCAAAGCAATTTCACGTGCGGACATACCGTCCAGAAGCATTTCGGCTCTGCGCCTTTGCGCGTCAGATAAAGTCGCCAAGAAAGCCTGCACCCGCTCCTCCGATGTTTTGTCTTCGAGCTTGTCCTCCGTACTTTGCTTTTCCGCATACTCCAACCCCTCGTAATCGATATGGTCGAGTGAATAACAGTGGTATCTGTTCTTCCTGTCGCAGTTTTTCTCTTCGCGCCTCGAAGCCGTAATATATGCTCCGAGTTCCTCATCGACCTCAACCGTGCTGATTGTTCCGTCTGCAAATTCATAAGTGATTTTCATTTTTTTGCTCCTTCCCCGCCGAAGAAGCACTAAAAGCAAACGGATATGAAAAAAGACCTGAATACTTTTTCGAGTACCCAAGCCTACAACTGCCCAAAAAGGTCGCATTAAAGGAAGGGTACACACATACTTTCCCGAAGCGAAATGCTCTGGTGGTATGTCATATCCGTTTGCCCTTTAATGCATATCAGGGCGAGATATATTATTTTTTATTTCTTTACTAAAAAAGCGAGGTCAGTAATCCATGCTCTTCGCAAGATTACCGACCCCGCTTGGTCCTTCACCGATACCAATTTATCGATGGCTGTTACATCTTCTGTTTTTTTACTTCATAGACTACATATTGCCCGTTTTGTTTCTTTACTTCTGCATTATGCCCCTTCTCAACTGCCTTTTTGATTATTTTCAACAGTTGCCAGTCTTTATAATCAAATTCGCAATGTTCCGCGTCGCATTGCTTACCCGTATATTCACACTGCATCATGAAGCACCTCCTATCATAAATTTTTCTTGTTAACCTGTTAGCAACTTTGTTAACACCAACCTTAAAAAAAATCAACGGGCGGAATCCCGCTGATAATTTTTATACCGTGCGTAAAATAGCTGTACTTAGACTATAATCAGAATCGTCATCGGCTGCCAAATATCCGAATCTCTTTAGCCTGTTTCTGGCGGCATCCGGCGATACATTGTATGTATTTACTACCGTTCCCACCATTTTCATCTTTGTAGTTATGTCTCGTTTCTTTGCAAAACTATTTCCAATCGCCATTATTCCACTTTTCGGCATAAGGATAGCAGACGACAAAAAATTCGCTTGCCACTCCATACGCTCATGGTCTGTCCACTGGTTAACAGGCTTATTTGAGTAATGCCCTAAATCCACCCTACACTGAATCATGGGATATGGCTGTTCCGTAAAAAAAGAAACTTGGTCAGGATTATAACCAAAAACAACAGAATGTAATATCTCATGCGACCCTTCGTGTCCAAGAGTAAAACGATATCTATGTTCTTTATTTTCCTCTAAAAGGCTGTTATCTATGATGACCGTCCTTGCTTTTGCACTTATGTATTCAGCCCTTTTTGTTTCAGGTGAATACACCGCCACTTTATTTGTGTCGTTAAACACCGTCATGCCTAAGTAGATTCCGTTGTGCGACAAATACTGGTAATCCATCGTCATTTTCAAATAATACTCGACAAATTCCTCTATATTAATCGGCTGGGGATGCGTAATTGCTTCTGGCTGAAAATCCATAACAAAACGTTCGCCGAAAACATCCAACTCATCTTTGCTGACGATAGGTATATTCGTATTCGATACTCTAAACGAAGGTGTGTACATTAATAAGATTACCTCTTCCTATTTTTTAGTTCTTCCACAAACTTCTTCCATTCCTCTTCACCAGCATCTAAGTCGCGGGCAGTTCTTAATGCAGCCGAAACATAGTCCCTTTCCATAATGTAAGTAGGAAGGTCCGGTGCAACTGAATTCCTCATTTTTCCCGCAAGGTCAAGCATCACCGCTTTTTCTTCTTCGGTTAAGCAGAGTGTCCTTGATATCTGCTCCAGCTTTTCCATTTCGGGAGGATTTCTTCTGCCTTTCTCCACATCACTCATAAATGCGGGTGAAAATCCCAAGATCTCTGCCATCTTACGAAGAGTAATCGTTTTCTCTTCACGCTTCTTTTGCAAGAAGTCTCCAAAATTTGTGTACTGATTCGTTTCCATTATATTCACCTTTTCTTTTAATTTCGCCCTGCTTTCATTTTGCTTTTCTTTTCGATAATCATATCATTATTATTTGCATTTATTCTTTGGGCATTCTACTTTCACTTGGGTGACTTTTATTCATACAAGTTTTTCGTTTACACATTAGCGTGTTTGCTAACTTGTTGACAATATTATAACCTATAGAATTTCAGTTGTCAAGGCTTTTTTATAGAAAAAGTAAAAATATTTTAGTTTTTTTAATGATACATTAACCCAGGCATTTTGACTTTCTCCCTCCCGTCTGTAGGCATTTTAATATCACCGAGCAATGCCGCATGCGTTATCGGGTTTTTTCCGTATCGCTCTCTTATTTTGTCAATGGTCTCTTCCAATCTTGTCATTTTATCCCGTGCTGCACAATCGGAAAAGACTGTCAGCTGCTCTGTTGAGTCCTTCGGTACAAGTTCTACCGCTCTTACAGTAACAGCTCTGACCTTTGTGTTCCATTTATAGTTTTCTTGGAAAGCTCTTAATGCGACCTTTGCAATATCTGATGATACTTGCGTACGCATAGGCAGCTTGCATTGAAACTGTGAACCAAACAGGTCATTACCTCTCACAGCCACTTGTACTGTCTTTGCACAGAGTTCGTGGACTCGAAGTCGATGTCCTATATCTTGACTCAATGCAAGAATAACTTTTGCTACCTCCATTTCATTTTCAAGATCTGATACACATGTGATGCCGTGTCCTATGGATTTAATCGGTGAAACAAAATCCTTCCTCATCACCCGTGATTTATCGGTCCCATTTGCATAAGTCCAAAGCGCTACTCCGTTTACACCAAGCAACCGTTGTAAGAATGCTGGGTCTGTATTTGCAACTTCTCCTATTGTTCTGATTCCATATCGTGCGAGTTTTTTGGTCGTGGCAGGACCACAATAAACCATCTCCGAAGCACTCAAACTCCATACTTTATCTCGAAAATCATTCGCTGTTATTTCTGTAATCGCATCGGGTTTTTTCATGTCGGAACCGAGTTTGGCAAATATCTTATTAAAAGATACTCCTATACTGACTGTCAAGCCTAACTCTTCCTTCACACTTTGTCGGATTTCTTCCGCCATAGTCATCGGGCTGCCAAATGCTCTTTGACTGTGAGTAACATCAAGCCAACACTCATCCATACCGAAGCCTTCTACCTCATCGGTATATCGTTCATAAATACTTCTCGTCAACTTGGAGTACTTGAGGTATTGGTCATACTGCGGTGGAACAATAATCAAATCCTTGCATAATCTTTGAGCTTCCCAATTAACCATCCCGGTTTTGACTCCGGCTTTCTTTGCTTTGTCAGATTTAGCAAGTACTATACCATGTCTATCCTCTGTGCAGCCACAAACGGCTACAGCCTTCCCGCGCAGACTTGGATTCAACATAGTCTCTACGGAAGCATAAAAAGAATTCAAATCGCTATGCAATATTGCTCTACAGCTCTCCATTTTAGCACCATCACAAAAAATATTGAACTTTTGCGAACTTTTGCGAACTTTTGATTGACAAGTTCATAATTCACTGCTATAATAAGTGCGTAAGTTCGCATTTGTTCGCATCAAGAGAATAGCACTTTATAGAACTATTGTCAAACAAAAATATGAACTTTATGGAACTTTTTCATAAAAAGCATTTTTAAAGGAGTATGATAAGTCATGATGACCTTTTCTGATAAGGTAAAAACTGCAAGAGCCGAATTGGGATTCTCCCAATCGGGACTCGGTAAAGCGGCAGGAGTTAGCCTCCGTACAATTCTTTCCTATGAGAGAGGCGATAAGTTCCCTCGCCAATCAACAATGCTTAATTTGGCAAAAGCATTAAAGGTTTCCGTAAAGTACCTTTCTGACGACAATTGTGAGAACCCTATGGAAGATATCGGAAAGGACGGTTTTATAGAAGATGCCCGTTCAAGATATGGTTCAAAGGGTGCTAAAGACGTTAATACGCTTTTACAAGACAATGCCGCCCTCTTCGCTGGAGGCGAACTGTCGCAAGACCAAAAAGACGAGTTCTTTGAAGCCATAATGAAAGCGTATATTGCCTCAAAAGAAGCTGCAAAAGAGAAATTCGGACGAAAGAAATAATCTCGTTTTAAGGTATCCCCTCGCATTATTTAACTTTAAAAAGGAGGTTATCTAAATGTATATCGACCAAATCAGCAAAACTGTTGCCGCTGTAAAAAAGCATTACGACGAATCCGACCCATTTGCTCTCAGTAAAGCAATGGGCGTCATTGTCTTATATACTTCTATGGGTAATGCTCCTGATGCTTGCAAAGGTTTCTTTATGGAAAACTGTCGTATAAGAACCATTACTCTCAACAGAGATTTACCATTAATAATCCAAAAGATTATTCTTGCACATGAGTTGGGACACGCTGTTATGCACCGACGTTCTACCGGACTACATGCGTTCCACGAGTTTTCTTTATTTGACGAAACCTCGCATATGGAATACGAGGCTAACCTTTTTGCAGCAGAACTCCTACTTGATGACAATGATGTGTTTGAAACGCTAAATCAGGATGTTTCTTTCTTCGGCGCAGCTTCGATTTTATGCGTTCCGGCAGAGCTTCTCGATTTCAAATTCCGAGTTATGAAAAGGAAAGGCTATAAACTTATAGATCCACCACTTATGGCAAACAGCAATTTTCTCCGCAGTATAGAGGTGCCGAAAGATGACGAATCCGATTAAAGTATATGTGTCTGTTAAAGCTGACTTTCGTTCTGACGGGACTTTATTCCCCCGTGTGCTAATATGGGAGGACGGAAGAGAGTTTGATATAGACCGCGTATTGAAAGTTCGACAAGCTCCAGCTGTTCGTGCCGGCGGGCAAGGCGACCGATACACCATAATGGTAGGCGGGCAAGAAAAATACTTGTTCTTTGAGCGAAACCCCGACATAACCGGGAATAATCTTGGACGATGGTTCGTTGAAAGAAAATAGATTGAGTTAAAAAAAGAGGTCTGTACTAAAATGTAGTACAAACCTCTTTTTCCCTTATTAGAAGCCGAGCAGTTGCTTTTTCTTAGAATCAAATTTCTCTTGCGTTTGCCAATTTTTATTCCTCCATGATAATTATAAGGAAATCAAAGCGCATTTATCAAGTTTTGGATTCGTTGCTTTTCTGTGTTATATGCAGAGTTTTCCTCGTTTATCCTTGTTGTCTTTGTTGCCGTCCAGGTTGCAACCTCATCGTTTGCAGACTCTGCGGCCAACCTGTTATTCCATAGGCGGTTCAGTTCATTCCTGCGTGATGTTATCGAATTGACCTTATTATTATAGGTAGTCTGTATCTGCATCAGAATCGATTCAGGCAGAGGATTGCCATATTGGGTTTTGGCCGCTTTTATTTGCTTATCGTATTCTATGGAGGCTTGTTGCGATTCGGTGTTTAAAGCTGATAACTCTTGATTGTACTCCGTCTCGATCCCGGTATACATATCTCCAATATAACGAGACACCTCCCCTTGATAATAACTAATTTGTGTATCGCATTCGGTAGTGATGGTTTGCACCCGCTTTGCGTGACCATCATTCAAAACAATAATATCAATCCTATATTTCGAACGAGCAAGCTCCGCATCTATGCCCTCAATAGATAGCTCAACCGCAATTGTAGATTTTGCTGTTCGTACTTCGCCATCAATGTCCAATTGATAGTCGGTAGATACTCTTTCCTTTTTTTCTTGTGCATAAGTATCCAAATCCTCATGGGCTGTTTCTTTCGCAATAAATAATTCTTGATTCTCATCGGCTGGATTCTGCCCTGTGCTACCACTTCCGCCAGGTGTCCCCGAAGAACCATTCTCGGACTCAACCAGTATACCTAAAACCTTGTCAGCGGAGTATGATTCACTGTCCGCAAGGGCATTGGCATCGGCTTTCAGCACGAACGACAGCGTTGCTCCGCTCCCCATTATTTCGACAATTCGTGAGATAAGTTGGACTAATTGCGAATCAATTACCCTGCTAACGAGTATGATATTTCCTACTACAAGCGAGGATGGTTCGACCGGTTTGAAATGATAAGTGTTCCCCATCGTCAAAGCGGGAGACATAGCATTGGTTTTTTGTTGAATCGCAAGCCAATCGATTTTCTCATAATCACCTACGCCATACAGTTCGCTTGTCGTCGGGAGACTACTCGCAATAACGATATTCGAATATACTATCGTATCAGGGCTTTTTATTAAAAATATATACTTAACTTTATTATCCTCTTTCAAAAAACGAACAGAAACATCGGTTGCGACCTCAAAATCCATAGTCTCGTATATTTTCGAATCATAGGATACGGTACTTGCCGTCCCCTCTCCCGTTATTATCGGCAAACCAATTTGAGAAAAGCGATCGCTGCTTTGTATTAGCCTTTGGTTGATTTTGTCAACCTCATAGATTTTTCCGGTAGCCGCATCACAATAATAAAAGAAATCCGGTTCATCTCCAACTGGAGCTGTATTCTTTGCAATCACTTCTGTATTGGAAGCATAGCCTTCCATATTGGCTACTGTTTGACCTGAAATGCTTGCCGAGAATTGATAATACAGTGGTCCGTCCGATTTACAAATCGCTATCGCCTCATCAAACGTTAATTCTTGAGTTGAAGGCTCCTCCGTTCCGGGGTTGGTACCTGGGTCAGGATTATCGCCTTGCTGCGTAAAACGAGCGTAGACCGTAATGGTCATATTCTCTTTTATCGGAAGGTCAAGGAACGACTGCGCGGTCAATGGTTTTTCCCATACCTCATCATCAAAATACCACGCATCAAATGTATATCCATCTTTGGTGGGGTCTGCCGGGAGCGTAGGCATTGTGCCTTGTGCTGTAGAGGTGGTATGATATTGTTCACCTTTAACCATAAATGTAACCGAGACTGTTATGCCCGTATTTCCACAAGCCGTCAGTCCGATGCACAATGTCACTACCATAATTAGCGATAGAAAAATTATTACACTCTTTTTCATATTCCCCTCCTATTTATCGTCATATATATCTGACTCGAAAAAGTCTATTTCTTCCATACTCAAGCCATCGTCTTCTTCAATCTCATCGGTATATGGATTTGTCCTATATTCCTTTGACTTAACCAAGCTATCGTGACTGTATGAAACCATTTTGTCGCCGTTTTCATTACGAAAATATGACCCAACTTTCGATTTAGCACGTTTTTCATCTCTTGCTACTTTTAACTCGGGATGCTCAATATACTTTATTGCCCTTGATATGAACAAAATGATAATAATGCCCATAACACAAAAGAGAAGACAACACACAAAAAATGCAAGAACTCCATCGGCATAAGTACTACCATTTACATCCATAACAAGTCCGACAGTCAGAAAAACAGCCGCGCTAACTCCAGTTACGACCGAAAACCAAGTCATAACCTTTTTATCATGTTTTTTCTTCTCTATGAGTTTTGCATTATCCTCTGTCACTTTATCTCATAACCTTGCTTCTTCAATTCTTCTTTTAAGGAGTCAAAAGTGGTAAAATCCTTCTTACTGTATACCATCTCCACTTTAACCACAGCAGAGCCACTTTTTAGTTTCCAACTGTTTTGAAGCTCTCTGATAATAAATTCAGTCTCTCCCTTTACTGCGACACCTCTGTCCCCCGTAGTACCTGACTTTGAAATTGTATAAGATATAGTTGTCATAAACTTCTCCTCTATTTTTATTTACCAGTTATCTGGGTCAGCGTCATCGTTGTCTTCGGAATTATCTTCCCAGACATTTTCTTTTTTATCTTTCTTTTTTCTCGACCGAATTTCATCATCAACAAGCATCGCCGCAATAGCAATATCTCTCGCAGCCTTTAGCTGTGCCTTTCGTTCCGCACGTTCCTCGCTTGTTTCAATTCTTACGTTTGTCTTTGATGCCCCGTCAAGAGGAAACCAAATGCTAAGTAGACAACCTCCGCCGAAAGCAACAAGCAGTATTCCGCCTATGGTAGGAAAAGCAGTCTCGGCATCAATATTCAGAGCAATTACAATAATGCCGCCTATAAAAATAAGACTGCAAATAACTGTTCCTATTATTTTTCCTACCGTAACTTTTCGCTTCATTTTCACTCATATCCTTTGCGATATGCTTTTTATATCGCATATCAACAATTATACCTTTTCAAAAAAAGTTTTGTCGACCTCAAATATCTTTTTTTCAGTTACACCGAGTCTATACTCGATTAACTTATTTATAAACTCCTCGCCGTCTATTAAGTCGATTTGTTGTTTGCCTGCATTCGTAGCTTCGTCACGTGCGGCTTTTGTAAAAGTACCCGTAGTAATAAGCACTCCTTTTTCGATATCGGTAGTTAATGAACCACGAAAATCCCGAATATCCCCAGCGGAAACACTTCCCACAAATCTTTTGCATTGAAATGCAACATTAAAACTGAATATTCCATTTATTCGTAATTTTCCAGTTCCGTCGATTCCTCCGTCCCCTGTCTTTTTGGTAACTGTTACTTGCGAGAATCCGCACTCTCGTAAAAGAAGCATAGATAACCGCTCGAATGCAAACGGATTCATATTATGTAGCGTTTCTGCAAGTTCTGTTTTCCACGGTTCTAATTCTTCTGGGATGCCGATATTATCATTCGTTGGGTCGTCATCATTTTGAGCCACTTCGGCTTCCGTCATTTTTCCATCTGATATTTTCAAGGTTTTCAAGTACTCGTTGACTTCGTCTTTTGATATTGATGTTTTGCCAGAAAAAGCCTGCGATATCATCCATATTCCACGTGCGCTGTTTGTAATTGCGCCATATTTTTTAAGTCGAGTCCGTGCCCATGCCAATTGATATTCCAATTCTGTCTGTTGTGGGTTATTAATATGTGGCTCATCAATAATTTCTTCAGAAAGGTGAAGCATATCAATAACTTTTTCACGAATTTCATCGATTGTGGCAGAGCCACCAAGTTCTACCAAAGCAGAATACACCGGCTCCATCAACTCAATTTGCGTAGGACTTTTAATTTTCTTTTGTTTTGCCATATTTTCCTCCTAAATGCAATATTACCATCGCACTCAAAAAAATGCTTGATTATGCTGTTATCTTTTCAAGTACACTTTTTAGTTTTTCAATCGTTACACCATCATCGCTATCAAAAACGAAGGGGATTTTTAGTATCTCAAGCGGCACAGTCTTCCGTGAATCTTGCTCGTCCCATTTGATATTGTACACAACCGACACGCTCTCCAATTCTTCTTGACGGTATAGCGGATAAAGAAGAAATAGCTTTTTAGCGTTCCGTTTGACCGCATAAACCGCCATTTGTTTCATATCAGCATCGCTTATACCCAGCTTTCTATTCAAGTCTGTTTTTATTCTATCAAAATGGTCGATTTCTTTATATTTTGTATCAAGTACAATTACTGCATCAGCAGTTTCAATCAGAATATCTTCTTTTAGATTAAAGGCCTGTCCGATTAGTTCTCCGTCTACAACAAGGTCTGCCAAATACTGGTCGCTTGCTTGACATTTAACCTTTGCTTCACCCTCAAGCATCTCTTTCACGAAACCACCAACAAAACCTTCAAACAGCAATTCCGCCGGGAATAAAAAGCAATATGACTGAGATGAACCCATTTCATATGTACTTGTCCTATTTAACAGAAACATTTTGCACAAACTAAGTAATATAATATATCTCTTATGCAATTTACTCAAACGAATGCGATCGCAGTCTGACGGCATACAATTCTCATCTGAAACATCGCCGAGCCTCAATAGTAAATTACGTAATAGTTCTTTGCTACTCTTTTCCGTAGTCGCATTAAAGAGCATTTTACATGTACTTTTAATTATGCGATTCAATTTGTTATCAAAGACAAAATTTGAATAAACATATGGAACCTTGTGCCAGTTACCCGTTGGAATTTGCCTTGTCACATACTGATTAAAATCAATTTTCCCTTTTACTAACTGACCGACCTCCGCAGTATCCTCATAGCAACGATACGGTGCAATATCTAATGCACGCTTTACATAATGAGCAAAAATAGTTACAAGTAACTCAAACAGATTGGTTGTACTCGATAATGCACTATCTATCGTAATAAACGGATATTCGAGCTTTTCGCAATAATTCAACCAATTGACAAGATTATGAATAAGGTCATCGGTGTTCCATGTATCGGTCTCATCATCATCCTCATCAAGCTTATATACTTTAGGAAAAATGTTTAATGTTTCGCCTTCATAACAAATCGTTCCGATATAGTTGTTGGTTTTTATTCCTCCGCTTACATCGAAATTAATAAACTGTTGCCGACTTGTAACAACATTATCCATATAAAAGACGGACCGCTGTTCCCAGTTTGCTTGCAAAAACTGCTCAAGTCTTTCAATCATATTTTTACTCTGCCATTTTGTCGGGAGATGCGCTGTCTTTATTTTTTTGAACTCGATTGTGTTCATTCAACTTTTGCCTTTATACGAATTCTGCCAGGATAGTCTTTATCAATTTCATATTGTGTCCCATCCAAGCAATCAAGTGCTTTCTTTACTTTGTTTTCATCGTCGAAAAAGTACTCATACAGCAAGGGAATGATGTGATTATTCATCACCTCACCAAGATCAGATTCTTCTTTGCCTATAAAAAATGCATGTCCGATAAGTAAATCAGTACTACGCAATTCACTTTTTATGTATGTATTCAGTTTAATTAGAACAGCTTTTATTTTTGGATTAGTAATAATACTTGCATCTGGTGCTTTTTCAACGAACGCAAAACGGCGACGTAATGCCGTATCAATTAGAGAAATGGATTTATCAGCGGAATTCATCGTACCGACAATATAAAGGTTATTTGGAACCGCAAACCTTTGACCGGATGGAAGAATAGCACTTAATTGATTTGCTTCACCCCACCGTTTGTCATCTTCGATAAGCGTAATAAGCTCTCCAAAAATTTTAGATATATTTCCACGGTTAATTTCGTCAATTATCATTACATAGTCGTTTTCAGTATCCATCATTGCTTTATCAGCAATTTTCTTAAATACACCGTCAACCGTTTTAAACTTCATACCATCGGATTTTGTATCAGGCCGAAGACCCTGTATAAAGTCCTCATAGCCAAAACTTTGATGGAAAGTAGTAAAGACAACTCTGCCATCAGACACAAGCTGCTCGTACTTCTTCATTAGCTCGATACGCTCTTCCTTTGAAAGCTGCCTAAATTCTGTTTTCTTATTTTCACATACATCAATAGCATATTCTGCCGTAGAGTATGTTTTTCCAGTGCCAGGTGCACCATAAATTATACAGTTTAAATCGTGCGTTTTATGCACTCTTGGCTTTCTCTCTATCATTTTGGTTATCTCCTCTTCAATTTCTGATTCTACCTCATCATTAAAGACTGCATTGTTTTCATTTAGAGCATTGTATAAAAACAACATATTTTCGTTATCATCAATCTCAAAACAAGCCGTCCGCAAACCTTCCGTCGTAGGTAATTCTTCATTTTTGAAACAGTGAAGCCACTCAACTGATTTACAGTGGCCCAAAGGCTTTGACGCATCAAAATAGTATTCACCGCTTACTTTACCAAGTGCAAGAAGAGTTTTTCCATCCATCGCAACAAAATAAGAATCTTCAGTATTTGTGTTAAAGAATGTGCATATTTCGCCCGCTTTTTTGGATGCAGTTCTGCCGTCTTCAGGGTAATAATCCTCTGTCATCTTTTCGAGGATGGCATCTTTTTTTAGTTCCCCTTTATCTGTTAGTGTAGATAAATCTCCAAGTCCTGTCCAACCGACAGCAGCATATTTTTCTGCTTGCCACTCAGAGAAATAATTTGCACTTGCATCGCTTGTTCCTAAACGATAAAAATGCTTTATTCCACCGAACAATTGATATACGACTTGAGCGAAAGCCGCATTACTTATACCCAATCCCGTAGCAAAAAGGCTTATCTGCCCACTACGAACATATCGTCCTTCCTTGGGTGTTAAGCCGCATGAAAACAATACGTGGTTCTGCCATGCATCATTTGTGAATGTTGCAAAAAGATGCGGAAATATCATATGAAAATACTTTTGTAGCCACACCTTATTTGCGTCCCCGATAATTTCATTAACTTTTTTGTCGATGACGATATATTCTTCAACTGACGATATTTTCCCTAATTGAGAGATATATTTCGCAGCGGCGACAATCTTGTCTCGCATATCAGTTCCAAGGGCAATTGCTTCTTCAATAGACAAAATAATGGGTTTCTGCGAGGAGCCAGTAACCCACGCACCCTTTTCTTTACTGAAAAACAGGCCATATTTACAAGCCGTTCCACTCTTGATGCTACCAAAATACTCGTGTATCGGCTGATTGAATTCCAACCACCAGCACATATTATCCTTGTTATCACCAGACAAAAATATGTATTTTAACAATTCCTCCCCTTCTACGCACTGTAGCATTTCTGGCGAAAACTTATCACAGAACTCCTTATAATACTTTTCAAAATCAGGAAGTGAATCTTTTATCTCGTTGTATTTAGCAATTATTCTATCCTCGACCGAAAGCGGCATACCTCTATAACGAGAGATAGAATCTGTAGTGATTGCTACATCTAAAAATGGTGCTTTGTCTATATTATAAACTTTTAAATTTTTTAACCGCGCTTCAAATTTTTTCAAAACATCAGGATGAACTATAATCTGTTTTGCTCCTGTTGCATCGTCCTTTTCGTATAAAAATCCCCAACGAACCAAGACCATAATGGGCTTACAATCCGTATATTTCATAGCTTCCTTGTCTAATGAAAACGAATACGAGGAACGCAACTGTTTTATTTCTTCAATAGTATCCGTATAATTTCCGCCACAATCTTCCAATTTCCATAGAATATAGGCAAATTCTTTATATGTAAGGTACCCCAAATCCATACTTGCCCTTACAAACACACACGGCGGTTCTATATCGGAATTACTATCTGGACAACCATAGTTGTTTCGGCCAAAAGATACGGTTTCCAAAGAAACAAGAAGTTCCTCTCTTATTGCATCGTAATCCTTCTCCAATAAAGACCTATAAAACTTTATTCCGTTAGTCGTTATGCGTCGCATAGAATGCGTATTATTTATGTCCTCCCAGATTGTAAATCCAAAATAGGAAGTAATCTGAGCTTTCTTTGTATAAGATGACGAGTATTGATCATCTCCGATTATCGCCATGAGCTTTCTCTTGTACGTATCATTAGAGAGCCAGTCGCCTTCCTCATAATAAATTTTTAGTACTGACTCTATCTCGTTAAGTAACGCACTGTTCTTTGGCATTACAATTTTCCCCATATTAGTCATTCTCCTTTGTGATTTGTTTCAACAAAACCATCATAATCTCTTTTACAAGCATTGAAGGGATACCTTCACCAAATACTTTTCGTATAAAAGTTTCTTCTGCCCATTCAGGAATTGGCCAGTCCAACGGAAGTGACATTACAATTAGCAATTCATATATTGTTAAAACCCTTGGATCGCTATATAGTATTTCTCCATTTTGACTGCTATATGGTTTCCCAGGGTGGACACATGCCAATGACGATATTACACCATTATTTTGCGTCACCGTACGACAAGGCATATTCCACTTCATTCTTCTGTAGTAATTATGATGTGCTTTTACTGGAGTACCATCTGCTTTTTGCGGGTAAAATTCATCGTTATATATTGCAGATTTTCCAGTTGGAGTATGTAACATCCATTCCACTTGTTTCCATGAGTGTTTTGGAGGATAATGCCACTTAGAAACGGATAGTCCAGCTTGTCTCTTCTTCTCATATTCAGGAAAATGCTTAAGGGTTTCATCCATTCCTTCTCGAAGAAGAGGGTCAAGACTTGGCAAAGAACCTATCGCATCTTCAAGTGTTATTTCTGGTAGTTTTTTAGGAAATTCCCACACAACATCTTGGTCCTTTCTCACTAATAAAAAAATGTTCCTCTCTCTAAGCTGTGGGACACCATGGTCTTTTGCCATTATTAGTGTTTCGTTGTTAAAGGTGTAGTCCTCGCTCAATTCTCGCTTAATATATTCTGGTATTAACAATATTTCGTTACCAAGACGAATTTTTGTGGTTAACTGTTTTGGCACATTTTCAAGAAACGCAAATTTAGGTTTGATTCGTTTGATAACATCAATAGCATACCAAACCAACTGATTTCGACTATCAAACTCCAATCTCAGACCTGCTTCGCTCATTCCTTGGCACGGAGGTGTTGCCATAACAAAATCAACACCATTCGATATTGATTCTTTTACAATTTGTGTTCTGACTTTATCATCGGTAATATCTCCGCAAATCATGTGAGTTTCTTTATATATGTCTTGATAAAAACGGGCTCTCTCTACATCGATTTCATTTGCCACCTTTATTTCAACATCAATATCTTTCATATATGCTTCTGCTATTCCAACATTAGCAAATAAAGACAGCCCTTTGAGTTTACTCATTACTTTCTCTCCTATAGCAGTTTTTCAAACACTTTTTTGACAAACACAGGAGGAATGCCCTCTCCTATAATTCGCCTAAGAAAGGCTTCTGAAGTGTCTTCTGGAACAGGCCAAGTATCAGGGATTGACATTATTTTCATCAATTCATAAAGAGTTAAGGCTCTTGCATCTGAATATATCTCTTGACCATCCTTGTCAATGTATTCCACTCTTCCTGGATGAACATTATTTTGAGATGAAATTTTCCTGTTATCCATAGTGACGGTATAAGCCGGAGCATCCCAGTTCTGTCGTTTATAAGTATTATGAAAACCTTTAACTGGCTTACCATCCGCTCTTATAGGGTAGTATACTTCATTATCAAAAGCAGTTTGCCCTGAAGGAGTGTGCTGCATCGCAACAACCTGTCTTTTTATATGATGCGGCGGTGTATGCCATTTAGAGATTTGCAACGCCACAGCTTCTCTTTCATAATAATGAGGAACAATTTCTAACAGTTCCTTCTCATCCACATCCGTTATATACGGGTCAAGTTTTGGTATATCACCGATCACATCCCTCATTGTTATTATAACTCCGTCCTTATCCGGTACAGTCCAAACTTTTGTTTGGTCAATACGAGTCATCAATACTATAGCCCTCTCCCTTGTTTGCGGAACAGAGTAATCCTTTGTGTCAATGATAGCTTTTTTAATAACGTATTTATCTCCAAGCTCTTTATTGAGAAGCTCAGGTATAAGAATTTTATCATTACCCACAACTATTTCAGTCGTAAAAAACGCTGGAACGTTTTCTATCATTACGTATTTCGGATTAATCTCTTTTACCGCCTCCACAACTTGACAAACAAGTCTGTTCCTAATATCATCTGCCTGCATCTGACCTACGGTACTCATTCCTTGGCAAGGCGGTGTAGCCATAATAATATCGACATTTTTATCAATAGCCTCCTGCACAATTCCATCAAAAACTTTTTTGCTTGTTATATCTCCACACACCATATGTGTTTCAGGGTAAATTTTTGAATATAATATTGCGCGTCGTTCTATAAGTTCATTTGCCACAACAACATTAAATCCCATGTCTTTTAGGTACGCTTCTGCAACACCTATGTTGGCAAAAAGTGATAGAATATTCATAGTCTTTCTCCTTGAGCTTTTTGTACTCTGAGGTTGATTTTCATTAACGTATTCGCTATACAATTTGACAGCACGCTTAATCTGAGAACGAACATCACACGATAATGCTTGATATCCATCGGTTTGCTCAAGACGAAAAAGATAAATATCATCGTTATACCAACCGAGTATGCTGTCCGCTCTCTTTAGCCTTGAAGCGGTATTACTAATTGTCTTAGGAATATAGTTCTTATGCTCAGTTAGCCATAGCTTAAAATTACTAATTTCAACCATGCAAATAGTTCTCCACTTATTTTTCTTTATTATACCACGTCCGCTTTATGGCGTCAAGTATTTGACGCCCATTTGTGGATTGTTCCTGTAAACATTTTGTTAACAAAGATTTATTACATATTTAACGTTTCCTGAGAACAATAATTGAACGATTACCCCATAAAATGAACGATTGGGGGATAAATTGAACGATTACCCCCAATAATTGAACGATTGCTACCATAAATTGACGATTGCCCTTTGTATGCCGAACAGTCAAAACGTCTGCCGAGTGGCAAAAACGGTCGACAACTAACCAAAGAAAATAGCAAAAACGCACAAATCGCCTGTTTTGCCACTAAAAAGCCTTAAAAAGCATAAAAAAATACTGTTATCGGATACATATTTTGTATCAAAATAACAGTACTTTTATGGTGGGAAGAGGTGGATTCGAACCACCGTAGTCGTCGACAACAGATTTACAGTCTGCTCCCTTTGGCCGCTCGGGAATCTTCCCATTTTCAAAATGATTATTTATTTTGGAGCTGGTGATCGGAATCGAACCAACAACCTATTGATTACAAATCAATTGCTCTGCCTGATTGAGCTACACCAGCATATTTCGCAGTCGTCTTTTCCCCGTTGCCGAAACGACACTTTCCCCCCGCCTTGAAGTTAGTCTCGGCGAGCTTCGCAATCGCGGATTTATAACAGGCTACCCTCAAGAGGTTTATACACAAACACGATATTTCCGCTTGCTTCACGGCTAAACCCTTCGCGTTTGCAAGCCTCTGCCGTTTTCCGCTTGCTCGCAAGCAATGGTGCTTCGGGGCGGACTTGAACCACCGACACGGGGATTTTCAGTCCCCTGCTCTACCAACTGAGCTACCGAAGCATTTTGCCCGCTTCTGCTTTCCGTATAATATCGGCATAGCTATAGCAAATGCGTAGCTATGCCGACTTAGTGGCGATCCGGAAGGGACTCGAACCCTCGACCTCCAACGTGACAGGCTGGCGTTCTAACCAACTGAACTACCGGACCAAACATACCACCGAAATTTACTGCCGTTTCCTTATAAGAAATCGACGAAAATCTCGATAAAACACGGAAAATTGACTTTTTCGTAAGCACTTCCGCAAATGTAAGCTTACAAAACGGGAATCGGTGGTGGGCCTTCAGGGACTCGAACCCCGGACCAATCGGTTATGAGCCGACCGCTCTAACCAACTGAGCTAAAGGCCCTCTTGATGGCTGGTCGGGGTGAAGAGACTTGAACTCCCGGCCCCATGGTCCCAAACCATGCGCGCTACCAACTGCGCTACACCCCGATTTGCGCAACCAAATCAATAGCCTACTAATAATACATAATTTAGCCCAAACTGTCAACTGTTTTTTCGCTTTTTTTGCGTTTTTTTTTAGTTTTCACAGTAATATCGAACACCTGCCCTACCGCATTTCCTTTTTGTGATTTCTTATCGCTCCGCATTTGCCTCGTTTGGCGCAAATAGTATACCGGATACTCGTTTCCGTTATACAACCATACTACAAAATTAATAACCTCGGTCAATCATCGAAGCAAATGACCTAACCCTATTTGCCCACAGTCAAGCCCTTTGCGAAAGTTTGTGCTCACTTCCTGCTATAAGCTATCTGCTCGTATTTCCGTTGCGGAGATAATTGAACAGTAGTTGTTGGGCATAGCCTGCGTTGCTGCCGAAGGTTGCGCCAAAGAAAGCATGCATTTGCGGAAACGATGTCGGCGGTAGTCCTGTGCAATATGTGTACGCAGTTTTCATCCATGTGTCTATCGGGCATACATCCATTCGGTGAAGTCCGAAAAGCAATATGCAGTTTGCCACCTTTTCGCCCACTCCGCAAAGCGACAATAGCTTTTCCTTGGCTTTCGGCGTGTCAAGCCGCTCGAAGCCGTCAAAAAAGCCCTCGTTCATCGCATTAACGACCTCAACAAGGTAGCGCGATCGGTATCCGCAACCGATAGAATCATAGAAAGCGCGGTCGGCACAAGCCAGCTGTTTGCCCGTCGGGAAGGCAAAGCCGCACTCGGTCTTTGTCCCCAATGCCACGCAAAGCCTCTCTATGGTGGCTTGAATGCGCTTTATGTTGTTATTCTGCGACATAATGAAGGAGATGACCGTTTCCTTTAGCTCCTGTTTGAGAATGCGAATGCCTTTTCCGAACTCCAAAGCAGCTTGGATTTTGGGAAAAGCCTGCAATACCTCCTCCCCCAAGCTCGAATAGTCGGAAGCCAAATCGAAGTAATCAGCAAAATACCCGTCATCGCCGAAAATATAAGCAACGGACGAGGCTTGCACGATTGTCGCGTGCTTATCTCCCGCAAAAAGCTCGTAGCACTTTGCCCGCAAGAGCATTCCTTCACGGCTTGCCGCCTCCGCACCGATTGATTTTAAAACGACAGACATTTCATCTGTCGGCAAGGGGCGGAAGCGAAAGACCTGCCCACAGGTTAATATACTGTCGATTTCAAAGTTTTTTGTGTCGTTTATTTCTATCATTTATTTTACTGTTTTAGGCAGCATAGCTGCTTTCTATGTCGTCGCGTAGGTTATCTACCTGCATAATCCATCGCAATCGTAGGAGTAACAGCACGACAGCTTTCCATGTCGTCGCGTAGGTTATCTACCTGCATAATCCATAGCAATCGTAGGAATAACAGCACGACAGCTTTCCATGTCGTCGCGTAGGTTATCTACCTGCATAATCCATCGCAATCGTAGGAGTAACAGCACGACAGCTTTCCATGTCGGCGCGTTCGATTGCTCTATCCAAACCTCACACGGCAGCAAAGCTTTGCTCCTTCGGGTGAGTACATGCTGAATAGCTTCTCAATTAGAGATTGATGGCTTCGGGATTGTTGCGCCGTTTTGGTATTATATTAAAGATAAGCTTCGCACTTACCATTAAAGAAAGGGCTACCCTCGGGTAACCCATTCTTTACGTTTATTACAATGCCTTACATCGCAAGTTTCGGTTGCAACGCAAGCATAATCGCCAATTCGCAACGTCGTGTTAGTCCAACTTGAAAACCGAGGTGGTTTGCGCGGTTGTAACGTTAGCACCGTACATCACGGAGTCGTAGGAGTATGCAAGCACA
>JAQVMT010000010.1 GCA_028703495.1 Clostridia bacterium | reverse complement strand
GCCCAAACCCACACTGTATGAATACGGATAGTTAGACGCCGTGTTTGCATTCTCCATTATCGTGTACCTTACCGGAAGATATACGACAGGCACCGCAAGTAAAAGCATAATTATGTTTAATCCGATTATCTTGAACATTTGAGCAGAAAACAAGTACTTGAAAAAGCCCCAGCCCGACAGCTCATTCACCAGCTTCTCCACATGGCCGCTTCTTTCGCCCGCAAGCATTACCTTGCCGAAACGTTGCCTTCTTCTCTCGGTCTTGGCACGTTCTTGCTGTTCATTCAGCCTTTTATTTTTATTCGACATTTATACCTCTTATTACCTTATCCAATTCTATTTAACGTCTAAAACTTCAAAAGAAGCGGATTTTCAGCCACATTTAAGCCACATATATTTAACTTCCGAAGCTTCAAAAGAAGCGGATTTTCAGCCACGTTATTTGCCGATGATACCGTTTATATTACAGCCTTTTCAATAATTCTTCCTCTGTCAAAAATCCCGATGAACTTAATTTGGAATGGATTTTATTGAAGGCGAAAACCTGTGCATAATGCAGGGATTTCTCCGCGTTTTTAGTTTTTGCGTAAAAATGTACAAAGCTGGCAAACAACGCATCGCCCGCTCCGCTTGTGTATGGAATGTCTTCGGCTCTTTTTGCAGGATAATGCCTTATTCTGTTAATGCTTCGATCGTAAAGCAACGCGCCTTCCTTTCCCATTCCAATTATAATGATTTTACTGTCATAAGCTTCGCTTAGCTTTTGAATGAAAATATGCTCGGTTCCCTTGATTGCCTCATTGCTCAGAAACAAAATGTCTGCGTATCTCATAAATTCCACATTGAAATCATCGTTTATATCGGACAAAACGTGGCAATCGGTGGCAATCGGGATGCCTAACTGCCTTGCACGGCTCAACAGAGGACGACTGAAATTAATATTGCACAAAAGAGCAATATCGCTACGCATCAACGCCTTGTCGGCATTTTGTATATACGATTTCTCTTGTACGTCCTTTAGATCGCAATAAATCAGTCTGTCGCCATGCGGATCGTACATCACAACCGAATGGCAAGTCCGACTTAGCTGCTTCTTCACAAGACGCGTATTTATACCGCACCCCTTTAATTCCTTAATGGCAAAGCTTCCGTAAAAATCGTTACCGATAAGCGACACCATATCGATCGTATCACCCAATACCGATAACGCCTTTGCGATATTGAACCCTACGCCCGATACACAACTTTCTATCCCTCCGAATAAATAATCCACAGGGTAATAGTTTATCGGAAACTGCCTTACGGGAATGCTGGTTTCTATATTAATCAAACCGGAAACTAGTATATTCATGTTCAGTCCTCAATAGCTTTTCGTTTCTCAAATGTCTCATCGAAACGCCTTATTTGTCCGCTACAATATTTAATACGGTAAATCGTAGTCGTATATTAATATTGTATCCGAATGCCTGCATATTCATAGTTGAATTGATTAACTTTTAAAAGCTATTTTATATTATCATATATCGGATAATTTGTCAACAGTTTTTTATCGAGCATTCCATTTCCGAATACCGACTTGCTTTAAGACTACACCTCACAAACATATAAAATTGCTACTGAAAGCCAATGAATACACTTAAAATACGTATTTTGCGGTTGCAAAGCGAAAAGTAGGAAGCTTTACTGCATAAATCGGAAAAACAATGAATGCACCGAAAATACATAGCTTGCGGTTATGAACGTGCAAAATGTATGTAATCTATCTGCTAAATATGAAACCAATGAATGCACCGAAAATACATAGCTTGCGGTTTAGGACGTGCAAATTAATTTCCGACCGCTAAAAAGCAATCGATATTATGCACCGATACCATCATTTATAAACAAAAGAAACAAGTATATGCTAAAGTATAATGCTTAATTTAGATATTCTTCAAATAATCGCTTGCATTATTTAACATTATTATGCTATAATTTTAAGCGGAGGTGGTAGAATGTATAATTTTCACAGCGGATTCTACAGTGACGTTAGAATCGAAGACAAATTTTACACACAAATAGACTACACAAATAAAAAGCTAACCGCATTAAAGGTAAGGAACAACGTACAAGCCTTTATTAGAGTGTTCGATGGTAAGCTTTGGCTCTATTCATCCCTGACGGACACCGAAGGTATACAGTCCGAATTGGATAGAATGTATGCACAGCTTAAGCCCAATCCCGAGATTAACGATAATCCTATTGTTAAGCGTTTCGAGGTTAACAGAGACAAGCTGATTAAATTCGAGGATAAATCGGTTAGAAATATTCCGATTGATACCAAGATGAAGCTTTTGACCGATTTGTTTGACCTTGTGGGAAGTTCGAAGTATTCCACTTTCAATAAGCTGGTTTACGGTGACCGTAACAGCATATTCAGATTTTGGTCGTCAAAGGGAGCGAATATTACCTACGATAATCAGTTAATCGGATTAAGGTCTTATGAGCCTTTGATTGACGGTGACAAAAAGGGAGATTTATTTATGAGGGCATCTCACCCGTTTTTCGACGACTTCAACAATCTTGAGGAGTTATATGCGGAAGCCAAGAAGCGTGGCGAGGATGTTATGCTTAATGCGGTAGACTGCGACAAGGGTTTGTTCCCCGTTGTATTGTCGCCGATGGTAACCGGCGTATTCGCGCACGAGTCCTTCGGACATAAGTCCGAAGCCGACTTCATGATCGGCGATGAAACCATGAAGAAGGAATGGGCTATCGGAAGTAAAGTAGGCTCGTCCACTCTTTCCATATACGATGGTGGCAATGAGTTGGGAAGCGGATATTGTCCATATGACGATGAGGGAACCAAAACCAAAAAAACCTATCTTATAAAGGACGGCATTTTGTGCGGACGACTGCATAACGCAACGACGGCATCGCTTCTAGACGAGGAATTGACGGGCAATGCGCGTGCGGTAAGCTGCGAATTCGAACCTATCGTGAGAATGACGGGTACTATGGTGGGCGTAGGAGATCTTACCTTTGACGAGCTGATCAAGCCTATCAAGAAAGGATATTTCATTTTCGATTATAATCACGGATCGGGAATGAGCACTTTTACTATTGCTCCCAACACTGCCTACGAGATTGTGGATGGCAAGTTAGGCAGACCTGTCAGAATATCGGTTATTACGGGTAACGTATTTGAAACCTTGGGACTGATTGAGGGGGCGACATCCTTTGTTAAAAGCGACGACTCATTCTTCGGAGGTTGCGGTAAAAACGAGCAATTCCCCTTGCCTGTGTCAATGGGCGGTCCCTATATCCGAATCGGCAAAATGCGCGTAAGCTAAAGCGTTCAAGGCTTATCATAAGAGGTTAATATGGAAGAATTAAAAGAATATATAGTTAAAAACAGAGAGTCTTACTCCGCCGCCATTGCGGGCAACGAGGTGCAATCGCTAAGAAAGCGTCAAAAGACCGAATCTACGGTGAGAGTATACAAGGACGGCTTAATCGGAATAGGCGGAGCTGTCGGCAAGACGAGCGAAAAGGAGCTTACCGACAAGGCAAATGCCGCGCTCCGACTGGGAATCGAGTATCCCTGTTGCCTCACCGAAAACGTCCAAGCGGATGTCAGAAAGCATAACAATGTGCTTCCCGCGGATAAGGTTTTAGAAACTTCGGTTAAGCTCACCGAACGTTTGAAGAAGGAATTTCCCACTTTCATTATATCCGCCAGTCAAATGGAGTTGATTGTATCCGACAAAACCTACACTAACTCACGCAATACAACCTTGAAATCGGATTATTGCGCGTTTAATGTGGCTCTATGTGCAAAGGAAGTATCCTCCGCAAACATTATGGACGTTTTCCATTACGACGTTTTTACCGATAAATTCGGCGCGGAAGAGGAACAGACGGTTATCGACAATATGCATATGATTTGCGATAATTACTACAAGCAGGCAACCCTGCCCGACGGAAAGTACACGATAATGTACGAGACTGCCGAAATGTTCGGAACATTTTTGGATCAGCACCTGCAGGCACGTTCCTATGCGCAAGGCAACTCGATTTTAAAGGGAAAACTCGGTCAAAAGGTATTTGCCGACGGATTGTCTGTATATTGCGACAGAACCATAATAAGCGAGCGATCCATTTTCGACGACGAGGGCTCGATCTCGGAAAACAACGTGGATTACTTGATTAAGGACGGCGTTTTGACCGGACTTATCACAAATAAAAAGCTTGCCGAGGAGTTTGGCTTGCAAAACACCCATTGCGCGGCAGCTCCGTATGATGACACCCCCGTGAGCGAAATCATCTACGATCAGCTAATCGTAAAATCTCAATATACCGTAGCCGCCGCAAAGCCGCTCGACAGGTTTATATGGGTTCAAATCGTAAGCGGCGCGGACAGCACGCCACAGGGCGATATTGCCTGCCCGGTAATGCTCTCCTATTTGGTAGAAAACGGTAAGGTAGTAGGAAGGCTTCCGCAGTTGACCTTTAGCGGCAATATTATCGATATCTTCGGAAAAGACCTTGTCGGAATAGGAGATACAAGCCCGTTAATCAATTCAAAGAACACGCAACCTATTTTCGTTAACGTAGATGTCGTTATAGATAAATAATCGAAATTCACACCAAACACCGCGCAGATGTGCATATTTACACGCTTGCGCGGTGTTGCTTCGGCGGCATGCAACAAGCCTTAATACTGTATGTCGAAAAAATGGAGCTGTTTAATACTGTTTTGCATATGGATAAAAAAATGAAAATTGTACTTCTCGATAAATGCACAATCACAAAAGGCGATTTGGATTATAAAAGTATCGATGCCTTGGGCGAGGTGCGTTATTTTGATGAATTAAGTCAAACGGAAATTATCGATGCTTGCGCCGATGCCGATGCTGTTTTGTGCAACCGCGCAAAAATGAACGCCGAGATATTTATGCGGTGTCCGCGTCTAAAATACGTCGGGTTGTTTGCGACGGGCTTTAATATCGTAAATATCGCCGATGCAGACAAGTACGGCATAGCCGTCTGCAACGTTCCAAACTACTCTACCGATTGCGTAAGTCAACATGCGATGGCACTTATTCTTAATCATGCCAATTCCGTAAGACAATACATTCAAGCCGTCAAAGAGGGCAAATGGAATCTCACTTCCTCCCTGACGAGCTTTGACTACCCCTTTTTCGAGCTTAACGGTTTGACCTTGGGCATTTTCGGTTACGGAAATATCGGAAAACGCATGGCAAAACTCGCTTCCGCATTCGATATGCGAGTGATTGTATGCACGAGAACGCAACCAAAAGACTGCCCGTTCGAGCTCGTCAATCGCAATCGGCTGTTCGAGCAGTCGGACTTTTTGAGCTTGCACGCGCCTTTTTCCGAACAAACGGCTAACCTTGTCAACAAGGAGTCCTTGTCGCAAATGAAGCCTTCCGCCGTAATTATCAATACCTCGCGCGGCGGACTTGTCAACGAACGGGAGTTGGCTGACGCTCTTAACAACGGAATTGTATCAGCCGCATATCTCGACGTGCTGGTAAAAGAACCCGCCGATGCCGCGAATCCGCTTTTGACAGCCAAAAACTGCTTTATTACGCCTCACGTCGCTTGGACGGGTATCAAAACCCGACAAAAGCTCATCGAGCTAGTTGCTAATAATTTGAAAAATTATTTTGACGGACACCCTATTAACGTGGTTAACAACCCTCGGGAGCGCGATCAATGAGCTTTTTGAGCGTTTATTTCGCAAATATCGATGATTTCGATACGCAAAGTCTCATCGACAGCCTACCTTCCGAACGCCGAGAGTATGTTCTTGGCTGCAACGACACGCAAAAGCGCAAGCAAAGTGCAACAGCGGGCGCATTGCTTATGTACGCGCTCCGTGTTTCGGAACATTCCGACTGCACTCTGCATAACGTATCGGGAAAATGGTTGGTAAAGACTCCCGACAACGAACGTTCACTCTCAATCAATAAAAACAAACAAGATATTTTTTGCAGCATCACTCACACCGAAAACATCGCTTGCATCGCGCTTTCGTCGGCGGAGGTCGGTATCGATTCGGAATTTGACTCGGATAGAATTTTTAAGGTCGCAAATAGGTATTTTTGTCAGAACGAGAAGACTTACATCAGCCAAACACCTGCCTCGGCGGTGTATTTTTGGACGGCAAAGGAAAGCTATGCAAAATATACGGGAAAGGGTTTAAAAAAACCACTTGACAGCTTCGAACTGCGACCGATCGACTTCGGCTTGTCAAAAAAATACGGCGTAGCCACGCCGTTTTACCGAATGTTTGAAATATACGACAAGAAAATCCTTGAACAAAGGATTTATCGCATCGAACATTCGGAGCTTCCGCCAACAACGGTTTGCACCGCGCTTAATCCCGATTTCGATGTGTTTTCGGTCAAAAGAGTAATTGAAACCGAAATGTGAGCAATATTCCATTCCTCAGATATGCGTTATGTCTTTTTTCGATACCCCTACGGCAATAGAAACGGATAGGTAATTTTTGCTTCATTTACTTGACGGTAGCAAAATATAAATAAGCATGGAATAAGAATGGATACGTTTATCCGCCGATATGCGTTATATCCTCGCCCTTCAAAAAGTCGGGGATATCCTCCTCAAAACTCATTTCTTCATTGTTTTTGTGTTCGTCGACAGCTATATTTTTATCAACACAATTATCTGCATTAGCATCCTCGATTGCGTTATTTCCCTTCGCATTGCCTTCCTTTATCTCGTCGCCAAGACTTTCCGCAATACTATTTTCACTATCGTCGGAATTTGATACTTCGCCTTCTTCGCCGCTTACAGAATAGCCCTTTGCAGAAGCCTCCGAGTCGCTTGCTTTTTCATCCTCAAGCCTGTCGATGTTCCCTTCCCGATCGTAATTAATTGACTCATCGATGGCGATTTCGGCAGCTTCACCGCTGCCGTGGATATTGAATAGGTCGGAGTCGATGCTGTTGAGTTGCTTCTCGGCAAGAATTTGCATAACTCTGTCATAGTCGGGTAGGCAGTCCACATTTTTGAGAGAAAACCTCTTTAGAAACGTATCGGTCGTCCCCAAAAGCAAAGGCTTGCCTATGGCATCTTTTCTTCCCACAACCTCGATCAATTCAAGCTTTGACAGGGTTTGCACGCCGTAAGTACAGTCCACGCCACGAATCTCCTCGATTTCCGTGCGCGTTATCGGTTGCTTGTACGCAATTATCGCCAAGGTTTCCAAGACAGTGTTCGTAAGCTCCTTCTCCCTTATCGGATTGAGCACATCGGATACCTCCTTGATATACAGAGGGTTCGTGCAAAACTGCAGCTTGCCGTTAAATTCCATCAGTAAAATCCCGCTATTCCCCGAATACTTTGCACGCAAAATAGCAAGCGCGGCTTCATCGGGCGCAGCGATTAGCAGCTTTTCATTTATGTAGTCGATGTCAACGGCATCACCGTTGGCAAAGAGTATGCTTTCCATAATACCGGCGATTGTAATACTATCCATGTTTTCCGATAAATCACATTTTCGTGTGATTCTCCTTTATCCTTGCAACGAGTAAAGGTCAGCTTATCACCCGTTGCGTTTATTCGTCCTCACATTGCTTTTGACGGCAAGGCGCGAACGAAAGCCAATCCAAATATGTTTTAACTTTATTTGATATATCGGTGGTTCGACCTCGCTAAACTACGTCTGCGTTATTCGGCTTGTATTTGGGATTCTGGGCGATAGAAATGTCCCCATAGCATTTATTTTGCTTGACAAGCACAAAGTTTTGTTTCATAAGCTGCAACAGCGCGGAAAAAGTCACCACAACTTCTCCAACATCGCAGTCATCCTCGAACAGCTCGAAAAATGAGAGCCTTTTGTGAGTCCGAAGCTTGTTTTGCAAAAAAACCACCTTTTGCTCGACGGTAAAAACGTCCTTTCTGATTTCCTTCGGTTGAGTTTTTACAAGCTTGTCGATTTGATATTTCTGCATAACCCTCGCAAACGCCTCGACAAGGCTCTCAAGAGTGAAATCCTTAGCCGAAAATCTCGGCTCCACCTTCACGGAGGAGTGTTTGTAGAGCGAGGCTACGTTCTCGATTTTCTTCAGCTTCTCTGAAGCTTCCTTCATAAGCTTATACTCTTCCAAACGGCGAATTAATTCCCTTTCGGGATCCTCTTCATCAGTCGGCTCCTCTGTAACGGGCAACAGTGCTTTGGACTTTATCTCCAAAAGAGTTGCGGTCATCGCCATATATTCGCTTGCGCTGTCAACGTCCAAATCCTCGATGTCGCTCATATAACGCAGGAATTCGTCGGTTATACCCGATACAAAGATGTCCACAATTTCGATCTTTGCCTCTTTGACCATATATAAAAGCATATCCAAAGGTCCTTCGAAATTGTTTAGATGTAAATTAAAAGCTTTCCCGCTATCCGCGCTCACGGAATATCCGATGTCGTTCATATACGTATCCCCCAAATGCTCAATCGATCAAATGAATCGCTTAGCTAAAAAATCAATCCCCAAAACAGGGAAAAGACCTTGATTACGAGATTCGCCGCCCAGTTTAGCGCAATCGAGATAACGTTCAGGTTGACTCCTATAAAGCTTGAAATATATCCCAAAGCAACAAAGCCAATTAAAATATACATACCGTACTTGCGTAAAAACAGCAAGAATTTGTTGTCAACTCTGAAAAATGTTTCCAATAAACGATAACCGTCCAAAGGATATATCGGAAGCAGGTTGAAAAACATCAAAAATAGGTTTAGTATCGCACCGAATTTGAAGAAAATGTATAAAAAGTATAGCAGATAGTATAGCACCGAGCCTTGAGTCAGTGTAATGCTACTCACGATTAATCTCACCAAAAAGAAAAATCCCGTAGACAAGAACGACAAAATAAAGTTCATCGTGACTCCCGCAACCGAAACCAGACGCAAGCCCTTGGTGTAGTTGTCAAAACGAACGGGATTTATGGGCACCGGCTTTGCCCAACCGAAACCGACAAACACCATGCAAAGCGTTCCAATCGGATCCAAATGCTTCAACGGGTTGAGCGATAGTCTTCCCATTCTCTTTGCAGTATCATCACCGCACTTATAGGCGACAAATCCGTGCGATATTTCATGCAAAACCAACGCACACAATATGGCGCATACAAACGCTAATGCCGATAAAAAACCATCGGACAGATTCGATACGGTTTGATAGTAATAATTCATACCGATTGTATCGCTAGCAGTTTTATTGAAAACCTCGTACAACATATCGACCGGGTAACGGAAAAATTCAAAAATCATCAGATTACCTCCATCAATTATTATACACTAAACCCTATGAAATGACAATTAAAATCTTTAATGTAAAAGTAGATTTTTCCTTAGTGTAGATTGCAAACAAGATTAAGTTAAAAGCCAAAGTAAGTTCCACTGTGAAACTTACTTTGGCTTTTAACGGATTTTTTCCTTTACAGCTCGACCATCCAAAGTCCGTGCAGATTGCAGTACGCATAAACCGCCAAGGGCTTCTCATCGCAAAGGGCAAAGCTTACCTCGGGAGCCATATCGGGCTTTAAGCATTTGCGTTGTCCGCCCTTATCCGTCATAAGATATACCCACTTTATGTAGTGAGCGGCAATCATTGGGTGCGCCACACTTCCCACAGCTACCTTAACCGTATTTCCGTCCACGGTTACTACCGGAACATGCTTTTCTACAGCTGCTTCGGTTGTGTTTGCAACCAACTCTGTCATTTTTTCGCCGCAGCATACCATCGGCACGCCCGATTCCTCAATTAGTCCTACTAAATTTCCGCAGTGTTTGCAGATAAAAAACTTATTCTTGCATTTTTCCATTTTTTATACCTCACTTTTATTTATTACATAGCCGCCCCTTTTGGCGGCATTTTGCCTATTGTGTACCTCTTTTTGTATGCTCTGCCATACAAAACCCTCTTTATAAACGATTTGCCTTTCTTCATAAGTTTAAAAGCTTAGTTTGACTACGTGCCGGCACTGTTCATCAGACTTCGCACTATATATGCCTTCCCTAAAAAAGAAATACAGCAAGGTTTAACCTCGTGTCTGCACTATTCATCAGACTTCGCACACGATTTGCATACCCCTTCGAAAAGCAAGGTGGTGCGTTTTACATCATGTCCGTGGTCGCATATGCGATCGGCTAGAGCCGCCATTCCGTCTGTAGGAACATCGAACACCCTTCCGCATTTGACACAGCAAAAATGCGCGTGGCAACAGGTCGTTTTGTCGAATCTGTCACCCTTGTCCACGGGAATCCTCAAGATCTCACCGCTTTGACTAAGTAAGGATAGATTCCTGTATACCGTTCCCAAGCTTATGTCGGGTATAGTCTTCCTTGCCTCCAAATATATGTCGGTCGCCGAAGGGTGAGCGCAACTGCTCGCCACAATAGCTTTGACCAACTCCCTTTGCTTTGAATATCCCATAATACCACTCGTTTTCGTTTATAACCGCCCAGCCGTTTGTCGATAAATAATTTACACATAGCTTCAAGCGCAAACAAACCGTCTATTTCAATCGTATTATCATCGATAAAAAACGTACTATACTTTGATTTCTTCTGTATACTAATTAATGTTTCGAAAATAGTAACTATCACTATTATTATACCATAAGTAATTTATATGTCAAGTGTTTGCGCGCGTTATTTTGAGTGATTTTCTTGAAATAGCATTTAAAAAAGAAGAACACGGCAATAAACAATAAGATGATAATCCGAAAAGCGGACATAGTCGACTTTTGCCTCGCCCCAACAATGAAAACAAACCATAAATTCAAAAAAGTTTATCCTCTGCCCTGCCGATTAGATGAGTATTTGTTGCTGCCTAAGTTTGTCGAGGATATCTGCATAGGTGTGGATAAGCTTCTTATTCTGCGCAAAATCGCAAAATTGTACGGTATTACCGAAGCTCAAGCTATTCTTTCGCGGCTTTGCGTGAAGGTCCGTGTTTATGCTCACATTGGATTTAGCGATTTCCTGTGCAGCGTAGCTTGCAACTGCTACTGCTCCGTCTGCGGTTACGGCTTTAGGAAAGACAGAACTTATCGCATCGGCTGCCAACGAATAGTGAGTGCAACCTATGGCTAAGCCTTTAACCTCCTCCGTTGAACCGTACTCCTTGAAAACGTCGCTTTTGCAAAAAGCTTGACGGACGTATGAGGAAATGCGATGTCTGCCATTTTTATCGATTAGGGAATAACCGATTTTTCTATTGCAGCAATGATTTTTGCTTTGGCTTGCTCCTGCAATGCACAAGCTATTATGTATGTCGTCTTTTGGCTGACCGTGTTTAAGCTCGTTCTCGATCATCTGCGCCAAATCGGGCAGAGAAAGACCGACATATCCGTATTTTTCGAACCGCTCCTTAATTCGCGGCGCGTTCACTGTCTGTGGCGTGGCAAGCAACAGAGGCTTCGTTATGTGGGCAAGCTGCTTGATAGGCGGCTCTATTCCGATTATACGGAAGGAAAACAGCTTTCTTAGTACGTCGATGCAGTTTGCGGTAAGCGTGTTGCAGGCAATAACTGCCATATCCGCATGAAAGGCGTTGTCGGCATACTCCAAAGCGTTAACCGCCCGCTCGGTCAGGCTTTCGGGCGATTTACTTCCGTAAGGCATTCCTCCGCTGTCGAAAAGATACATAAACTTTGTTTGACAGGTCTTTTTCAAAAGCGCGGAAAGCACGCTCAATCCGCCTATTCCGCTGTCATATACTATAACTTTCAAGTTGTTCCTTTCCTTATAAACAAATTTACGTTATTGACTTGCTTTGTAATATCACTGATTTTACTAGTATGCAAGACTTTAAAATACTAGCTATTCTTTGCTAGAATATCACAGCCGTCGGCATCTTTTAATAAGTAAGTAAAAGTATTACTTGCTTAATCCAAACGAGGATATCGCCGCAAAAGTAGTGCCGACATTTTATCAACGAGGATATCACAACCGTCGGCATTATTTAATAAGTAAGTAGAAGTAGTACTATATGTTGACAATATCCGAACGATTTTGCAAAGCCCGTAATATCATATGTTCGTAAGTATTATATGATCGATTGCAGTAGGATAGTATTAAGAGAATCGGTATTTTACTCGACTCCGCATATATTTGCTAGCTTGGAAGCAAACTGCTATTTTAACGCTTGACTGTTTATTAGTCGTTTGGACGTTAAAATAACCGAAAACGCCCTTAAAAAGGTTGACGAAAAGTAAAAATATCAATATAATGTATCGTACTTAATGAAATTCATGCAATTTGTCCATTATATAAATGATATTGTCGCTGGATTTATTTTATACGAAAACCGC
The DNA here is from genome assembly GCA_028703495.1 of Clostridia bacterium. Classification (GTDB taxonomy): domain Bacteria; phylum Bacillota; class Clostridia; order Christensenellales; family CAG-314; genus JAQVMT01. Next base: position 54,396 of record JAQVMT010000010.1, on the reverse strand, counting down.
TACGATTATAATATCGTTACCGAAAAACGGATTCTACAAAACGAGGTAAAAAGAATGCCTAGAAAATACGCATTGCCTTTCGTGCGCAATATTGGAATTATGGCGCACATAGACGCAGGAAAAACAACTACCAGCGAACGCATACTGTTCTTTACGGGAAAAACGAGGAAGCTGGGCGAGGTTCACGACGGCAACGCCGTTATGGACTCAATGGTTCAGGAGCAGGAGCGCGGTATTACTATCGCAAGCGCAGCCACCACTGTAAACTGGGAAAATCACGGTCAAGATTACCGAATCAACCTTATCGACACGCCTGGTCACGTAGACTTTATGGTTGAGGTCGAAAGATGCCTTCGCGTACTCGACGGTGCGGTGGCTGTTTTTTGCGCAAAGGGAGGCGTGGAGCCTCAAAGTGAAACCGTTTGGCATCAGGCAAACAAGTACAACGTTCCGCGTATCGCTTTTATCAATAAAATGGATATTAACGGCGCTAACTTCCACAACGTCCTGGATATGATGCGCGCACGCCTAAAAAGCAATGCTTTACCCGTGCAATTGCCTATCGGACAGGCAGATTCCTTCCGTGGTATTATTGACGTTATCGAACGCCGAGCTTACTACTATGACAATGATGATATAACTAAGTTTACGGTTGATCGCGTCCCCGAAGATATGGTCGACGAGGTTGAGCTTTGCCGAACGGCACTTATCGAATGTGCCGCCGAATCGGACGATGTCGTTATGGAGAAATACTTCGGGGGAGAGGACATTTCCGTCGAGGAAATAAAATCGGGCTTGAGAAAAGCGACAATCGCCCTTAAGTGCAACCCTGTTTTTTGCGGCACCGCATACAGAAACAAGGGTATACAACAGCTTTTGGACGGCATTACCGATTATTTGCCCTCGCCGGTGGATGTTGAACACGTTACAGGCTTCGACGTTCACGACAGCTCGATCGGCATTGAAAGAAAGACCGATGATAACGAGCCTTTTTGCGGACTCGCATTCAAAATCGTTTCGGATCCATACGTCGGCAAGCTTACCTACGTCAGGATTTACAGCGGAACCCTCAAAAGCGGCAGCTACGTTTACAACTCATCTAAGGACAAGAAAGAGCGTATCGCGCGTATCCTTCAAATGCACGCCGCACACAGAGAGGAAATCGAGGAAAGCTATTCGGGAGAGATCGTCGCCGTCGTCGGCTTGCGCTTAACGCAAACGGGCGACACACTCTGCGATGAGGATACTCCGATATTGTTGGATAGTATTGACTTCCCTGAACCCGTTATCAGAGTCGCAATTGAACCTCGCACCCAAAGAGGTCAAGAGAAAATGCTCACCGCTTTGATTAAACTCGCCGAGGAGGATCCGACGTTTAAAACCTACACCGATTCGGAAACAGGTCAAACGATAATCGCAGGTATGGGTGAGTTGCACCTTGATATCATCGTTGACAGACTTCTTCGCGAATTCCGCGTGGAAGCGGATATCGGCAAGCCGCAGGTTTCCTACAAGGAAACTATCCGCAAATCTGCCGAGGGCGAAGGCAAGTACATCAAACAGTCGGGCGGCAAAGGTCAGTACGGACACGTTAAAATCCGCATGGAGCCCTTGGAATCGGGCAAGGGATACGAATTCGTCAGCGAAATCGTCGGCGGTGTCATTCCCAAGGAGCTTATCGAGCCGGTCAATGACGGAATACGTGAGGCTTCGCGAAACGGCGTACTTGCCGGCTTTGAGACAGTGGACTTTAGAGCCGTGCTTTTCGACGGAAGCACCCACGAGGTGGACAGCAACGAAATGGCTTTTAAGGTCGCCGGATCGATGGCTTTCAAGGAAACAATGAAAAAGTGCGATCCCTACCTTCTTGAACCGTTGATGAAGGTGGAAGTCACCGTACCCGATGAGTATTTGGGCGACGTTATGTCAAGCATCACCGGTCGCAGAGGTAATATTTTGGGCAGTGAGCTTCGCAACGGCGTAATGATTGTGGAAGCTACCGCCCCGTTGAGCGAGCTTTTCGGCTATGCCACAACCTTGAGAAGCATATCTCAAGGCAGAGGTAATTTCTCGATGGAATTCGATAAGTATTGCGAGGTACCCAAGTCAATCGCAGAAAAGCTGCAAAAGAATAAGAAGCAATAGCACAACAAATGATATCTTGAACAAAAATCTACGTGCGCATAGTTGTAAATATTGGATCCGATTAATTATTGAATAGATGCAGTTGTCTTCGATAGCAAGGCTGCAGATGCTTTAAAAATCGGGTCCATTAATTTACGAAATAGATGGTCAATTAGAATAATTGAAAAACGTCGATGAATTGTTTAATTAGATGCGGATATATCTTAGAATTATTAGCAACAATATATTTATTGCATAAAACACAGCCTGTCTCAATCAACAAAGCACAAAAAAAGTAACACAACAAAGCCTGTCGTGAATGGCAGGCTTTATTGTGCATCAAACGCTCAAGCGAAATTAATCAGATAATCCACTCACCATCGGCAAACAGACGTATTTTTTCGCCGTTGGCTTTTACGCCGAAGATATCGATGTCTGACGTTCCGATCATAAAGTCGATATGCGTCAAGCTGCTGTTCAAGCCGTTTGCATCCTTCTGTTCCTCGTCCATATTGACACCGTCTTTAACTGTCGTGGGATAGCCGTTTCCGAATGCGAGATGACAGGAAGCGTTTTCGTCGAACAACGTATTATAGAACAAAATGTGTTGAGAACAGATAGCCGAATTCTTACCGATAAGAGCGATTTCGCCTAAATGGTGGCTTCCCTCATCGGTTTCGATTGCATTTTTAAGTGTTTCGTAACCCTTTTCGGCGGTGAAATCCACAATTTTGCCGTCCTTGAAGGTCAGAGAGAAATCGTCCACAATTGTTCCGTGTAGGCACAAGGGCATAGCCGAGTACACAATTCCGTTAACGTTGTGCTTGTGCGGAGCGGTGAATATTTCCTCCGTAGGCATATTCGCGGTAAACGGCAATCCGTCCTGATCGGTTTCGCCCGCGGCATTCCAGATGTGACCGTTTGCAAGTCCGACTTTAAGGTCGGTTCCGTTCTTGCTCAATAAATGAATGTAATCAAATGAATTCTCATTTAAAAATTCCGAACGTTTTTGCAACAGCGCGATGTGCTTTATCCAAGCTTCCGTAGGGTTAGGCTGATCCAGACGCATAGCTTTCTCTATACCTGCCCAAAGCTTTTTAACTGCCGTTTGATCATCGTCGTCGGGAAACATTTCCTTTGCCCAGCCTACAGTAGGATAGCTGATAATCGTCCATCTGCAGTAGTTCGTCGAGCGAGATTCTCCCCAAAAATGCAATGCCTTCATTCTCGCCATATTGGATACTTTTATCTTGTTGGTATCAATACCTGCGTAAAGAGAAGGTTTTGCGCCGGTTATGAACAAAAATGCGACCTTGTTGTCGACCTCGTACTTACACTGTTCGATAGTATACTGTGGAACCTCCTGCAATGTTTCCAAGCTTTCGTTTTCCATAGCCGTACGATTGATAAAGTCGTCGCTCCATTTGATCGTAACCTTTTTTGCGCCCATTTCGTATGCGTGCTTGACGACTTCGCGCGCCAAATCCGCACCTTCGATTGGACAAGTCAATATGAGAATCTGATTTTTCTGCAGGTTTACTCCTACTTCGAGGGCGATTTTCGCGTATTCCTCGAGCGTTTGTTGTGCTATCATTTTTTCCTCCAAGTAATAATTGACTTATGTCAATAGAATTTATGCAAGCAAAAACTACCCGTTACCCTTTATTACAACAAAGGGATAAGGACAATCTTTTCTATTAGCGGCAATGCCGCAATAAAAGCGCGTAAAAAAATATTTTACGCACGACTGCATCGTAGTGGGGCATGGCAATAACAGCCATAAAGAGCACGTGACGGATACGACGTGCCATATCTGTCATATTTATTTAAGCGCATAGCTTTGCGCCAAAATCGCGTTATTTCTTTACCACGAAACGGATACAATGTATCACATCTGTCATTATTGTATAAACGCACAGGCTTGCGCCATAACTAACGTTATTTCTTTACCACGGAAATGACGGCGTTTTCTCCGTTAAGCTCCCATTCCTTGGTGTAGGCGTTATCCTTTGCACCATCGATAATTATATCGGCAAGCGTATCCGACTTTATTCCGTCAAGGTAAAGGGCTACAGTTTTTTCGACCTTAGCCGTGCCTTGGAAAAAGACCTCGATGTGGTCGGTAACCGAAAAGTCCGCTTCCTTTCTCATTGTTTGGACCTTGCTGACGAATTCGCGCATAATGCCCTCATAGAACAGCTCCTCGGTGACATTGGCGTCGAGGACGACACTTATTCCCTTATCCGAGGCGGCGACATAGCCCTCCTTTTGGACGGTGCTTATTAACAAATCGTCCAAATCCAAAGCAATTTCGGTTTGATCTACGATAAACTCGTACTTTTTGCCGCTCTTGACGATTTTGACAACCTCGTCGGCATTGCAAACGGAAAGATGCTGTCTTATGGCATTAAGCATCTTGCCATACTTGGGACCGAGAGTTTTAAGCTGCGGCTTAAGCTCATAACTGATAAAATCGGTTGAATCGCTTACAAAGCAAACTTCCTTTACATTAAGCTCATTCTTAATGATCTCGGTAAACTCTTCATCGAACTCCCCAAAATTATGAGTAGCGACGTACATTCTTGCCAAGGGCTGACGGTTCTTGATATTGCTGACGTTTCTCGCACTTCTTCCCAGAACAACGACGTCCAGCAAATTGTCCATAGTCCTTTCCAACTCGGCATCGATGAACTTCTCGTTGCACTCGGGAAAACGGCATAGATGAACGGAAATAGGCGCGTCCTTGAAGAAGGGCGTAACCAGATTGCCGTAGATCTGCTCCGAAACGAAGGGAACAAAGGGAGCGCAAAGCTTGGATAACGTAACAAGCACGGTGTAAAGCGTGGAGTACGCGCAAATTTTGTCCTCATCCATATCCTTGCCCCAGTAACGCTCTCTCGAACGGCGGACGTACCAGTTGCTTAAAATATCGGTAAACTCCTCAATGCTCCTTGCGGCATCGGTGATGTCGTATGCGGCAAGACTGCCGTCGACGCGCTTAACAAGTGTATTGAGCTTACTCAAAATCCATTTATCCATAACAGAGTACTCTCTGTTAGTCATATCATATGCGGAAGGATTGAATTTGTCGATGTCGGCGTAAAGCACGAAAAACGCGTAGGTATTCCAAAGCGTTCCCATAAAGCGGCGTTGTCCCTCGCTTACTGCATCCAGCGAAAAACGCGAAGGCAACCACGGATTCGACGTGGTATAGAAATACCACCTTACGGCGTCCGCCCCCTGTTTATCCAACGCACTCCACGGATCGACGACGTTGCCCTTGTGCTTGCTCATCTTTATTCCGTCCTTGTCGTTGACGTGACCCAAAACTATGCAGTTTTCAAAGGGCGATTTGTCGAACAACAATGTCGAAATGGAAAGTAAGGTATAAAACCAGCCTCTTGTTTGATCGACGGCTTCGCTGATATACTGTGCAGGGAAATTCCTTTCGAAAACCTCTTTATTTTCAAAAGGATAGTGATGTTGGGCAAAGGGCATACTGCCGCTGTCGTACCAACAATCCAGCACCTCGGGCGTTCTTACCATTGTGCCGCCGCATTCGCACTTCCAACTTATTTCATCGATATAAGGACGGTGCAACTCGATATCCTTATCGCAACCGGAAAGAGCGCAAAGCTCCTCCTTCGAGCCTACAACGTGTATTTTTTTGCATTTGTCGCAAATCCATATCGGCAACGGAGTACCCCAGTACCTTTCACGCGAAATGCCCCAATCAATGAGGTTTTCGATGAAGTTACCCATTCTGCCCGTTCCGATGCTTTCGGGAATCCAGTTAACGCTGTTATTTGCCTTTAATACCTCATCCTTGACGGCGGTCATCTTTATAAACCAACTCTTTCTTGCGTAGTAAAGCAAAGGAGAGTCGCAACGCCAACAGAAAGGATAGCTATGCTCATACATTTTCTGTTTGAAAAGTAATCCCTTGTCGGCAAGCATACCGATTATTTTCGGATCGGCATCCTTGCAGAACATTCCGACCAGCTCGGCGGCATCCGCGGTAAATTTTCCCGCAGTGTCCACTGCCTGAACAAAAGGTAGTTTGTATTCTCTGCCGACGTTGGCATCGTCCTCGCCGAAAGCAGGCGCGATGTGTACGATTCCCGTGCCGTCGGTAAGCGTTACATATGAGTCGTTTGTGATGTAAAAAGCCTTATCTCCGCCCTTGTAGCAGTCGAACAGCCTTTCATACGGCGTGTATTCATATTCACTCCCCTTCTTTGTATCGATTTTAGTGTAGCTTCCTTCCTCAAACAGCGACGAAACGAGAGCATCGGCAAGGATATAGTACTCCTCTTTTACCTTTATTTTGGTATAGTCCTCGTCTGCGTTCATACAAAGAGCAACGTTTGACGGCAACGTCCAAGGCGTAGTCGTCCACGCCAAGAAATATACGTCGGATTGACCGACAAGTCTGAATTTAACAAAGATTGACTTTTCCTTCACGTCCTTGTAGCCCTGAGCTACCTCGTGAGAGGAGAGTGCGGTACCGCAACGCGGACAGTAGGGCACAATCTTGTATCCCTGATAGAGCAAGCCTTTTTCAAATACCTTTTTGAGCGACCACCAAACCGATTCGATGTAGCGGTTGTCGTAGGTGATATACGGATCCTCCATATCCACCCAGTAGCCTACACGTTCGCTCATGCGCTCCCATTCGCCCTTGTATTTCCACACGGATTGTTTACATTGCTTGATGAACGGCTCGATTCCGTACTTCTCGATGTCCTGTTTGCCGTCGAGGTGAAGCGTCTTTTCCACTTCGATTTCCACGGGAAGGCCATGCGTGTCCCAACCAGCTTTTCTAAGCACGTTAAAGCCCTTCATTATTTTATAGCGCGGAATGACGTCCTTCATCGCTCTTGTTAATACGTGACCGATGTGCGGTTTTCCGTTAGCCGTTGGCGGACCGTCGAAAAAAGTGAACACCTTGTCGGGAGACGAGGCGTTAACCGTGCAGGTTTTTTCGAATACCTTGTTCTTTTTCCAAAAATCTATTGTTTCCAATTCCCTTGAAACGAAATTCAAGTTGGCAGATACTTTTTTATACATAAAACCTCCGATACGGCACCAAAACCGCATCAATTATCAGCGTTACATATTATTATACAATTATTTTCACCAAATGTAAAGCAAAATCAAATACTAAGTAGCTTCAAAATTGAATATTTTGACAATATAGAAAAAGGATAGATTCTGAAATATGTTTTACTCAGCGCTGTTATGCGTGCCTTTATATGAATCTAAGCAATAAAAAACGCCTAGGTAAACCATATAAGTAATCAAGTAATTGTTGTGCGTTCAACCTCAAAATCAGCACGGAAAAACGGTGAGATACTAAATCGCATTCCCACCGTTTTTGATATAGCTTGAACCGCCTTGCTAGGGATTAAGCGAAAGCTATGCTTTACTTAATAGTATCGCTTATATCGCACAATCCGTCGAAAAGGCTTATTCGAATATAAAGCCGTGGATTTCGAATGTACCTGTTACATTCTCGGTTCCGGCTTCTGCAAAGATCAAAATGCCCTTTGTCGAATCGTATGTAGCCGTTGCCTTTGTTAAATCGATTTCGATGGTCTGCGCTTCGCCCGTAAAGGTTACCGTAACCTCAAACTCATAGTGATCGAAAACCTTAACCAATACCGTTTTGCCCGCCTCACCCTTTAAGGTGATCGTCAGCTTTGTGCAGTTTGCGGTGTATGTGTCGGGAGTTGCCGCTGCTATGTATGCCCACGAGAAATTCTTCTTGTCGTATTCAACAGTCGTAACACCTTCGTTTTCGGTTATTGTGTAAGCATTATCACCGCTGTCCTTCCAAGTCGTTGTTACAACCTCGGGAACCGCATCCTTGCTGACGATAACGTCTTTTACCCAAACCTCACCGCTTACGTTGGTTGTATCCGCTTGTGCAAACAGAATAAACGATTTTGTGGCATCAACGCCTTCAACTTCCTTGAGATTGATATAGTAGGTTACCCATTCTTCTGTCAAAGTAACCGTCTTTTCAAGCTTATAGTAGTCAAATGCCTTAAAGATAACCGTTTTATCCGCGGTACCCTTGATTGTGAACCTAATCGAATTGAAGCCTGTCAAATCCAACGCGCTCGACAATACGTAATCGCCCTTGGCATACGCCCAACCGAACTCGCCCTTATCATAAGCAAGCTTTGTTCCGTCTTCTTCCTGGGTTACCGTGTAAACTCCGTCGGGTCCGTCTGTCCACACCATATTCAGATTAAGCTCGGTCACGATTGCATTATCGGAAAATCCGAAGGAATCAATTTCAAACGTTCCGCTTACATCCTTCGTGCCAGGTTCGGCAAATATCAAAACGCCCTTTGCCGTGTCGTAGGTCCCCGTAGCCTTGGTCAAATCGATTTCCACCGTTTGAACCTCACCCGTGAAGGTTACCCACTTCTCAAACTCGTAATGATCGAATACCTTAACCAAAATCTGCTTTCCCTCTTCGCCCTTTACGGTGATATTGAAGGTCTTGGATTGCTCGTTATAGCTTTCGGGAGTTGCCGTTTTTACATAAGCCCACTCATAGATTCCCTTGTTGTAGGCAATAGTGCTTATGTCGTTTGCTTCGGTAACCGTGTAAACACCGTCGCCGCTGTCGTGCCAAAGAGTGGTTACGGGCTCGGTCTTGTCAATGTTATGCTCCTCATTGATTGCATCTTCAGTTAAATAGATGTCTGCAATACAGAACGAACCTACCGTACCTTCCACACCGGGATCCACGAAGAAGTAAAGCACAACAGCCTGATCCAACGGGAAGGTGCTTAAATCCCACTCATAGCAGGCATATTCGCCCGTTATAGAGAACTTAGCCTCTTTTGCAGCATTTTCGCCACTGAATTCGATTTTTACAAGCATGGCAAGCCCTGCCGCATTGTCGGTCTTCAGCTTCATTACAAGCGTTTTCATAGTCTTAAGAACTTCGGCGTCCTCGATCAACAGATTTCTCTTAACATATGGATATGTGCTTGCGCCCTTGTTAAAAGACACCTTTAATCCGTCGGATACAACCTCGAGTGTGTAGATATCCTCGTTTTCGTTTCCTGCCCAATATTCAGCCAAGTCAATCGTTGTCGTTTCGGGATTCGGCTTGGTTTCCACGCAGGCAACCAGGAACATCGCCAGCGCAAGTAGCGTCAGTGCTAATACTAACAGTCTTTTTTTCATTCTTTTTACCTTCCTTTATTTATTTACTTTGGATTTATCCAACGTATGAGGAACAATTTTATACCAAGGAGCAAGAGCTTATCTTTTCAAAATACTCTCGCCCGTTTCGTAGTCAAACAGATGGATTCGCTTCATATCGAAGTACGCCTTTTTCGCGTTCGATTGATAATGAAAGTGCTATCTTTTAAGTATACTCTCGCCCGTTTCGTAGTCAAACAAATGGATTCGCTTCATATCGAAGTACGCCACGGCTTCCTCGTCTAAAACGACTTTGGTTCGCGGCTTTGCGCGGATAGCCAAATCGCCGTCCTTTCCTGCAAGATCGCAGTAAACAAGTATTTCGTTTCCCAGCTTTTCCTGTACCTTTACTGCAACCTTGACCTTCTCGCCTCCATATTCGTCGTCAAGGCTTATGTCCTCGGAACGTATTCCCATAACAAACTGCCGTTTGTTGACCTCCTCGACCTTCATTCTTTTGATGACAGCGGCATCGATTGCCAACCTGTGATTTCCGAATACGGCAAAGATCCTGTCGTCCTCGGTTTCAAGCACTACGTCCATCAAATTCATTTGAGGTGATCCGATAAAGCCCGCGACGAATTTGTTGACGGGATAATCGTAAAGGTTTTCGGGCGTATCCACCTGTTGCATAAGCCCGTTGTTCATTACCACAATGCGGCTGCCCATAGTCATCGCTTCGGTTTGATCATGCGTAACGTATACAAAGGTCGTTTCCAGATCCTTGTGCAGCTTGATTATCTCCGTCCGCATTTGCGTTCTCATTTTGGCATCGAGATTGCTCAAGGGCTCGTCCAGCAAAAATACCTTGGGTTCGCGGACAATAGCTCTGCCAAGCGCGACTCTTTGACGCTGCCCTCCCGAAAGCTCCTTCGGCTTTCTGTCCAAATATTCGGTCAAACCTAACGTCTTGGCAACCTTTAAGACCTTCTGCTCAATCTCCCTCTTGGGTATTTTGCGCAATTTCAAGCCAAAGCTCATATTTTCGAACACCGTCATATACGGATACAACGCATAATTTTGGAAAACCATCGCAATATCTCTGTCTTTTGGCTCCACGTTATTGACCAATCTGTCGTCTATGTAAAGCTCACCCTCGGTGATCTCCTCCAATCCGGCAATCATTCGCAAGGTAGTAGTCTTGCCGCAACCCGACGGTCCGACAAAAACCACAAACTCCTTGTCGTGTATCTCCAAATTAAAGTCGTCTACTGCGCACACCTTGTTCGCATAGACCTTTTTAATATGTCTAAGTGAAATACTTGCCATTGTATCCTCCGTTCTTTCTTCCGCGTGAAATATGTTTGCCAATAATAAAGCTTGCGATTTCGTTTTTACCCTGCAATTCATGCTTCATATTTCAGACTTTTGCCCTTGTAAAACCTAAATTAGCCAAGCCCTTTATCACGATTTTTGAGCGCATAAAGCTGTTCCAAACAGTGCCGCGCAGCATATTCGCCATCATCACCATAACGATGCCCTTGTCGATTCCGATGTATTCTTTCCCAATCCAACGCTTATCGGCGTTGAACGCCTCATAGAGTCCGTATTTGCCCGTCAACCCCTCGATTGAGTAGTAGTGTTGTAATGCGGCAAGGCTCAAAGACGGTGTAAAGCACATTGAACTCAACGCGCCCGAGGGCGGAATTGTACCGTCAACTACGTTTTCGATGTTGTTGTTGCCGCTCGGCTCGGCTCCCATACGTCCTTGATAGCCGTTTATATCGTCGCAAGCGGTCAGTCCCCAACTGTTTTGCGAAAATCCTCTGTATGTTTTCGCGTTATCGAGGCAAAACTGCCTGTTTGCAAGTGTCGCAATCACCGAGTTTTTGAACCAATCGGTGCCGTTTTTGTCTACAATTCCACGAAAATCTACAAATGCGTGCGAATATTGATGCGTAAACAGCGAGCCGAACCAGCTATAAAAAAACTCATAACCGCCGTAACAGCCTTTCAACCGCTTGAACGCGTAGTAATACTTCTCATCGATCGGATTCATGCTTGCCGCTCCCAATACGTAGAGCAAAAGCTGTTCTCCATAGACGTCCCACTGCCCCGAAAAGCCGTTGTCGTAGCGGCTCATTCTAAGCCAAAGCCGCTCCTCATCGCAAAAGACGTTCCATCTAACCTCGTCGTAGAGTTTTTGTGCCGTTTCCTTGCATTTTCCGCCGAAGTATTCACCCGCGGTCAACGCACCCGCAATCAGCAAAGCCGTGTCGATCGTACTCAATTCGCACTTAAAAAGCCTTTCCTTGCTCTTTGTGTGGTAAAAGTGGTAGAAAAACCCGTCGCCGCGCTCCAAGCTTATAAGCGTTTTAAGGGTTTCCGCCGCGCATTCCTCGGCAACACCTCTGTCGATGTAGCCGAATTCCGCTCCCACAACGAAGGCACACAGCCCGAATCCCGTCGCAGCAATCGAACAAATATGCCCGTTGGATGGATACCTGTCGCGCATAAGCCCGAACGCGCTCTCACTCCTTTCGCACTCATTGACGAAAAAATCCACGCATCCTTTAAGCTCATTATAATACTGCTCGCAACACATCGGTTTTGCTTTATCCTTTACTTCCATTTTTTCTACGCCTTCGGTTTTTTGCACTCCTTCGGTTTTTTGCACTCCTTCGGTAACTGTCACTTTCGTTCTCTGATTAACTTCTGTAACTGTCACTTCCGTTCTCTGTTTAACTTCGGTAACTGTCACTTCCGTTCTCTGTTTAACTTCTGTGACTGTCACTTCAGTTCTCTGTTTAACTTCGGGAAATGTCGCTTTCTTTCTATGTTTTCATCTGTAACTGTCGCTTCAAACGGTAAAACCGAGCTTATCTGGATATGCCCAAGAACGCCAACCCGTTGAGGACATATTCGTTTTTCATAAACGAGTTCCAAACGCCCTCGGTTTGGTAGTTGTGCAGCATCAGCATCGAAACGCCCTTGTCGATTCCTATTACATCGCTTGCGTACCAGTTTTTGTCCAAATTGTACGAATCGAATAGACCGTATCTGCTGTTTAGCGGCTTAATCGACTGATAGTTTGCCAATGCGCGCAAGCTTTGCTCGGGCGTAAATACTACGCTGCCCAAAGCCGCGGAGGGTGCGACCGTTCCCATAATTTCGTAGTACGCACTGTCGGGCTGCCAGCCTCTCGGACTCGAACCCAAAAAGCCGCTGTAACCGTCGGGCGAATCGCAGGCGGTCAAGCCCCAAGCCGACTCCGAAAACGTATCGTACCTGTCGGCGTAGTCTTGCGCGTATTCGTAAGCCGCTTTGCTCGCGCTCACTGAATTGTCATACCAATTCACGCCCTCCTCGTCGGTGTATCCGCGAAAATCCACCCACGCTTGCGAATACTGATAGGTGAACAGCGATCCGAAATAGGAGAAAATAAACCGCTGCTCACCATAGCTTCCGTAGTTGCGTGTGAAGTCGTAATATGCATCGCGGCTGATTCTGTATTCCGCGACGGGCGTTCCCGCTCCCAAAACGTAAAGTATCAGCTGTTCGGCGTACCAGTCCCAACAGCCCGAAAGCACCGCGCCGTTGTTGTAGCCCATACTTATATAGGTTTTGCTTCCCTTGACGACCTCGAACGCCTTCCAATTCACGTTGGAGTAGAGAGCTTCGGCTTGTTCTTTGACCTCTCCGCCGAAAAATTCGCCTGCGTGTAATGCGCCTGCTATAAGCAGAGCCGTATCGATAGTGGATACCTCACAGCTTCCGTAACGCGTTCCGCTGTCCATGTCCAAAAAGTGGTAGAACATTCCGTAAACCGCGCTATGCTCGTTAGTTTGCAGAGAAACCAAGTTTTTCAAGGTGTTTAATACCCTTTCTTCGCCCTCGGCTTGAGTTATATAGCCACGCTCGACGCCGATAACTATCGCACTCAATCCAAATCCGATCGAGGCAATCGAGCCGAAATCGCTTGAGCGTGTGGGAAATCTGTCGGCGATAATGCCGTAGCCGTCGGACGTGAGGTCGGAATTTGCCTGTTGCCAAAAGAAATCGAAACAACCCTTGACTTCCTTATCGATATTTTCGGTGTAATCGATTTGCGGAGCGCAGGCGGTCAACGCCAATAACGCGGTCATAAACGCCGCAACGATAATAATTAACTTGTTTTTGGATCTCATATTATATACATTATCCTCCGTTCACAATATTACTTGGGAAAAAGTCGCACGTCAGTCGGAAAGGTGTCACCTTGATTGAAGGGAGCCTACACAGTCGATGTACCCGAACGCCTAAGCTCTCTTCATCAGGTGTTACCTTGCTCAAAGGGGTGTTCACAAACGTACCGACCAAGGCAGGGCGGCACACGATATCCCCATCATTCGTTGCCATATCGCATTGTAGGTTGATTTATTCGCCGGTAATTCCGACTTTGTCGCTGCCCTCGACGAAACCTTGCACAAATCACAATGCTTGTTATATTCTATTCGCCGGTAATTCCGGCTTTGTCGATGCCCTCGACGAAAAACCGTTGAGTAAAGGCATAAATTACGATAAGCGGCAGTATAGAAAGCAAGGTTCCCGCCATATAGATGGCTTCGTTCGCCGATTTTCCAGTCGTGCTTGCCGTACCGAAAATGCTTTCGTAGGTAGCCTGAAAGCGTTCTAGCTGCAGAGGGAGCGTTGTGTATTCGCCTCCGAAGTAGATCGCGCTCAATACAGTTTCGTTGTAGTACCAAACCACGCTCAACAAAAAGCAAAGCAGTATGGCAGGCAGGGCGGCGGGGATTCCGATTTTGACGAATATCTTAAACGCGCCCGCTCCGTCGATTTTCGCCGCTTCCTCCACCGATTTCGGGATAGTGTTGAAGAATTGGAAGAAAATCAGTATGAATATCGTGCTTTTTATGCCCTGTCCCAAAGCCGCCGGCACAATAAAGCTTAGCAAGCTGTCGAGTATGTGCAGTTTTTTGAATATCAACAGCTGCGGAAACATCGTAATTTGCTGCGGTACAATGAACGCAAGCACGACAAGCCCGATAATAAGCTTTCTTCCCCTGAATCTAAACCTCGAAAGTCCGTAAGCAACAAGCATTGTCGCCACCGTCTGTGCAATCGAGGGCAGGATCGCAACCAACATCGACTGCCCCAACGAGCTCCAAAAATTTAAGGTCTGCGCCGCTTCGGAATAGTTTTGCCAATACAAGCTAGACGGAAAGAAGTTTACCAACGGATTTACCACATCGGATGCATCCATAAACGAATACGCCAACATATACAGCAACGGATAAACATACACGAACCCGAAAAGAATCAGCATTGCGTATATCACAACCGTGCTTATTAGCCCTCTTTTTCCGCCGTAGCCCAATAAGGCAAGCCTGATACGCTCCTTCCCAAAACGCTTTTTCGTATCCAAATCCGTAGGTATCGGCGCATACGATGTGTTTTGCGAGTTGCTTTCCATGTTTTCGGGGGCTATTTCGAGTGCGTCCGAAGGCTTCGTAACCTTCTTTTTGGCAAACCATATAGACTTCTCGGCATTCGTCGAAAATATATACTCGGCATTGGGCGCATACGATGTGTTTTGCGAGTTGCTTTCTAATTCTTCGGAAGCTATGTCGGAGGGTAATGCGACGATGTTTTCTAAACTCTCGGAGTTTGTGTCGGAGGGAAATGCGGTAACATTTTCCAACTTATCTTTATCACGTACTATTTTATCATCGGAGGACGGTGCTGAATTTATGCGTTTCTTTTTCATCTTACGCGCCTCCTTTCCTTCTTCTTGAAAATCAGCACGAACACAACCAGCAACACCACAAGCACCAAGAAGTAAATCCAACTCATCGCCGAGGAGTAGCCGTAGCCCGCGCCCTCACCCGAGGCGTTCATATCCGCCTGAATTTTGGAAATGACGGGGTTGAGTGAGAACATAGACTGCATAATTATCGTAAAGACGACGTTAATCACGATAAACGGGTTAATTGACGGCAAGGTCAGCTTCCAAAAAGCCTCCCACTTGCTTGCGCCGTCGATCGCCGCAGCCTCATACATGCTCTTGTCAAGCTTGTTCAATCCTGTCATAAATACCAAAATTTGGATTCCGCAAAACCACAAAATCATGATAAATTCCGATGTCAAAAACTTCAACGCACTCACCAAAAACTGCGGCACCGTAGCCGATAATGCCTCGAAGTCGATAAGCGTAGCTATGCCCGAAAACTCGGCGACTCCCTTATCGATAAATATGGAGATGACGGGTCCGCTCGTGATAATTACGGGCAGGAAAAACAAAGTCCTGAAAAAGCCCTTGCCCTTGACCTTGCTGTTTAAAAGAAGCGCGATAATCAGCGAAACCACGGTAATTACCGGCACATAAAGCACGATTTTGATCGCATAATCCTTCAATGCCGTAACGAACGCACTGTCGTTTACCAATGCGTAGGTGAAATTGCCCCAACCATAGGGCTCAATTTTGATTCCGTCGGTTTCCACCGTAACATCACTGAAGCTGTAAACCACGCTCATAATTATAGGATAAAGCGACAAAGCCAAAAAGCCCACAATCCAAGGCAGGCAGAATAATAAACCGTTCCTGGCATCCGATCTTATTCTTATGGTATTTTGCTTTTTCATACTCTTATCCTATTGCAACCTTTCTTGCAACCTTGTCCTTTCTTTGTGCCCTTGTTGTAATTCGATTTAAGGTTTTCGTAAGTCTTTATATCTTCAATAACCAAGTCAGTACTGCCGCTTTGTTCACGCTGTCTGCTTTCATTACACATCTATGGCAAGATTACCGCAGACTGTGCGCCAACGCTCGTTTGGTCAAAACTTACGGTGTTGTTCGAATAATTGACGGAAAATCGCACTGTTCCTCTCAAGCTATTTCATTACAACAATACCGCAGACTGTGCGCCAACGCTCGTTTGGTCAAAACTTACGGTGTTGTTCGAATAATTGACGGCAATGCACACGCCGTTGGAGTAGCTCGTTACAAATACTCCCTCGCAAATCTCCGTCCGATCGATCACATACGCTCCCTTTACACGGTTGAGTATGGCACCGACTTCGGCGTATACCTCGTCTATGGTTTGGGCAAGCAGTTCATACTTGGAGGAGAACAGGTAGGAGCTTTGCGTTCCGTACAGCTCGATACTATCCTCCGCCGTCAGCGTAAACGACGGGTAAACGTTGTAGTCGATCAACCGCAAAACGTCGCTTCTGCCGCTGCTGTAGAGATTGAAGGGCGCGGAGTACATCGGAAGGTATCCGCTCAACGTCATTTGTAAAAATGGCACCGACTCGGTTTCGATGACGTAAAGGCTGTTGTTCATCGGCGTGTTGTAATAGCCGTCCGTGTACGCCAACAGATAGTCGAAGGGCTTTTCGACGTAATTTGTTAACCCCGTATTAGCAAAGAAGGCTTGCTGCCTTTGCTTCAATTGGGTTCGCGTGTAGACCTCGTTGACGTATTCCGAGCTTAAATAACTGCCCAGATAATCAAAGTCAGCCGCATCTATGCCGCAATCGTCAAAGTACTCACGTTCATCGGCAAAACTGCTCTCAACTCGTCCGAAGGTTGAAAGATAGGCTTGGGCGCGCGTGTCGCGTTCCAAAACACGTATATATTGCTCGGCAATAGACATCGAACGGTACTTTTTTGGCAAATTGCCGCCGTCTACGCTCAAAGCATAGTCGGTCGTAAGGGACAAAGCCGAGGAACTCGTACTTAAAAACGTGCTCAAGCTCTTGTAGCCGCTCTTGCCGCCCGTATTGCTTTCAAAGGGAAAATGCGACGGATAGGAGCCGCTGACTCCGCCCTTGGTGTAGCCGTAAACGCTCACAAGCGTAGCTCCGCCGATTTGAGCGACAATTTCTTCAACCTGCGCCGCGGTAGTCATCGTTACCGTTTGATTGCCGAAAAGTCCGCTCTTGTTTTCAGCCATCAGAAAACGCAACCGCAAGTCAAAGTCGAAAGCCTTCCTTTGCAGCATTTGACGGTTGCTAAGATGTTCCCGATAGGTGGTCGCCATATCGTCTGTGCCTACTTCACCCGTAAGCAGATACATAGTCATCCCTACGTCGTAATTGTACCTCTGCTCGTTATAGCTTACATAGCTTTTGCCCGTAACCGAGCTTTCATAGTACTTCGTGTATTCCTCGCGGTAGATAAAGCTTGCACATACATAGTTGTAATCGATGGTTATCGGATGTACGCTTGCGTTGATCGAGGCATATTCCGCGCCCGAATCGATAACGGTAAACACGGCTTTATCCTCGGCGGCAATTCCGAAAATCGGCAAACTCAACGTTTCCGCGGCATACATTCCCGAATTAAGCGTGTAGGCGTTCACTCCGGCATCACTTCCGTATACCCTCTGTGAAAATCGAGCCGCGGCATCGGTCGCCTTACCCGTGTCGATAATCGCCCCGCTTCCGTCCGGAACGAAGATATAACCGTCCGTGTCCGAAAAGCTTGCGTTTAAAAACGGATAGACGTTCATGTACATCAAACGGTAGCCGTCCTCCCATTCCTCTATGCTATCTCCCTTAATTCCGACCCGCACGCAACCGCCACCGAAATCGACCTCAAGCGTAAAGCCTATGCCGATGTCGTAAAGCTCCACCCTCGCAGAAAATCCCGACGTTTGCTTTTCAACCACGATTTCGCTGTCTAAGCTTGTCATCGCACGCTCGCTCACCGAGCCGTTTTTGAGGTTTCTGTAGCCAACGCTCACCGCATCTGTCACCTTGCTTCCCCAAATGTTGTTCAAGCCATCGTCCTCGCTTACACGTCTGCCCGAGTAAAATACCTTGCCGCTTTTGTCGGTGTAGACGAAATTCAAGTTCGAATTGTCCACAACCACGGAATACCCGTCGGCTTCGAGCACCGTACTCCCGCCCGTGCCGTTTAGTCTCGAACGTTCGGCGTGCGCAAAACCGCTCGCCGCCGCGCATACGACTGCAACCAACACGGTTATTATCAACACACACCAAAGCTTTTTCATGATGCCTCTTTTTCTTGCGACTCTTTCGCCCTTCCGTTAATATTCTATCTCTCGTATCGGCTTCTGCTTTTCTTGTTCGCTTCCTCTAGTTTTCGGTATTATCCGCAGTATAAAGCTTAACAACTCTTTCGTCCTTTCGTTAAATTACAATCTCTCGTATCAGCTCGGCAAAGTAGTTAAACATCTGCATAAACAGAAGTCTTAGGATTATCAAAAACAGCGCGAGCATCAGCAGAGCGAAGGTCGTAAGCAATATATTCTTCACCGTTCCCCAAAACGTGTAGTCGTGCAGCTCCATAATCGACAAAAACATCGTGATCGCCGTCCAGCCGATAATTATGAAGTTCAAGCCGTTGTAAATCACCGACTCGTTATAGGTTATCACGTTGCTTAGCACAAACAGCGGCAACGCAAAGATGAGGTATGGCGCAAGCGAGTAGGCAAACACAATGAAACAGTGCTTAAGCTTGCCCTCTCCGTCCGAAACTGTGCTTACAAAGTAGTTGCACACCACAATGAGCAGCAATGGTAACGTTGAAAGCACAATGCGTAACGCGCTTTGGGTATAAAACGAAACGTCGGAGAACAAAAAGCCCTTTACAACCACGCTCAAAACCTGCAACACGATGTACCAAACGTAGAGCAAAGCGGCAGAAAGCACGCTTCCCTTATTGTGGTACTTGATCTCGTAGACGGCGACCGTCGGGTGGGTCAAAAACCTTTCTAGGTGGTTTAGTTGTTCAAAGACCGAGATGCCCAAAACCGCGGCTTTGACCTTTCGCAGGGGATTGAGCAGAGGATACTTGTGCTTATCCACGACCTTGACCGCAATGCTTGCGGCAGCGACCGCAAGTACGATAATTATGGCAATTCCCAGATAATTTCTCAACCAATCGTTTCTTACCTGCCAATAGGCTTCAGAGTAGCCGTCCTTGTTTTCCGCCTTCTCGAACTGCTCCAACGCAAGAGCGTACTCCCCTCTTTTCATATTCGCCTTTGCAAGCGCGTTGTAGGAAAGTATAAAAAAGCTGTTTGCCTCCAAAACGTTTTGCCAGCTCTGTTCGCCCTCGATGTAAAGTCCGTCCTTATAATATGCGACCGCATCGAACACCAGCTCGGCAAAATCCGTCCGCGCATATACTACCGCAAAGCCGTATTCCTTGTCGAGTACGATAACGTTGCCGCCGTATACTGCAATAGCGGTGGGGTTTTTCAGCGTTCCGAAGCGTTCGAGGTTATCCCTGCCGCCGAACCAAAACAGAGCATCGCCGTAGCTGTCGTATACGGTTACGATTCCGTCGTCGGTTACTCCGTACATATTGTCGGCTTCGTCCACACAAAGCGCGACCGTTTTCTCTCGGTTGAGCGAAGGACTCAAAACCGCATTGCCTAAGGTATTGAGCTTACGTATGGATTCGGTCGAAGCTCCCGTTGTAACCGTGTAAAGTAAGCCTACGGAATTGCTTGTTACAAAAGTGGGACTTCTTGGAGTCGCCAAAAAGGTATTCCGTTGCTCCTTTGAGTAAAATAGCCTCTGTATGACCTGTCTGAAGGTGGTTTGCGTTTGATTTGCGCCCGTGTAACCGATGAAATCGCCTTCAACGCTTAGCTGCATAAGTCCGTTCACACAGCCCTCGCTGACAATATAAATACTTTTGCCGTTAGCCGTGATTTTAAGCGGCACAAAGGGCGTGGTCGCACCCACCAAAACGCTGTCGGGCTTGCCGATTTCACGTACAAGCGCGTAATCGGAAAGCACTCCTTCCGCATATAAGGATTGGAAAACATAGACCTTTGCGTTTCCCTTGTCCGCAACGTAGATATAATCGCCGTCGGCGGCAATTCCAGTCGGAGCGTTCAGCACATCCGCGCCGAAATCGAAAGCAAACGCATAATCGATAAACACCGCAATTCGCTTGTTGCCCGTGTCGGCGATAAACAACGTATCGCCGTTGATGCACATATCCTCTGGGTTTTTGAGCGCTCCGACCGAGCTTTCTGCAGTAGTTACGGCAATTTTCACCGACGGAATGTAAGCCGTCTGCGTGGCGACCTCATCGCCCTCGGGACCGCTCGTCCAAGTCATATACGGAGCTGAATAGGCGTACGCGGATTCCGCGCCCGCGTTGACGGCAAGCACGGCGAATGTAATCAAACACACTATCACAACCGCGATTTTTCTGCTCATTTTTCCTACTCTTTCGACGTTATAGGTCGATTCCCGCTCATCTCGGACTATGCAACTTTCCGAATATGTTTTCCGTTCGGCTCCTTTTGTGATCTTTTCGTTATTGTTTGCCGCATACGCTCTTGCTGGTAGATCCACACGTGTTTTAGTACTTTCGTTTAAGCCCTTGCGACTTACTTGATTCCGCTGTATGCCATAGTGTCCATTACCCGACTTTGCATTACGATAAATATGATGAGGTTGGGTAAAAACATAATGAGCGCGCTTGCGGCGGTAACGCCCATGGCAATGGTCGAGGTGTTTGCCGACGAAAAGGTTTGAACGTAGTACGCAAAGGACTTCAAGCTTTCATTGTTGAGGTAATATACCGAGGCTTCGACGTTTCCCCACGCCGATTGAAAGCTCAAAATCGCAACGGTTGCAATCGCAGGCTTTACCATCGGGAAAATTACCCTGAAAAGCACACCTAACTCGGTTGCTCCGTCCATTTTTGCCGCTTCGATAAGAGCGTCAGGCGTTTGGTCGATAAACTGCTTTATCAAAAACAGCCCTACCGGCATGGTTACAATCGGCAAAATATTGCTGATAAATCTGTCTACCAGCCCCAAATTCACGATAAGTATAAACCTCGGAATGGTAACGGCAATCGGCACGAACATCATAGCAAGCGTGTTAATCTCCAAAAGCAGTTTCTTACCGCGAAAGTTCTTCTTGCTTAACACATAACCCGTCGAAAGGCTCAAAGCCACGCTTATTACCACGGTCAACACTGTTATTAATATTGAGTTGAACAGATAACGCGACGCCGGCACATCCGTTCCCGACATAAGCTCGAACAGCGACTTAAAGTTGTTCCATGTCGGATTCACCACGAAAAACGACGGCGGAAACTTATACAACTCCTCCGCGGGCTTGAAGGCGGTCGAAAAAAGATAGATTATCGGCAACACCATTATTATCGCAAGCGGCAAAAGCAACACATAAAACTTCAGTTGGCTTATGTGAAACCGCTTCGGATTAATCTTTTTGCCCTCGAATTTGCTCACTTTCTTCCCTTTCTAACGCCCTTCGCGTTCTCTTTCTTGTAATGCTTCTTGGTCTTTACTTAGCTAACTTTTATTGCGTTCTTTACTTAGCCAACCTTATTTGCGTTCTT
Source organism: Clostridia bacterium (assembly GCA_028703495.1). Lineage (GTDB taxonomy): Bacteria > Bacillota > Clostridia > Christensenellales > CAG-314 > JAQVMT01. The sequence continues at coordinate 32,744 of JAQVMT010000010.1, read as the reverse complement.
TACTTAGCCAACGTTTTGCACTCTATACTTGATGGATTAATTGCGTTCTCTCCCTTGTAATGCTTCATGCTCTTTACTTAGCTAATTTTATTTGCATTCTATTCCGTATTTGCGTTCTTTTCCGTTTAATTTTTCGAATACTGTTCAAATAGCGCAAGCTATACCGATTTGCTTCAATTCAAGAAAACCGCTTGCCAATTTACGGAATCGGAAGTCAATTCCTATAACGCATATTTATGCAACTACGCATTAATCAGTCTTGCCGTGTCACCAAATATTTTACGTTACGCGCTAGTCCTTGCCGAGTATGCGCCAAACGACCTTGCTTATAAGGTAGATAAACAGCAGTAGCACGACAGAAATCGCGGCTGCGTAGCCCATTTCGTACCTTATGTAGCCGTAATCCTCGATGTGGTTAAGCATAAGCTGTCCTGCGTAGTTGGGCGTGGGATTGCTCCCCGAAAGCTGTACGCCAATCGCGCCTGCTTGGAAGGTGCCGACTACCGCCATTACCGCGCCGAAAAGCATCTGCGGCTTGATACTCGGAATTGTTACCTTGGTAATCTCTTGAAAGCGATTCTTCATTCCGTCCATATAGGCGGCCTCGTAAAGCTGCGGATCTATATTCAAAATACCCGCCAGCATTGCCAAAAAGCCAACGCCCATACTTGACCACACCGTAACCAAAATCATTATCGGCATTAGGTGGTCCGCGCTTTGCAGCCACTGCACGGCTTCACTGATTACGCCCATTTTCAACAGTAATGCGTTCAAATAGCCGTTGGGATCGCCGGAAAATACCGCCGTCCACACCACCTGCATGGCAACTCCCGCCGTCAGCGTGGGCGAATACAGCAAAAGCGCGAGAATTGTCCTCGGCAGCTTGGGTATCTGTGCAAGCATCCACGCCAAAATAAAGGATAGGAAATATCCCACAGGACCTGCGATAAGCGCGAATTTCAGCGTGTTTACCAAAACATACTTCATAAAGACTTCGTCCTCGGTAAACAGCGTGATGTAATTGGATAATCCCACAATTCCGGGCGTGCTTATTCCGTCGAAGTCGGTAAAGCTCAACAACACGGCGATAATTATCGGAAGCACGATGAATAGGAAAAAGCACAGCACATAGGGCAAAATCAATAGATAAGAGGACAGCTTGCCCTCCCTTCCGTACGATCCAAACCGTTTTCTACCCGACCGCCGCCAAAATCCATTTGTCGTAATCGACCGAGAAGCTTCGACGTGCCTTGTTTGGTTTTCCGCGCACAAATCCTCACTTTCTTCGTACAAATCCGCAGTCGCGTTGGTGGCGCTCTTTACGTTCTCGGTAACACTCGGCTTACGCAAATTCGAGTTCGCTCCTTTATCGTTCGCGTTGGCTGTGTTCGTGTTGGCTGTGTTCGCGGCGTTTGTCGCAGTAATACCGCCCCTTACACTCTTGTCGTTGACGGTGGTCGCGCGTGTGATACTTATTTCTTCCATTTTGCGACCTCCTCAAACGTCGTGACCGTGTATTTCCTAACGACAATGCCGTTTTCGATGTAGCCGAACTCGGTAAGCTTTCTCGTAAGCTCCTTGTTAACCCTAGTAGCCGCGTCCTCAATGACCGCGCGCGTGTTCTTACCGTCGATAACGATACTGTTCCAAGCGTTGCTTAGCTCCCTTTCCACCATATACCAGCCGGGTACGCGCGGTATTTCGCGGAGCCACTCCCACTGCGCCAAAACGATGTCGAGCTGCTGTTGAGTAAACGATGCCGAATTGGAAAACGCTTCAAGGTTCGCACTGTTCCATATATAAGCCTTGCCGTAGGTGCTTAGCATCTTGTTCATAAACTCGGTTTGGACGTCCGCGCTTGTCCACCACTTCAAAAGCTCCCAACCGACGGAATTAAGCTCCTCTCCGCCGTCCATAAGCACGACCGAGCTACTGCTTCCCATTTGCCAGCGTTCGACCGTTCCGTCCCCGTTTGCAACGCCGGGAACGACGGCAACGCCCCACTTTCCGCTTATTTCGGGCGCACCCGTCATAAGTCTTATGTAGGTGTCAAAGGTGGAAATACCCATCGGCAAGCTGCCGTTTCGGAAGGAGTCGAAAAAGTTGCTTATTTGTTGGGGTAGTCCGTAGAGCGTATACAGCTCGGTCATAAACTTAATGGCGTTTATACTGTTTTCGCTGTCGATAAGCGTGCTCACTCCGTCCGCCGCGAACAAATCGCCGCCGAATTGGTAGATAAACGGTGCGGTCGTCATAATGGATTTGCTCGACGTGTTGGAGCTTAACGGTATGTAGAAATTCAACCCGTATCTTTGCAGGGTGGGGAGAATAGCTATAACGTCCGTCCAAGTATCGGGCAGTGAAAAGCCGTAGGTATCCATAATGTCCTTTCGGTAATACAAAAGGTAGAAATCCTGCGTTTCGGGCAGTCCCAACCCTATACCATCGGCAATAAGCGAAAGCAACGCTCCCTCGCTGAACCTGTCAAGCACTTCACCGTAATCCGAAAACCCCGTCAAATCGCAGGTAAGTCCCCGAATACCCATTTCGTAGGGCAACCAACTGGATATACCCATAACGGCATCGGGGCTTATGTCGGCGGCATTGCTCAAAATCAGCTTGCCCTCGTCGGCGAGGATACTGAAATTGACCTTATAGCCCGTACTCTCGAAAAATCCGCTTTCGTCCGCCATCTGCTGCATAATCTCGACGTACTGACGCGATCTTGCCACCCAAACGTCGATTACGTTTTCACCGTCGCTTATTGTGGAATAGTCGGTAACGAAGCTGCGGAAGAACTTCTTCGTACCCTCCCAAAACCTATAAAAGCCCCCATGCAGAACCAGATCTGTTTCACTGCCGTAGGGCGCGACGACGATCTTGTCCAACGCAATCGGAGTGGAATTCATATCCAATATGGCGTTTGCCAAGGTTTGAACGATAGATCCGCTCCCCTCGCTTATCTTGGCATATTTGTTGGGAATTGTCAGCGGAGCTTCCAAAAGCCCTTCGATTGCCTTTTGCGCCGCCTCGATGTAGATCACGGCTTGGAAGTTGACGTCGGATCCGTTTATCTGCTTGACACTCTTTTTAACCTCGACCAACTCGGAAAGACAGGCGTTTAACGCCTCGATGGTACCGGGAAAATCACTCTCGTCCCACTCTCTGTTGGCATCGGCAGATCCTGCGATTCGCTTTAGGTTAAGATATATGTCGTTTAGCGTTTGGATTACGCCGTTGATGCTTTGGAGCTGCGTACTCATCATGCTTCCGTCCACGGTAAGGCTTATCGTGTGACTGCCTTGACTCAAATAGAAGGCAAATACCTCCTCATCCGCGCCCAAAGCGTGCATCTCGAAGGAGGAAGTCGGAACCAAAGGATAATGCAAAAGCTCTCCGAAGGGTATATCTCCGTCCATTCGCACGGTCAAAAACGTGGTTCGGTTGGGATTGTCCACGCGGTAGTTTAACGCGATTTGATAAATACCGCTCTTTTTAACCTCAAGCTCGTAGTTTACCGTCTGCATTCCCTCGGAAATGTTTCCGAGAGTATTAAGCACACTCGAATATGTGTCATAGGGCGTTACGTTGACGTCAGCAGAGCTTTGCGGTACAATCATCGTATCGTTTTTGGTCGCGTAAAACTCTGCCTCGACCTCGATGGCTTGAGCCTCGGGAACGCTGTTGGGAACGCTTTCGATATATTCCTCATAGGAATAGTATTTTTCGGTGCTTACGATGTAAACTGCGTCTAGGGAAATGCTTCCGCCTGCAATCTGCCGAAATTCCACGCTGTTTTCGCCCTCGGCAAACGGGAAAAGACAAAAAGCCGCGCTTTTGCCGCCCTTGTCCGCCAGCTTGGCATATACACTATCACCATATACAATCTGTGACGGTAGAATTTCGTTGCCGTAGCCGTCCACCACATATTCGTTTGTTTCACTCTGCCAAAGCGCATCCAGCGTACATTCGCATTTACATTCGCCGTTGACGTATATTTCAAACTCGCTCGTATGATAGCCGTTGTGCAAGATCGTGTACCTGACGGCGATATTAAGCACGGTCTGTTTATCCGATTCGAATGTGTAAAACGCGCTCTGCCCCTGTGTGAGTGTCGTACCTTCGGTCGAAAGTGAAATAAAAACATCCTGCTCGGACTCGTATTCCTGTTCGAAAAGCGTTCTTTGAGCCGAAAAATCGTATACAGCGTCGTCTTTTGCGACAAGCAAAGCCACCGTTACGATAATCACCGCAACGGCAACCGACAACCATACGATAAGTTTTCTGCTCCACGCAATCCGCATTATTTATACCTCGCTTTGCGCTTGGAATCATATTTTTTGCGGCACTTTTCCGATAAAAACATAGCCGCTCTACCCCGCCGCTATTCGACTTGCATCAACCATACATAGGCTAATGCAAGCCGAATAAAAGGCTCGCAAAATTCTTTAATTATAAAGCTCCTGATACTTTTTGACGGCATTGGCATACTGCAAATTGGCAAGGTTATTGAGCTGTGCCGCGTAGTCCGCATATGAGAGGCTTCCTCTCCAGCATTGGTCGATAAGCTCGCCGACGTTGGTTGTGGCAAGCTCGCCTACAGCCACGCCCGTGTCCGCCGTCCAACGGCTTCTCGTGTATCCGGGAACCACCTTAACGCCCTCGACAATGCCGTTATTCATAGCCAGATAAGCTTCCTTCAAGCCGTCCACCGCGTTGTTTTTGTTGAAATACAGCGCGATAAGCTCCTCATTGGTGGTCATAGGAAGCGTGTTAAATTCAACGTTGTCGGTATCGAGAGAAAGTCGTGCTCTGATACCCTCCTCGCTAAACGACATCCACTTGGAGAACTTGTACGCAAGCTCTCTGTTTTGACAGGTAGTACTGATTCCCACATAGTCGCCCACAATAGGCACTCTGCCGCCGGGAACACCAATAAACTTAATGTCGAACGCGCCGTTGACGTTTTTGAGCATATCGGGAATGGCGTAGCTTTCGCCCCAACGAATGGCAAGCTTTCCCATGTTCCACAAATCCACATAATTGTCGATTCCGTTATACAGCGCAAGCCTTTCCTCGGAATCCAAGCTGTCGAAGGTGTATCTGTTCGTATACATCTCCCTAGTCTTTGCCATAGCCTCCTTGAATTCATCCGAATTGAGATTGTACTTTTCTCCGTCCCAGGTAAACCAACCCATATTTTGGTTGATCGATGCGGCGTACCACTCCAATATCGTATTTTCATGGCTCAATCCGATAACGCCTTCGTTTCTGTAGCCGGCAAAGCTCTTCACGACCTCATAAAACTCGTTATAATCGGGCGACACTTCCAATATATCGGTGTTGTAATCCTCGCATAGATCGACGTTTACAAAGTATCCCATCATATGAATTGCAAAGGGTATTGCGTAGATGCCGCTTTTGTAGTGAACAGCACTTTCCACGGGTGAGGGGATATTGCTCCACTCTTTGTCCGCACCTACCAAATCGCTTATGTCCGCAAGATATTTGTTGCTTAATCCGAAATTTATGTTGGATAGCATAAACACATCGGGCATATTGCCCTTTACAGCCAGTCCCACAATGGAATCATCGTATGCCGAAAGGCTAATGCTGTCCTCGATCTTGATCTTCACATCGTACTTTTCCTCGAACGCGGCAATCATTCTTCGTTCGATATTGTTGCCTTCCTCCGTTCCCAAATTCCACGTCGCATACACCAAATCGTAGGTTTCGGGTACAACCTCATCATCTCCGCAGGCGCATACAATCGTCAAAGCCAGTAACAGCATTACCGCAATAATCAACTTTTTCATAATTAAACTCCTTTATATTTTTCACATATTTGCAATAATTTCGTTTTAAGCCGCTTTAGCCGCTTCATTTTGGACCTATGTTCGGATTATTCGGCATCGTCCCGTTGCGTATTAATCAATTCATAGTCGCTTTCGTTCGGTGTTTTGCGCCATCAACGTAATGGAGCTGCATTTATGACCTTTCTATTTCTCCATTTTGTATGTCGAATTAACCGCTCAAGCGTGGCCGAAATGTCGTAGGTTTTGCCGCTTTGGACGTTCTGCACTCGCCTTTATCCCGAAAATCAAAATCCTACCGCTCAAGCATGACCGAAATGTCGTAGGTTTTGCCGCTTTGGACGGCTTTTAGGACGTTCCCTTGTATCCTTTCGCCGTTTACGCACATAAACGGAGCATCGCCGTCGCCTCTTTCGACCTTAATATTGATTTTCGCGCCCCTGTACGTCCTTGAATAGGTAAAGCCCTTCCAGTTATCGGGAATAAGAGGATCGATCAACAAGCCTTCCTCGGTTGCGCGAACGCCCAAAATCCAATGGACGCCAACGCCGTGCAACCATTGAGCCGCGCCCGTGTACCAGCTCCAACCGCCTCGTCCGAAGTATGGCGAAATTGGTCCGTCGGAATTGCCCGGCAAAACGTAGGGCTCGGACACGAATCTGTCCGCTTCCTCGAAGTTGGCGGGAGGACAAATGGCTTTGTACGCCTCAAATGCTTTCTCTCCGTCTTTTAAAAGCGCGTAAGCCCACACAGCCCAAGTCGCCGCGTGAGTGTATACGCCGCCGTTTTCTCTCAAACCGGGAGCGTATCTTGTAATATAACCGATGTCGGGATTGGGCGATCTGTACTCCGGAGATAAAAGCAACGCTCCGTGCTTTTTCAGCAGATGCTTGCTTACGCTTTGCATAGCCATATCTGCCTTATCGCTGTCGGCTATGCCGGAAATAACCGCCCAAGTCTGCGGATTGAGGAAAATTCTGCCCTCTTTATTGTCCTTGGTTCCCAACACATCGCCCTTGTCGTTGGTAGCCATCAAGAACCACTCTCCGTCCCAAGCGCAGTCGTCGAAAGTCTTCTTAAACTCCCTCCGCTTGCTCTCCAACAACCCGACAAAAGCCGCATCTCCGCGTTTATTGCTTATATAGGCAAATTCGCCCATTATCTTGTATAAGAATTCGTGTACCCAAAAGCTTTCGCCCTTCATTTGGTTGCCCACACAATTCAAGCCATCGTTCCAGTCGTGGTCGCCCATAAGGGAAATGCCGCGCACGCTCATCCGTTCCAAACTCAATTTTATCGCACGCACGCAGTGTTCGTACATACTTTGAGGCTCTCCTCCGTCGGTAAAGGGTACGATTTCGTCCATTATGCTCCAATCGTCGGTTTCCACAACGTATCTGTAACACACGAACGGCAGCCAAAGCAGATCGTCCGAGCAATTTGTCCTCGGTCCCCACGGGTGTATGGGAATCCACCAGTGCATAACATCGCCCTTGTTAAACTGCTTACTCGCGTGGAGCAACAGCTGCTTCCTCGTCATTTGCGGACGATTCTCCAGCATGACCAAGCTGTCCTGCAGCTGATCTCTAAACCCGATGCCGCCCGATACCTGATAGTACGCGCTCCTCGCCCAAAGCCGACAGGAAATAGCCTGATACTTCGTCCAGTAATTGGTCATTACATCGAAAGAAAAATCGGGCGTGGCGCACCTTTCGTTCATAATCAGATTCTCCCAAAAAGCTTCGACCGCTTTCAATTCCTTTTTGGCATTTTCCACCGTGACGCACTTTACAAAATCCAAAAGGCTCTCCTTTCCCTTTTGCGCCATTCCGATTCCAAAAACCAACCTCTTGACCTGTCCGCCGACAAGCTTTATCGGCGTTCTTACACAACCGACGGGATCGCAGTAACGTCCCTTTGAATTTCCGAGATTATCGGATTTCATACCTTTGGGCGACTTCTCATCGCCGTACATACCCAAAAAGCTCTCCTTGTCGCAGTCAAAGCTTGCAATCTTCTCACTGCACGCAAAAAATCCCGTAAAGTCCCAATCGTCGTTGCTGTGCCTGCCCTTCTCGTCGGGAAATCCCCAAATACACTTGTTTATGAGCATAGAATTCACCCCCTCGTCGAACTCCACGTCACAAAACAGCTTCTGAAACTCCCTGTGATTGTCGTATGCCAAGCCCGGCGCCCACTCGAAATAGCCGGTGACATCCAACTCTCTGTCGGTGTCGGCAAACAGCTCCAGCTCGACAAACTCCATCGGCTTGTCCGCACTGACAAATATAGTCATTTTGTAGTTTACATCAAGACATCTGCCGCCAAATACAGTATAGCCGATGCCGTGGCGCACCTCGTACCTTTCGACCTCGCTGCCCAAGGGCAACAGCGTTGAAGTGAAATATTCGCCGCTTTTTGTGTCCCTTATGTAAAAATACTTGCCCCAGTTGTCCTTTACTAAATCCTGAAAGCTTCTCGTCAACCGATTCTGCTCGGCATTGTTGCGAAAGGAATACCCGCCGCCCGTCTGCGAAATAAGCAAGGAATAATCCCCATTGCTTATTACGTTTATCCACGGCTTGGGCGTGCGCCCGTTTGTAATAACGTATTCGCGACCGTCGTCAGTAAAATATCCGTACTTTCCCCTTAACTTAGCCATACACTCTTCCTTTTTAAAACTACTAATACTAATCCGCATCAAATTACAAATATTCCATCGAAGAATTTAAACCGCCCCTTCACAAAGCCAGCCGATGATTATATGTAATTAGAAGCGGAAATTGCTATTTCAATAAAATTCGATAAACTTTTCTGCTTCGCAACCGCAACCGCCAAAATGCCTATACGAATATTTCTTGCATATTAAATCATTATAAATACAGTTTTGCTTTTCCACTCGTTATAAGTATAATTCATAATTTGACCCTTGTCAATAGCTATTCTTATTGAAATTATTGAATTTCGATTGACTTTTTCGAAGAAAACCTTTATACTGCGTTATCGGGTTAATTTTTTACCGCTTTATGGTAAAATACGCAATACCTTACGGCAATAACAAATAAAAACAAAAGGAAAACAAGTTATGGTAACTTTAAAAGACATAGCAAAAGCGGCGGGCGTGGCGGTTTCGACGGTATCTTACTCCCTCAATAACGACATAAGGATTCCCGACGAAACGCGCAGAAAGGTCATATCCATTGCAGAACAGATGGGCTACACCGGCAAAAGCGGAAGGCGAAAGGAAAGCGGATATTTTAGGCAAATCGTGTTATGCCTGAACTCGATCGGCGGCGAAATATATCCGCAAATCGTCTCCGCATTGAAAAAGGTCCTTAACTTCGGTAATTGTGAGCTTTTGATATACATTGGTAAGGACGTAAGCCGCCTTAAATGGGTGGACGGGTTAATAATTCTAAACTCCGAGGTCGAGGATAAGGAAGTGGAAAGAGTGGCACAACGGCGTATTCCTATCGTTTTTATGGACAGAGATGTGGAGATATCGGACACCGCGAGCATAACCCTAGACAATTATAAAGGACTGTACAAAATTACCGAAATGCTGCTAGATAAGGGTGCAAAAAACTTTGCCTTTGTTAATGGTCCGCAAGGCTCCTACGAAAGTCAGGACCGTTTCTCGGGGTTTTCGGATGTGTTAACCGACAGGCACATCGCGAAGAAGAATATCATCAGCTTGCAAAGCGATTTCACATATGACGGAGGAGTCAACGCATCGAGGTATTTGCTCGGACTTACGTCCTTGCCCGATGCCATAGTCTGTGCCAACGACGAAATGGCTTGGGGTGTTATTGACGGACTTCACATAGGCACCGAAACCGCACATTCGGTTACCGTAACAGGCTTCGACGGCATTATGACATCGGGAAAGAAGTACATCACCGCAAGCGCGGACCGTACACATTGGGGCTCCATAGTCGGCTATACTATGCTGCAGTGGCTGGAGCGTATTCCCCCCGAGCAAAAGCACATCAAAGTCCCTGTTGAAGTCGTCGTGCGTTATTAGAATCTCTAATATAGCCACTTATGCTAATTTCCTCTTTGCACGACTGTCAAAGGGACTGCGCTTTATTCTGTTCGAGCGCGTCGAAAAGCATTAACTTGGATATTTATCGCATTATCGAATACATTCGGACTATTTAAGGAACTCCGCTTCGTTCTGTTCGAGCGCGTCGAAAAGTTTGAGTGTTAAGCCTTCGAGTATTGAGTGGACGCCCTTTTTTGCCCCGAAGTATTCCTTAGCGGCTTCGCCGTCCGCTTCACCGTCGGATACGCACTTAATCATTATCAGCGGAATCGAATTAGCGTTTGCCGTCAGCAATAGACCTGCTGCTTCCATTTCGCATATATCTCCGCCAAAGCGTTTTGTAAAGTATTCCTTTGTGGAAAGGTCGGTTATGAACTTATCGCCGGACATGCAAACTGCCTTATCCAAATTCAACGCTTTTGCCGCAAAATCCACTGCCTTTTCGGGCACGGGAATGAAACAGTCGGGATACTTTAAATATCGGCAATCCTCGCAATTGTCTATTGCAGAGGTGTCTATATCGTAATGCACAACAGATTTAACCGCAACCGGTTGATACATTGCGTAGCCCTTGTGCAATTTGCCGCAAAGCCCCGTGTTGTACAGTAAATCCACGTCCATACGATCGACCATAAACTGCGCAGCCCTCGCCGCGGCAATCTCACCATACCCCGAATTTACAACGTACACCGCAAGGTTTTTTCTCAATATTTCGTAAACCGTAAACGAACCCACGGTAATTACATTCGCTTGCGCGATTATATTACCGAAAATGCCTTCCAATTCGCTTTTTACTGCGATAACCGCCCCTAACTTTATCATTTTCCCTCTTTTTAATGTTTCGCACTGAATTCGGTTTTGTCAATTGTCCAATGCGCCTTTGTTTTCTTTACTCCCGATTGACCGAGTTTTGCCGCATGAATTTAAACCTGCTACGTTCGCGCTATTGCTTGTACTCCTCGGAAAATTCCATCAACAGGTACTTTTCAAGCTTCTTCCACGTTATCAGTCCGTTGATGTTTATAGCTATGAAAATGCAGTTTTGCACCAACAGGGAATAGCCGCTTGTGTTGCCGTCGCGGATTATCGCAGTCAACCAAACCGCCAACAAAACCGCATTGCATATCAGCCAACAATACCACTGCTCCAAATAGCGTTTGCTGGTCAAATATACCGCACAAACGCAAAGCGACGAGCTTAGTGCGGTCATAAACGGCTGATTCGCATTTAATAAATACTTCAAAATGCTTCCGTAACCCAATACGGTTACAAGACAAATGCCCGCAAGTATTAACAAAGCTTTGGGCTTTATGTGGTAAACCTCATCGATAAGCTTTTGAGTGCGGTTTTTGTTCCAATTGACAAATCCTGCGATGTAAAGAGGAACAATTACGCATAGGTACAGTATTGCCTCGCCGTAAAGCTTTCCGTCAAAGCAAATGTAGACGTAAAACAAAGCGGACGTAGTCGAAAGCAAATTGTGAATTCTGTAACGCTTAGAGTTAAATATTCCGCCTGTAAGCGAAAAAAGCACCGAGACCACACTAAGCCACGCCGCATCGAAAAAAATCCTCATTACCGCAAGCAACGCTAATCCCGAGCAGTAAACGATTATGTCGAAGGCATTGAGCTTCTTGAAAAATTTCTTCGCCTCCGCTTTAAAATCAAACCTCTTTTTATCGCTTTTGTCTTGCATTCGATACGTTTCCTTTGCTTATATTAATTGCGTATTTGCATATTAATCTACATATTTCGCGAACAAATTAATAATAATATGCGTGTTTTTATTATCTATTCAGACCGACCGAATCGTAATTCACCGCTTCGTTTTTGCAATCGGGAGCACTATTTAACCTACTTTCGCGGTCTGTCCGCAAGTAAATCCGTTTGCGCTTACGCAGCAACTTTGCGGTTTATCCACTAGTAAAACCGTTTGCGCATACTCTGAAACTTTTTTGCGGCATTTCTGTTAATACACGTTGTCGGCGGTATTAAGCCTCATTACATATTTTTTAATTGCTTTGAGGTAGCTTTCGAAGCTTTGCTTGGTCAAAATCACCGTCGCCGTGTTGTCCATCGGGTGAAAGCGGACTTTTTCGGCGTTGAGGACGTCAACGTCCACAACCAATCGAATTTTGTTCTTGTCATCGATAAGCGCAAGAGGCGACACGGCTCCTCTGATTACACCTAGATACGAGTGAAGCTCTTCATCGGTGCAAAACTCCAACCGACCTGCTCCCACCGACTGCGCGATAAATTTCAAATCCGCCTGCTTCTCGCTCTTCAAAACAATCAAATAAAGTCGCTTTGCACGTCTGTCCGTCACAAAAAGATTCTTGCAAGCACAACAGTCGGGTGTGTTTATGACCTCTCGCGACTGCTCGCAGGTAACCACCGCTTCGTGCCTTATCAACACATATTCAAGATTGTTTTCGTCAAGAAATTTACAAACCTTAATAATTTTTTCTTCCATTTTTACCGCTTGTTGCCTTTGTTCGTACTAGTGATTGCTTTTGTGTTAAGCGCAATCGTTCATTACGTTTTCTTCCATTTTTACCGCATGCTGTCTTTGTTCGTAGTATTAATTGCTTTTGTGTTAAGCGCAATCGTAAATTATGCTTTCTTTGCCCTTGTCGCACGGTTTTTGCCCGTTTTTATAGAACTAGGCTTTCTGCGTTTATTAGGTATTAGAAGCATCGATTTCGTCGACTTTTTGAATGATCCGTTTCAGTCGGTGGTAAATCGCGCTTTTGGATAGCACTTTATTCATCAGCTCCACAAGCTCGTCAAGCGTAGCCTCGGGATTTTCAAGCCTGGTTTGTGCTAATTTTTGGCTGGTTTCGTCAAATTCGTTGAGCTTTCCTGCCTTAATTATGCAATTTATGGCGATAATCTGTTCTTGTGAGGCTTCCACCGCTCTTGTTATGTTTGCATTTACGCAATTGCTTTGGCGGTTTACATTAGCTCTCATAGATCTGAGTATTCGAGAATTTTCCAAATCGAGCATTCCTCTCGTAGCTCCGAAAAAGATCAAAATGTCGCCTATTTCGTCCGAGCTTTTAAAGTAAAGCAATTGCGTTCCGCTTCTGCTGCGCGTTTTGGCATCGAATCCGAATTCGGCAAAAAGCTCCTGTGCGTCCAAAGCCAAAAAAAGACTTCCTGTCACGATTTCAAGGTGATAACCGCCCTTGACCTGGCTGTCCAACTCGCTTATGTACGGGATTTTCACGGAGCCACCGTAAATGAACAGCCCCTTGAGCAAACTCCGCGCACAGCACTCATTGTTTTTGTATTTTTCGCCGATTCCTTCCACCAAATCCATATAGCCGTTATAGTCGCCGGCAACCTCAAGCTCTCTCAACAGCTTTTCACAGTTTTCCAGCACAAAGCAAGGCTTTTTGCCATCAATAAACCGATATTCGATGCGCTTTTTGTCCAGTAATTCCTTTGTAAAAGCGACAAGCTGCGGATTGAGCCTAAGCTCGGTGGTTGCAATTCCGTTTTCGATGCTTATCGCACCCACAGAATAAACTGCGGCAGCCAAAAAAGCGTCCACACAACAAGGCTTGGGCTTCTCGTTTTTGATTATTTCCTCTTTAATGATTTTACAAAAGGTCGGCTTCATAATACTTATTGTGCTGTCCGCACGTCATTTATAGGGAACCATAGAACGGGTTTTCCATTGCATTACACATCGATTCGCGTATCGTTTTTGATGAACAGCTTTTCGTCGAGCTTGGGAACGTTGTTTTCGTAAACGATTCCTACCTCGTGCTCCAAGGCATATGCAAACACCTTCTTGGCATCCATAAGCGAGAGGTTTTTGACCTTTGCGGCAAATCTTCTTCCCTCTTGGTGAATGGTGGCATTGGTAACCATAACGCCCTTTGTCGCACCGTACGCGCTCATAACACCCACAAAACAGCGCAATTCGGTTACCGTAACGCTTGCTTCGATCTTTTTACGCGTTTTTGCCTGAATCAATACGGTTTCCTTAATTCCCAAGGGGTCTTCGATTTGCACTATGCCGTCGATACCGTTATCGTTGGGACCGCCCGTAACCTCGTCCTTGATAACGCACTTGCCGTATCTGCTCTTTACAAGCATCAAGCCCAAAACCTCCATAAACTCACTGCCCAAAATGTTTATCGCCTGCATATACATTCGCTCAAGCTTGTTTAAATAGACCTTGAGCGATATTTCACCCGCGGTGTACTTCTTGAACATATTGTCGGCTTGGAAGAAATGGTTGCCGATCGGAGTGTTCGGATATTTGCCGTACTTGGACTTGGCTTGACCGTAAACGAATTCCGCGCGCTTTTCCAGTGCCTCATCCTCGTCAACGGCAATCTGTGCCAGATTGATCTTCTCGTTGATGAGCGATCCCGTAAGGCTTTTGTATCGCGTAGATACACTCTCGCTTCCCCTGTCCTTTAGTTGCTCCTCGGTCAAGCCGTAATGCTTAACGCAAATATTCAACAGCTCACGCCTGTCCCACTTGGATCTTATGTCAAACAACGCAACCAGTAATTGATTGATTTGCAGCTTTGTAAGGCTTCCGTCGGCGGCGGCAAACCTAGGAATGGTAACGCCCTGCAAAGCGGCTTTGCCGATAATGTCATCGGTATCGGTTGCATTCGAAGCCTGAACGCCGCTTAGGTCGGCTTTCGCAGTTTTGTTAGCATTTCCGTTAACTCGGTCATTCGGCTTGCTCGCCCCGTTGGCTTTGGGATTGAGTTTGCCTTCAGCAGAGTTTGCAGCTTTGGCTTCGGCTTTATCTCCGTTGTCGTTGGCGTTGGGTTTCCTGCCTGCATTGGATTGATTGGCATTGGGCTTTGCGTTATCGGAAGTCCCTTTGCCTGCGCTGTTTTGGGCATTGGGTTTTGATGTGTTGCCGTTTGCATTCGACTTATCGCCGTTTTTGTCGAGGGTTAGAACAGATCTCGCACCGCTTGCGTTTTGATCGGGACGATTTTTGGCTGTCTTTTGCGCGTTTCTTTGATTTGCCGTTTGAGTCGGCTTAACGGGCGTAGGCTTTGCCGATATCGGCTTTGCTTCGACCGCGATAGGCTTGATTATCGGCTTTTTCCTTACCGCAAGCCTTTGCGGCTTAAGCTTTGGTAAAGCAAAATTGGATCTTTCCAACGGAAACGGCGCAAGGGTCTTGCGTATAAAAAAAGGCTTATAGGTCGGCTTTTTATCGATTGTCGATGCTTGCGGTTCGGATGCCTTGGCGTTGCCTATCAGTTTATCGGCTTTATCCGAATCGGTCTTTATCGGCTCGGGCTTTCCCTGTCGTCCGTTTTTCTTTGCCTGTTTTTTTCTTCTGCTTGGCTCGGTTTCTCTTTGTTTCTCCGCGCCTGCTATTTTTTGGGCATCGGTCTGCCGATTTGCATCCTCCGCACTTGTTATCGTGGTTTCGACGGTAGCCTTCGCGTTTTGCTCAACTGTCTTGGCTTCGGCAACGTTTTTCGTGTTTACTGCGTTAGCCTTCGCGTTTTGCTCAACTGTCTTGGCTTCGGCAACGTTCAACTTTACTGCTTCGGTATTCTTCTTAAAGTATTTATTTGTCGAATTCCGCGACTTTGAATCGGTATTTATTTCTTTCGATTTAGCAGCTTCCTCTTTCGCAGGTTTTGGTTTTATTTCTTCTTTTTTAGCTTGGCTGTCTGTCGCAGCTTCTGCAAGCTTTTCGGTAGTGTCGATCGGCTTATTGGGCGTTTTTTTATCGTTGTTTGCGGCATTGGTTTCCGCCCCCGCCTTAGTTTCCGTTTTTATATCGGATTTCGAGACATCGACGTTTTTGTCGCCATTTGCCGCTGTCGCAGAATTTACTGAAGTCTTTTTCCTCTTGCCCGTCGCCTTCTTTGCGGCAGTTTGGGTTTTGGCTTCATTTACTTTGGTTTCTGTTACGGCTTTAACTTCATTTCGGGTTTCATTGCCTTCCTTTTTTATGTCAGTCGACTTTGCGACGGCTTCTACTTTTACGTCCGTTACTTTTGCTGTCGAGGCTTTGACTTCTTTAACGTTTGAGTTTACGGCAGTCGACTTTGCGACGGCTTCTGCCTTTACATCCGTTACTTTTGCGGTCGAAGCATTTACTTCCTTTACTTCGACATTCGCTTTTGCGGTATTTGGCTTCTCGATTGCAGGCACTCTACCCGCAGAAAGGGCGACATCCGATGTTACGGCTTTTTCGGGCGATGCCTTATCGCGCGGTGCCTTGTCGGGAAGGGGCTTTTTTGCCGACTTCTTCCTTGCGCTTTTTGCTTTCGCATCAGTCTCTCCTGTATTATCGGTTTTTTTCAGCTCCGCATAAGCCGCACCTACTTCTTCCGCTTTCTCGGGCGGTTTCTTGTCGGACGTATTTGTGGCGGCTGTTTTCGGCTCCGCATAAGCCGCGACGACCTTGCCTTCGTTATTTGCCCCCTTATGAGGCTTGCTTGTGCGCTTTGGCTTGCTTTCGGCTTTTGCGTTCGAGTTCTTTTTCACGTCCTCGGGCGCAGCCGTTTCATTATTAATTATCTCATTATTATTTACCATACAACTCCGATTTGGATTCGACGCATATTTAAGCTATGCGAAAACGTCTTTTGCGGTTGTTCCCGACAAAGGGGAACGCAAAAGCTACGCATTGTCCAAGGGACTAGCGTTTCTTGAAATTCAAAATATGTGTGTTTGCGATAAGTCTTGCGGGTATATTCAATCTGTTTACGACGGCGAGCGGGACGGAAAAGTCGCCAACTCTGCGCACGCTGTGGGCATCGGAGCTTAAAATAAAATTGACGTTGAGGTTTACCAGCTCACAAATGTCGTCATCCGACATCATTACTCTTTTTCCGTTGAGCTCCATAAGCACGCCGTAATCCCTTGCGGCTTTGCCGACCTCTATCACATCGATGCTCATATCCAGATTGGGGTGGCTGATAATATTGACACGTCCGCTTTTAATTGCCTCGATATAAGCCTTTGTATGCCGTCTTACCCTGTCGGAATTCTTACGGCTGTTGCCCATACAGATAGCGGACATATTCCACCTGAAGAATTCTGCCGGATTGGATGGCAAGGATGCCTTATGATAGCCCGCAATTACATAATCGAAATAATCCGAATACTTCCCGACGCTGTCCAAATTGCCTTTGCTGTCGAGAATATTCGCCTCAACGCCGAAAAGAACCTCGATACCGTCGCCGTTTAATCTGTCGACAATATCCCGAGCTTCTTTGACCTTCCACTTTCTCAAGCCGAATAACATATGCTTGACTCCGTGGTCGCTTATTCCGATTTGCATAAGCCCGATCTTCTTTGCTTGCTCCACATTATCGAAGATCAAACCCTTTCCATGGCTATATCTCGTATGCGTATGCAAATCCGCAACGATTTCTTCCTGTTTTACCATAAATCTACCCGCTTTATCTTTTGGGTGAAACATAAGACCTCTCGGATCAAAACTCAACGCTCTTGTCAATGCATTCCGTATCATAGTAATTTATCCGAGCAATTCAACCTCCAACGTCAATTCCCTTCCGTCCTGCTTGCGGACCTCCTCTCTTATCAGCTCGATAAGCTCGACGATGTCCTTTTGGGTCGCAGTCCCGTCGTTGACAATAAAGCCCGCATGCCTGTAGCTGACTGCGGCTCCGTTGACGCAAAGTCCTTTAAGCCCCAATTCATCGATTCGCTTTGCGGGAATATATTCTCCCGTCCTCTTAAAGACGCTCCCCGCACAACGAGTATTGACAGGTTGAGTTTTTGCCTTGACTTCCTTCATACGCCGTATCCGTTCGCCGACATCGTAGTAAGCCCTTTCGAACCTGTACTCAACAGCGTAAATAACGTATCCTTCGGGCAAATCGCAGGATCGGTATCCAAACCCCAGCTCCTCAGCCGTCATATCCGTTCTTCGATTGCCGTCGGTCAAAAATACACGTCGGATTATCTGCGAACACTCTCCGCCGAAGCATCCTGCGTTGGAAACCGTTCCTCCGCCGACGGTCCCGGGAATGCAACTCAAAAATTCCCCTCCGCCCAAGGAATAGACCTCGGAATACTTCGCAAGCATAGAGAGCTTGGCTCCGCTTTGACAAACAACACGGCTTTTGTCGCCTTCGATATTCGACATAAACCTTCCGAACAGGATTATTACTCCCTCGTAGCCATTGTCGGGTGCGATAATATTGGAACCCGCTCCGAAAGCCTTCCTCCTCACACCCTGCGCATCGCACAATCGCATAACCTTTTCCAAAGCTTCCGTGCAACAAGGCTGGACAACGTAAGCCGCCTTTCCTCCCACTCCCATTGTGGTTATCGAGCCGAAGCTCACGTCCTTATTTACCTTAACTCCGTCAATATCGAACAGCAAACGCTCAAATTTCACCTATTACTCCTATCATACATCAAATTGACTTTAATTACAAGTGTTTTTGCATTTCAGTTTGCATTTTTATGCCGCAGACACCAATTTGTCGCCGAAAAGCCCATAAAGCCTTGCCAATAACATATTACTTCAAGGGCTTTTACCGTCAAAACACTTCGGGAACAAATATGTTGCCGTTAAGGGCTTTCTCCATCTCCGTGTAGGGCGCGGCGGTATAGATTTCCAATCCGCACACGTTATACATCTCTATGGAAACAAGCGAGCTTTGAACGGATACGGACGTGAGGTATTCAATAAAGCTTTGGGATATTTCCTCCATATCCGTGTCGGCACAGACCGAAACGTACTGCACCAAGTCGGTATAACCTCCGACAAACAAATACTCGACCGCCTCGAAGCCTTGCTTTTGACGATTGGTTATGCGGCTTAGATCTCTTTGCGTTCCCAACAAGGTTACCGTTCGACCATTGATAAACTCGGCGTACGCTTGATATTGTGTGTACGGCGGGAATGTCCGCGCGACCGATTCGGTTTGCTCTTGAGTGAAACCGAGTGCGGCAAACGCTGTTTCGGGCGAATTGCCGTTGCTCCCCCACACGACCTTGCATATAGGAGCTTTACTTTTGCCGGCGGTCATTTCTCCCGAAAGCAATGGCAACTCTAAAATGTCACCGTACTCCTTAACCGTGCTTTCTCGTGCGATCAGTGCATATCCGCCGCACATATACGCCACTGCGCACATCGCACTTTTTCCGCTTTGTGCATATGCGTTGCTTATGCTTACCGCTCCGCCGTACTTAGCCAAATAGGGCGCAAGCTTTTTTCCCAAGCTGTGCGGATAGGAAATGACATCGAAGCGTTCACCCTTTTCCAACGCGTCTACCGTTTGCTCGGCAGTCATTTTCATTACCTCGACAAACAGTCCGCTCTTCGTTTTGGCGAAGGAGTTGCCCTTTCTTTTAAGCCAAGAAATACGGCTTCCCATTCCTCCCTCAAAGCTTTCGACGTGCCAAACTATTAAAACACCCTTATACTCGCGTTCTTCAAGCTTTATTTCAGTGAGAACGAACAGTTTGTCCGCAAGCAGCATCGGCATAAGCAACAACAGCGCAACAAAAATCAGTATTCCCGTTTTTGCCCGAAAGGTCATTATTTCTTACCCCGCATCGCAAGGACATTGCTTGAAAAAGTCCTCGTGATCGCTTTTTCTCTCAAATGATGCGCAATAGCTTCCTCGATCAGATTTTCGACGTGCTTGCCGACGTTTGCACCGAACAGGTAGTATGCAAGCGAACCGGGAATTGAATTGACCTCCAATACATACGGAATACCGCTCACGTTGTCCACCATAAAGTCCACTCTCATAACGCCGTCTGCATTTAGACGAGCATACAGCAATTCGGCGGTCTGCTTTACTTCCTCCTCCTTGTCAAAATGGAAGGGGAAATCTCTCTTCTTAAACTTTCCGCCGCTTACATACTTGTCGGCAAAGGATAAAATATCACTGCTTCGTATCGGCTTTTCCAAGTCGCTGACTACAAACTTTCCGTCATCTGCATAAACGGCGCAGTTAACCTCGAAGAAATCGGTCAAGGCATGCTCTATTACCGTGCAATCGTCGAACTGCCGCGCTCTTTTCAGGGCTTCCGACAATTCGTCGATGTCCTCGACCTTTTCGATTCCGATGCTGCTTCCGCACCTCGATGGCTTTAATATCAACGGAAAAGGTACACTTTCTTGCACGAGATTGCATACTTCGTTGTACGAACTGCCACTGTTCGTGACAATATACGGCAAAATCGGCAGCTTCAGCCCTTCCAGAAAAACCTTGAAAACAGCCTTGTCCATAGCGACCGCGCAGGCGCATATTCCCGAGGGAACGCATGGAATATCGGCAAGCTGTAAAACTCCCGAAACGCTTCCGTCCTCTCCGTTTACGCCGTGCAGAGCCAATACGGCGGCATCGCAACGAAACACTTTCCGATTTTTCCTATACAAGCTATCGGAGGCGGGACGGAAATGCACCTCCTTCCATCTGTTTGTACGTTGCTCGACAAAATCCCTTGGCTGAATGTCCTCCGCCAACCGCCAAACGCCCCTCCTGTCGATGTATATTTCAACGACATTGTGTTTGGACAGAGCGCAAGCCACCTGCTTGCCCGTGATTATACTGATGTCGTGTTCGACACTTTTTCCTCCGTAAATAACCGCTATATTCATCTTACCTCCGAAGCTTTCCCGTTTCTTATTGCTTCCGTATCGGGAATATCTCAATATAGGCAACCTTGCTTTCCTAAGACGTGAGAATTTGTGGTTAGATAGACTTTTCACCATGACGAATTGTCGTATACGGCATTATTCGGTATCGGGAATGTCGTTGAGGAAGAGAAGCACGTCGCCCTTTTGCATTATGTCACGCAATTTCTTAACTCCCTCGAATACATCCCCGACAGAAATAACCTTACATCGTCCAACGCTCCTTGCCCCTGCCGACAGTGCGACGGTATTTTGTCCGAAGACGGTGACGATATCGCAAAAGCCCAACAGCCTGCCCAACCGATAATTTTCCTCGTACTGCCGTTTGCCAAGCTCCACAATACCGCAGGTCAAAACGTGTCGGCGATGCCCCAGCTGCTTTACAAGCTCAACGGCGCAAGCCACTCCCTCGATATTGGCATTGTAGCTGTCATCGACAATGATTATGTCGTTTTTCCTATATACCTCTAATCGATGAGGGATCTGCGGCAGACGGTTGATTCTGTCGCTAACCTCGACAGCCGAAACCCCCATAATTCTTGCCGCCCCCGCCGCAAATGCGATATTTTGTGCGTATTTTCCCACTATTTTGGGATTTAGCCTCATCGCTTCGACTTGCTTTTTCGGGGATTGTGTTTCGCGGGATTGGTTTTTTGTATCGAAATTTTTCCTGAAACGGGCTTGAGCCGCTTTAAGCAGTTTGCCGTCCACATTCAGTATCACTTCTCTGGTAAATCCATCGGGGCTTTCCCGCACTTCGGGAGAGGCGGCAGCCTCAACAAACGCTCCATTGCAGACTTTTACCGTCCTTGCGACATCTGTTATTTCTTGTTTTTCGGCGAACTTATCGCTTTTAACCTCGGAAAACAGGCTTTTCGTATCGACAAACGCGCATATTTTAACAGGCAAGAAGATTGCATGTTTTGGATTTATCGATTCAATTTCAGCAATCCGATCCGCAAGCCGTGGATTGTCGCCGTCAAATAATACTATGCCGCCGCGTTTCATATTATGACAAACTTCGGTTTTGGTTTGTACGATAGCCTCAATCGTTTTGAACGTCTGTAGGTGCTGTGCCGTTACGCCCGTAATTATCGCCATATCCGGCGGAGCTATTTTGCAAAGCTCGGCAATATCGCCCTTTCGGCGCGCTCCCATTTCAAGCACCAGCACTCTCGTGTCAGACTTCATATGGCGATTTAGAGTAAGCGCGACTCCCGAGGGTGTGTTGAAGCTGTCGGGCGAGATGACGGTCGGAAAGCTCTCGGAAAGCACGCCACCGATCATATTTTTAACGCTTGTCTTGCCATAGCTGCCAGTAACCGCAATTACGAAGGGCTTTACTTGACGTAATTTGCGCTTTCCCTTTCTTATGTAATACCGCATAATCGCATACTCGACGGGGGTAAGCAATACCACAGCCGAATACGGAAGAATGGGAATAGCAAAAAACGCCAACGAAGGCGAAAAAAGACTCAAGCAAAGTGCGACAAGAGCCTCACAAACGCAAATCCGCACCACTCTGGCTGTAAACACAAGCCGTTTTCGATATTCTTTCCTTGCATATATAATAAAGAAAACCGTACACAAAGCAGCTTCTGCAAGCCAAACCGATATCGACATAAGCTCCGAAGCATTAAGCGTAAGCGAAAAAAGTGCAATGCTCTTTTCTTTGAAAACCGCCCGAAGCACAAGCTCTGCAACGATAAGCAAATAGCTTACAAAGAAATATTTGGACGTAGCAGCCAACGATTTGATTACTCCGCCGAAGCCGTAGCCGTTGTGCTGTAAAAAGCGCAAAAAACACAGAGAACACAATACGCACGATGCCGCGCCGAGAACTCGGACGACCGCAGGTACGATAGCAATACCCGAAAGGAGCAGTCCTACCGCAAAATTCTCAAATAACATATTCCCCCATTTTTGCGATACGGTCGCCGATCAGCCGCCCTACCGCGTTCCGAGTTAATGGTTGTCACTCCAAAAAGCAAGCAATGATTTGCGCAAAGACGTCGGCTCTTGAAGCAAAGGCGAAGTGATCGGCGTTATCCAAAAGGATCAGGTGCGAGTTTTTTATGTGCTTTGACAGCCTTTTTCCCACCTTCGGCGGAGTTTGCGTGTCTTGCTTGCCATACACAAGCAATGTAGGTGCAACTACGCGATCGGCAAAGGGCAAAATGCTTTGGTTAACAGTCTTTACCAGAATTTGTTTTAAGCTTCCGTTTGCGGCATTGTAATCCGCGCTTGCTCTCCTTTCTGCAAAAATCCTTGCTTTTTCGGGCGACAACCTTTTAAGCAATTTGTATCGAAAAATCCTTGCTTTTACACGAAAACTGCGATTTTTCACACCTGCGGAAGCCAATAATATCAGCTTTTCAACCTTCTGCGGATAATCGGCTGCAAAACAGACAGCCACTCTGCCTCCGAAGCTGTGACCGACAACAACAAGCTTTCTGTCGGGAAACAGCTTATCTGTCAAAATGCTCACCGAGCGGGCGTAATCCTCGACACCCCAAACCTCAATCGGTGTTTGACTTTGCCCGAAGCCCCAAAGGTCCAAAGCAAGATATCCGTAATCAATTCCGAAACGCGCCATTTCCTTACGCAAACAAAGCAGAGAATTTTGGTCTTGCCCCCAACCATGCAAAAAGAGGACGACGTGTTCGCCATCCTCTTCCGTATAACAGGTTTTCAGCCCGTTTATTTCTATATTCATATCACAACCCTCGTGCTAAAATTATTTTAGCGAGCATACGCATAAGCAATATGTTGTTAGTTATGCTTACTTCAACCTACAACGCATCTGCAGTGCGAACTCATTTCGGCGTACACCGCACCTTTGTGCATAAGTGCCAAGCTCATTTTAGCGCATACGCATAAGCAATGTGTTGTTAGTTATGCTTACTTCAACCCACAACGCATCTGCAGTGTCAAGCTCATTTTAGCGCGCATCGCATTAACAAGGCATCCTTGCGGTCGGGATAATAATGCTTCCTTAGTCCGAAGCTTCGAAAGCCCAGCTTCTTATAGAGCGTAATAGCGGCATAATTATCGGCTTTTACTTCCAATAAAGCGGCTGTGGCTCCGTTGTCGCGAGCCATTTCGATAAGCGTCCCGACAAGCATGGATCCGACACCCAACCCCCTGTATTCGGGAATTACTCCGCAGGTGCTTATATGCGCCTCATCCAAAACCGTTTCGATAATTCCGTATGCAATCGCCCGACCGTCTATGCGGTACGCCAATCCGACCGAGTTTGAATACATAAATTCACCGCGAATCATGCTTTCGCTCCAAGCTTCCTTTCCGAAGCATTTGAGTTCTAGCGCGGCAAGCTCCTCTGCGTTGTCCTCAGATAGGTTAACCTCCTCGATGGAACAGAGAACGTGCTCGCGTTCGCGCTCCCGCATAAGCTTCCTCTCCCTTTCCTTTTCCGCCTGCGATTGCTGAAGATACATAGGAGATAGCTTTTGAGAAAACATACCTTTATCGTATTTGTCGCGCACCACAGAAGCTATCGCCGACAGCCTGTCAAAGCCCTCGCCGTAACATGAGTAGCTCTCCAAGCCGTTGACGTATTCCTCATCCACCTGTTCGGGCGGCTTCAATTGGTCAAGCTTGTCATATTCGGCGGCAAAAACCGCCCCCTTGCCGAAAACCACACAGTCGCGGTATCCTTTATCATTATATGCAAGCACCTCAAAGGAATTGAAGGAAATCAGCTTTTTACCGTACGGAAAATTTAAGCCCAACACAGTCGCGATTCCCACGCGAATCCCCGTAAACGATCCCGCGCCCACACAACAGGCTATGCAATCCAAATCCGCAACGTTCAGCTCGGCTCTTTTGAGAACGCCTTCGATAGCAACATCGATTATTTCGCTGTGCTCCTTTCGGTCCTCCGCGAAAAAGCCGCCGAATATCCGTTCGTCGGCTATCACTTCCACCACTAACTCATCCTGCGTTCCATCGATAACCAAGCATTTCATAGTTGCCCCTTTTTATTTAACCTCATACCGCGCAAAGCGGTAACACGAGAAACCGACCGTTATAAACGGATAACCGATACAAAACACCGCGCCGCGCAAAGTCCCGATAGGAGATCCCCTCCGCTCAAAATCCCGATACGTGAAAACAGCGAAGGATTCCGATATTGGATAGCACCGCGCCGCTCATCCAAATGAATCGATAATCGAGCCTAACTACGGATATCCCTTTTGCAATAATATTACCTGCGCCTTCTTTAGAATTAAAAGCCAAATAGAGATACCTTTAAAAATTACAAAACGAAGTCCTTGTCAATTGTAATAAGGCGTTCCCTGTCGGAGGTCTTTTCAATTTGCACCAAGGTACATCGCTTTCCTTTAAAAAGCCCTTTGACGTTTTCCCACCATTCGACAACGCAAACGCTTCCGCCGAAGAAGTACTCCTCCAAGCCGACCGCATAAAGCTCGCTTTCATCGGTGATGCGATAAAAATCAAAATGGTTGAGAATAAGATTACCGGAATAACTGTTATGGAGCGCGAAGGTAGGACTTGTTATCAGGTCGCATACACCCAATCCCTCGGCAATTCCCTTTGTAAACACCGTCTTGCCCGCGCCTAGCTCGCCGCCCAAAAGAACGACGTCCGACGACTCCAGCTTTTTTGCCAAAGCCTTGCCCAACCTAAATGTATCCTCTGCGGATTTCGTCAAATATACTTCCATATTCCGCTCCGTCAACCTATCCGAAAATTAATTTCCAAATCCGTGCAAACTGTCAAACCTCTATCGGCGCAAAAGTCGCAAGCGTAACTTTTTCGTAGTTTCCGACATTAACGCGACCAACCAAACCTCTACTGTTCCAACCAGTCGCTAGTGTAATGACATAATTGCCAATTCCGACAACCGTGCAAATAGTCAAACCTATATCGGCTTCAAGCTTCCGCAAATGCTGTAACAGTATAGTCAATTCCGACAACCGTGTCGAATTACCCCCCACTCGAAGGTCGGCAAATTGCCGTTTACCAATGCAAAAGGCGGCTCAGTTTCTTATATGTGAAAAACGTTATTGTTGCCGACAGCGCACAGCGTATTATGTTAAACGGCAGTACCGACAGCGGCAGGTAATAAGCGTAGAGGTTTTCCTCGGTTATTTTGGGAAAAACTGCACGCAACAGCCCCAAAACACCCTCCAATCCATACAAACGGGTGTAGGTGGGAATCAATAAGAACCGATTTAATAACAATGCGGCGACAACAGTCGCGACCGCACCCGTAATAAGTCCCCATACCGCACCCTTTTTGGAGGTTTTGACGTGAAGAGCCACGCCTGACACAATTCTGTAAACCGCCCACGAGACCACCACAAACACACAGCCCATGACAATATCGCCGACTTCTCCGACGCCGAAGCTCGTTGTCGGTAATATTATAAGTCTCAACAGCGTTTTAAGCACGACAACTACGCAACCTGCAACAGGTCCCATAGCAAAGCCTGCAAGCAACGCCGGCAGCTCGGATATTTGCATCTCCAAAAATGCGGGAAAAATAAACGGCAACGGTATCCGTATCATATAAAGCACAACCGCAATCGCAGTTAGTATTCCCACTTTTGCAATCGCACGCGCCGATTTGAGCCAAAAAGTTTTCTTACTCGACGTAGACCCGCTTTTCGTCTTACCGCATCCTTTTTCAACGCAGTCCGTACCGCAATCGGCACCGAATGCCGTGTTTTTCGATACTTGCTTTCTCTGTGTACTTTCCGCAACACAGCTTTGATTCTGTTCGTCCATATACACCTCGACATTGGGAACGCGACAGAAATTCAGTTCAAACCAAAAAAAATCCGCCCAAGGGCGGAAAGCGGCTTGCAACCTCTTTTCATCCGGACTTTACCGTCGGTTTTGGATTCTCACCAAATCAGCTTTCGCTCACAGACTTAACGCGCACGGCTTTGAATTGTGTCGCCACAGCCAACGCGCCATCACTGTCGATCAAGGAATTTCACCTTACCCCAAGGAACGCAAGCATTGTAATGCAAGAAAAGCATTTTGTCAAGTGTTTGTAGGCAATAACGAAAATTACCGCCAAATTCCTCAATAAAAGCTATGTAAAGTCACAAATGCCGCACAATTATATAAATTTATCCCTCAAGCGCAGCCCCACTTGCCAACATGTAACACACATGGTATCGATAACGTTACCTCACTTCCTTTGTCAAGCTTTTTTACGCAGTTCCTCTCCCCACTTCAAAAACTCGCGCGCAAGCGGTTGAGAATTCAAAGCATCGCCGCCCAAAACCCTTGCAAGTTCGGCAATTCTGCTTTCGCCCTCGACGGCGGCAACCGAAGTCAGCGTAGCTCCGTCCTTTTCGGTCTTTTCAATGACAAATTGCCTGTCGGCGACCGCCATAGGCTGCACAAGGTGGGTAATAACCAAGCACTGATAATCTCGGGAGATTTTCGACAACTTCCAAGCGACGACCTCTGCCATTTTGCCACTTATGCCCGTGTCAATTTCATCGAACAGCATCGTCGGGATCCGCTCGAGCTTTGCCGTAATATTCTTAACGGCAAGCATAAATCTGCTCATTTCTCCGCCGCTTATGACCTTTATCAACGGCTTCAACGGCTCTCCTAGGTTCGCGGACATCAAAAACTCCACATCATCCAAGCCACTCTCGTCACATCGCTCCAAAAAATCTGCTTGGTCGATCGGCAGAAAACTTGCCTCCAGCTTGGCGTTTTTCATACCCAGCTCGCCCAATTCCCTCTCTATCAAGCTTGAAAGCTCCTTGGCTTTGCTCTGTCTTAAACGACTTAGCTCGATTCCCCTGTCGTAAACGGCACGTTTTTGGCTTTTTATCTGCTCCTCAAGTCGGGCGATACCGACGGAGGCATTTTGCAAACGCTTGTACTCGGCGTCAATGCCCTCCCAATACACAAGAATATCCTCGACCGAATCGCCGTATTTGCGCTTGAGCGACTTGTATACCTCCAGCCGTTCCTCGACGGCTTCCAGTTCCGCAGGCGAATAATCGCAGCTCGCCCGCATTTGAGCCAAGCTCTCATAAATGTCCCTCAATTCGTACTTGACAGAGTCCAACCTCTTGTCGAGGTCCTCTAAATCCGAATCGTATTTAATCAACGGTCGCAATTCGGTTAACGCTTCTCCAACCGAAGAAAGCGCGTTCTCACCCACGGCATTCTCCGCGCAACCCAATCCGTTCGCCAGCCGTTCGGCATTGAGCATACGACTTCGCTTAGCGATAAGCTCCTTCTCCTCCTCGGAGTCCAAATTAGCGCGTTCAATCTCCTTTATTTCGTACTCCAAAAGCTCCATTTTGCGGTTGCGCTCTTTGTCGTTGCCGCCGAAGGACTTAAGCTCGCCCAAAAGTCTTTTGTATTCCTTCAACGCATCGCCAAACGCCGCAAGCTCGGAATTATCCTCGGCAAATTCATCGATAGCATCCTTGTGCGCTTCCTTTTTTAAGAAACACTGATGCTCGCTCTGACCGAATACATCCACCAAATTCGCGGTGATCTCCCGTAAAATTGCCAAGGTTACCACTCTGCCGTTGATACGAATCTCGCTTTTGCCGCCTTGAGTAAATTTGCGGCTCAAAATCAAATCATCGGTTTCGTATAAATCCAACTCTTTCAATATGTCGCAGACTCTTTCATGCGGCTGTACACAAAAAAAAGCCTCGACAAGACAGTAGTCTTTGCCGTGCTTTATCATGCTTTTGTCCGCACGCTCACCCAAAACGAAACAGATAGCGTCGGCAATCACGGATTTTCCAGATCCCGTTTCGCCACTCAACACATTTAAACCCTGGCAAAACTCCATCTCGACAAAGTCGATAAGCGCAACGTTTCTAATTGCAAGCCTTTGTAGCATCTTACAACGCCCTCTTTTATTCGATTATCCTAGCCAGCTTCTCTGTAAGCTTGGTCACTTCTTCATTGTTTTTCGTAATAATCAAAACCGTGTCGTCGCCCGAGATACAGCCCAAGGATTCCACGGGATTCATTCTGTCGATAACCATTCCGATTGCCTCTCCGCAGCCTTCAAGGGTGCGTATAACAAGCATATTGTTAACAGCAGTAAGTCCGATAACAGCCTCTTTGAATACATTAATAAGCTTGTTCGAAATCTTAAACTCGGATGCCCTACCCATAACGTACTTGTACTTGTTGTTCTCATTCAACGCCTTAATCAGTCCCAATTCCTTGATATCTCTGGAAATTGTGGCTTGAGTCACTCTGTATCCGTACTTATTCAGTTCGGCAACCAGCTCATCCTGCGTTTCAATATCATTGGATACGACAATATCCAATATCTTCGATTGGCGAGTGCTTCGTGATACCATTTACATACCTCCACGGCAATTCATAACGATAATGCCCGATTTTTTATGCGCGAAGAAACGAACGCCCTTTCGTATACGCCTTTTCGGTGTATTTCCTCTATGGCGAATAGCCATTTATTAAGCCGATCACAGATCGCTTCTCGTTCGCTCCGTCCTTTGAATTCGATGGGTGCATACCTTAATGAAAAATTATTGGTATTATTATACAGCAATAACAGAATTTATGCAATCATTTTTGCATATTTTTTATAATGTTTTTTAGTTGCGCTACAAACTAAAACGGCAAATAAAAAATCGGCGTTTAGCCGATCTTCTATTTCATTATTTTTGTTCGATGTTGTATCTTTTCTTAAATTTGTCAACACGTCCGCCGGTATCCACAAGCTTTTGCTTACCTGTGAAGAAGGGGTGGCATTTGTTACAAATATCAACTCTTATTGTATCGGCTTTTTTGGTGGAGCCTGTTTTGAAGGTTTCACCGCATGCGCATACAACAGTCACTTCATAGTATTGTGGATGTATGTTTTCTTTCATATCCCGTTTCTCCTTACCGTATTGTACACCTAACGTACCGAACAATTATATCAGCAAAAATTACTGCTGTCAAGAGTTTTTGTCCTATAATTCAAAATTACTTGGGCATATAAAGCAAAAGTTAATTGAGTTAATTGACAAATCTTGCTATAAGAAGCACCTTAATCATAAATGAGTATGGCAAGTATTAATGCAGAAATTATATGACAGGTGAAGTAATTGTAAGCAAACTCCACTCCTGCAATTAGTAGCGTATTTCAGTAATCAGGTATAATTAGAAGTTATATACCACAAAAGGCACTTGCATGAAAAGCCCACTGCGGCAATGCAGATCCTAAAGTATTCGAAGCTTAGACAAAAGCTACCGAATGAAGCTCGCTTAATTATTAAAGACAGCCCTCGCAATCTTTTAAATCGCGCACGGGAATATCCAATACGGTTTTTGCACCATAGTCCTTGCCTATGTATTTTAATAGTGCGCTCGATGCCAATTTTACGCAACTTGCGGTAAGTCGGGCGTTGGACGAGGTGCGCACCGAAAAGCTCATACAAATACCTTTGTTCTCTGCAAATACTCTACCGCCGTGAGCCGTATCGTTTTTTCGCCTGTCGATACTCGACAACGAGGTAAAACGAACAGAAGTGGCATAACCCTTATAATAGTCCGGAATTGCTCTGATTTTTCTTGCCAACTCGTTTTTGGCATAGCCTTTTTCTGCGCAAACATAGCAAATACGCTTATGCAATTCCCTCGACGACGTCTTTCCCCTGCGCACCAAACGGCGAATAAACCTTTTAGGTTGAGTTATTTGCAAGCCGTCCGCCACGCCCTCCACGCTCTTGAGTGCCTGAGTATGTCCCAAGCTCGCACCTTTCCCCCACACACAAACAGCGCGGCAGTCCATAACGCCGCCGATTACCGCCCGCATCAAGGAAAGCAAGCCCGGATCCCACCCGAAACAGCATATTGCCGATGTAAGGTTGCCTTTGCATATCTCGTTCAGCCGAGAAACATACTCGATAGCATCACCGTGGTTGTCATAGGTGTCGATTAGGTTGAAATGTGCGCCCAATTCGTACGCAGTTTTCTGCAACTCATTCCGACTTCCCACTGCCAAAACCAAAAAGTCGCATTCCCCTTTGTATTTCATAATATCGGCAGCTTTACATAAAACCGCTTTTCCCTTGACGCTTTTGCAATTGACCGCACCGTTGCTGTTAGTATTATCGCCGCTCATGCTCGAAGTCCTCCCTTCGCCTTCGACTGCTTTTTGATAATCAGTATTTCCCTTTGTGTTTGTATCCTTATCGCGCCCGAGGCTTACGGAATCGCAAAGGTCGCAAAAGAGCGCAAACTCGTCAACTACCTCCCTTCTCGAAAATACGAAACAGCTTTTGCAGTTCTCGTCCGCGCAAAAAACGCGCACAAGCTCGCGCCCGAGGTTGCCGAAACCCACTATTCCCACAGAATACTCCATAACTCCCCCTCGCCTGCTAAGCTTACGCTCCCTTAAAACACCTTGAAGCCGATAAGGGCGCATCGTTGTCTACTCTTTGACTCCGAAGCGAATCGCACAAACAAAATACCCAGTCATACTAGACTTGTGACAGAACACAAATCGCCTGATATACGCCGCACACAAAGGAAGCGCAAATGTATTTGAATACCGCGTTGTCGGCGTCCTTGTCGAAAAGCTGTACCGCTTGCGCAGCTAAGCCACCGACCGTTCTTGCAAAGTCGAGCGTTTCCGCGCAATCGTCCGTAAACTGCGCGGTCAAGGTATCGATTGTTTTCTTGCCCTCGTCCAATATAGTCCCGATGTATGCCGTATCGATAAGTTGTTTGTCCAATTCTACGTTAGCCGAAACCAAAGCGATCGCCAGCTTTTGAGCTTGGATTATCAGCCCCTTGCACAGCTGAACGGTCTTTTTGTCACATTGCAATTTTGTGTCTATGTCAAATGAAGTTATCGCGGTCGAAGGGCTAAAAACCGCGACTTTTTCGGCAACGCTCTCTGCCTTTTCGCCGCTTTCGTAAACGGACAACACGGCATAGCTTTGGTCGCAGTATGCAAACCTATAACCTGCACCGCCCACCGCCCGTATTTCCTCGAAAAAAATCTCACTTTTCCCGTCCGCACTCACACAAACAAGGTAATAATCCACGCCGTCGAAGACGAGCCTGCGCTCCTTTACCTGCGCATTTCCATATACTATTGCCGTAGAAATCAGTGAAAAAAGAAGCACTATCGCACAAGCGACAGTAAAACCGAAAATAGATTTTTTGTAATCGACAAATCCATCGCAATTATTACTCATGTTAAATTATATTTTAGACCGCAAAAAAAATACCTTAATAAACTACTTGCTTTCAATTACCTCAAATAAAAAAGCAAAAAGGGAATAAAAAAAGGGCGACTCCGCCCTTAAATTAATAATAAAAATCGTACTATAGTAATTTGCCGGTCATCATAAGCAATCCCAAACAAAGAATGGCGATAGCCACGACAACGGTTATAATCGCGAATATCATCAATTGCACATTCTGCTTTTCATCGGTGTTCTTGATGTAGACAATAACCTGAATCGCCGAATACGCGACAGCCGCAACCATCAAAATAACCAATCCGACGTATGTAACAACCGAATTGTCGAAAACCATGCCGAATACGGCGACAACCAACGATATTAATATAAGAATCAATACAATTCTTTCAATAACCTTTTGCATATTTCACCTCTTTACATTATCGGGCAACCCGACCTTTGATTTTATGCCGTCGAAAAAAGACGCCACAAAACAACTAAGTCATTTTAGCACACAAAATACCGTCTGTCAATCGATTAAATCGGTTTTCGTTAAAGTATCCAAGACTTTTTTGAAATAGTCGGGTAATTCCGAATCGAAGTCCATACTTTTACCCGTAACGGGGTGCGTAAAATGCAACTCCTTAGAGTGTAACAGCTGTCCCGCCAGGTTAAAACGCTGTCGCTTGAAGCCGTACTGCGGATCTCCGACCACGGGGTGTCCGATCAGCTTACTATGCACTCGGATTTGGTGCGTTCTTCCCGTCTTAAGCTCGAATCGAACCAAGGTATTTGCCCTAAATCTTTGCACCACGCTATAGAGCGTAACCGCTTTCCGTCCGTCGGCGTCAACAGCCATAAGCTTCCTGTCCTTTTTGTCCCTGCCGATAGGTCGATCGATAACGCCCTCGTCCTCCTTTATTACGCCCTCCACCAAAGCATAGTATATTCGTCAGCAACGCTTATCCGAAATCTGCTCGGCAAGAGCCCTGTGCGCGACATCATTTTTAGCGACCACCATCAAGCCGCTTGTATTCTTATCCAATCTATGCACGATA
>JAQVMT010000025.1 GCA_028703495.1 Clostridia bacterium | reverse complement strand
TTGTTTTGATTCATTAATTCAATATTAAGATATGCAAAGCTCATAAATTGAAGAAGCTAAATATTACTTAACTATCCCATGCAAGTTGCTAACGATTGAATTATTGACATAAGAAAACTATAGAATCCGAGTCTAATCTTAAAACGATTAACCTAACAGTATTACACCCTTTGGTTAGAGGGGAACTGCCGCCTTTTTAACCGTTTTGCACATCGCATAATTGATAATGAGCAAGTATTGTCTACTACAGAATGAACCCACATTAATCAATAACGTTTGTCAGTGATTATGCCCTCCTGTTTTTTAGCTACAGTATGAACCCATATTGAATCAAGAACGGGTAATTGATCGTTGAGCAGTGTAACTGACCTTTTCATCGAATTAACTTCAATTGGTGTTGGAATGCCGATCTGCAAGCGGCATCGTTATCCCCTTTTCTTCTAGCTGGCTTGTTGGTGTCGACAATGTAAATAAATGCAATAGTACATTATTAATATTAATACAGTATTGATATTAATGATTTAATAGTATATTAATAAAGAGCGGCTAATATGCAATTGTGACAAGAGGAAAAGTTGATTCAATAGAGCTGCTCGACGTTTTGCGGAAAATGTGTGCCAAAACCGCTCAATAGGAGTTTGTTTGAAAGTGCAAAGCTATTAAAGACTTAGTTGCGATTGGGATTTGACATAAGCGGCAGCTAATTATTGCGAATAAATGGCGGTTGCCTACATATTTAGACGATATATTTTTAGAAGGAGCAAAAGAAAGAATATGGATAAAGTGTTTCATGATGAATTAAGTCATGCGATAGACATGCTTACGCTTAGGCTAAGTAATGAAGTAATCACGCCTATACAGGCATATGCAAATGCAATTAGTAGCGAATTTGGTTCTTTACGTTTTGCGTATAAAAAGGTATTGAGCATTCTTGATAATTTCGGAGATACTTGTGTCTCAGACCTTGCAAGGCAGACGGGACTTTCTCACACGAATATGTCTTCCGTGCTTGAGGAGATCGAAAGGCTCGGATATGTTGAAAGGAAGCCGAATATAAACAACCGCAGGTATGTTTTAGTAGTGCTTTCGCCAAAGGGGAAGGAGATAATCAAAGATTATGAGGACACTGCTTACATAAAGGCAAAGGAATTGTTCGACGATTCGCTTTCCGAAGCCGAGCAGCGCGCTTTTTTGAATTATGCAAACGAGATGATACTGCTTGTGGAAAAAATCGGCGCTAGCCAAAAGCATTGAGCTATAATTGTGGGCTTGTCGATTATTTGTCATACTATAAGGAGCCAACGTGCGTGGCACATCCTGAATCATAAGTCTGCGTAACAACCCGATATAGTCAAGTCTAGGTGTATATGTCAGACTTTTGAAATAAATAAAGGAGAAATATGATGAAAAACAAAACAAAAATCTATATGGTGTCAGCTTTTATTCTGGTCGCATTTGCACTCATATTAATGTGTGGATGTATGAATCGAACAACGGATATTGACACGGCTCACGGCTTTACCGATGAACTCGATTTTGCAATAAGTTCTTTAAAGTGCGGTGACTATAACGTCAACGAAGGTGAGCCTTTGACAGGCGACAATAAAACCGACGAAAATGAGGAGGTACATGTAATAGTATCGCTGGGTGAGGGAATTGCAGATTACTATCTCAATTCCGATACCGGCGATACTTTGCAGAGTTACTTATGTTCTGAAAAAGCCTCAATGCTCGGCGATCGGTTTTTGAGTGAGCAAAACGATGTAATCGAGTACGCTTGCGCCATCGGAGTGTCACTCGATGTGGAGTATAACTATTCGACTTTGCTCAATGGTTTCGGTGCCAGTATCAGGTATGGCGATGTATCTAAACTTATGGCAATCGAAGGGGTTTGTGATGTAGTATTGGCTAATCGATATGAAATTCCCGACAGTCATGCGACCGAATCAGGAGTTGGTGCGGGTATGTTCGGCGGAACGGGAATTCAAGTAAACGACACGCAGTATTCTGGTGCGGGTCTAGTGATTGCGGTTTTGGACACCGGGCTGGACTACAAGCACAGCGCGTTTTAAAGTATGCCGAGCAATCCTGCTATTACATTCGGCGATATTGAACAGCTTTTGCTGCTTACTACTGCTTACAAAAGGCAGGGGAATTTAACCGCGAGTAAGGTTTATTTGGATGCAAAAATACCTTTTATGTTCGATTACAGGGATAACGACGCAGAAGTAATGCCGGGAAGGGTGCTTGTACAGGCGGGCGGTGCTCACGGAACACATGTTGCAGGCATCATTGCAGGAAACAATGACATTATCAAAGGAGCGGCATACAATGCGCAAATCATACCGATGAAGATTTTCGGCGATGACGGTTCAGGCGCATTTGACACCGACATTATTGCGGCAGTGGAAGACAGCATTATCCTCGGCGTAGATGTTATCAGTATGAGCTTGGGACGTACGACGGGATTTACTTACGAATACTCTTACGCTTATGCAAATCGATTGTATGCTTTGGCGGAAGATTTGGGGGTTATTGTAAACGCTGCGACGGGCAATGACAGCTCCGCTTATATGTATTCAGATCTGCTTAAAAGTTTTAATAAATCAGACAATCCCGACAACGGTGTAATTAGCTGTCCGGCCTCTTATCTTCCCAATTTCGCGACGGGCTCGGTTGATAACGTGATAGACGTAGTGCTTGATTTCAATGGAACGGGTATAACAGCTTACAACTCTTCGAACTCAGAAGGATTCCTATATGATTTCCTTGACATTTTATCCGAGGACAAGGCGGAATTGCCTTTCGTTTCGATAGATGGTTACGGAATATCCGATGACTATTCAGGAATTAACGTTACAGGAAAAATCATTGTTATAAAAAGAGGCGAAATATCATTCGAGGATAAGCAAAGGATCGCAGCCTCGAAAGGGGCGGTCGGCTGTATTATTCGCAACAACGAGGAAGGAATAATCCGTGCCCAAATACCATCGTTGGACATACCGACGATTACCGTGTCAAAGGCGGACGGCGAAATGCTTGCTAATGCGGCTGTCGGATCTGTATCCATAGATAAACACGATATTAGACTGTATTGCAGTTATTTTTCTTCGATGGGTGCGTTGGAAGATTTGTCAATCGGAGTAGATATATGCGGAGTTGGTGGCAACGTATATTCTGCCGTAACCGCGTTAAACGATACTCTTTTCGGCACAAACGGATATGCCTGGAAAAGCGGAACCAGTATGGCTACGCCGAATACTAGTGCGATAATAGCGGTATTGATGGGCGCGTTGAATGAGAAATATCCCGACAAGACATCTGCGGAGATCCGCCAAATGATTTTCCGCTTACTTATGAGTACTGCTTTAATTGTGACGGACGAAAACGACAATCCGATTACGCCAAGACAACAGGGCGCAGGATTAGCGGACCTGAAGGCAGCTATCGATTCTCCCGCATATTTGTCTGTGAGCGGCAGTGATAGAACGAAACTCAATTTAGGTAGCGATACGCAAAAAGACGGTGTGTATACGCTGACGTTCAATTTGGTAAATCTAAGCGATAGAGCGTTGAGCTATGATGTTTCTACGTTGACGTTTACTGAAACGGTATACAATAATACCTATGTGTGGGATAATTCACGCGAGTCTGATTATACGGCGATTGCTCAACGAGCACATATGTTTGAAGGCACAGATGTGCGAATAGGTGCCGTTAACGGAAGCATCGTCGGAAATACAGTAACTGTCGGGGCGAATCAAACCGCGACTTTGCGTATTGTTATCGTTCTTTCGGACGAGCATAAGCAATACATGGACGAGACCTTTGCAAACGGCATCTATGTTGAGGGCTTTGCCGTACTCAACGGAGAGAACAAACTGTCGATACCGTGGATATCCTTTTACGGCGACTGGGATCGTTTACCTATATTCGACAGCACGCCTTTCAACGATGAGTTTCCGACTTGGAATTACTTTGCGATCCAATATATGCAGTATACCGATGTTGGCAGCGGAATATTGGGACGCAGTTACGTAGCGGGTACATATTCAAGATTCCTTATACCTGAAGGTTGGAAAAAGCCCGCTGCGAACAAGGACGCGATCGCCGTATCATTTGGCATTGACGAAGAGGGAAAACACTATGGTACCGAGTTGTATGCCATAAGGATTGCTTCCTTGCGTAATCTGTCAGAGTTGAGAATACAAATGACCGATGCGGCAACGGGAGAAGTATACTCCGACGTAACCTTCAACAACATATCCAAATACAGCTCGAGCTACGATCTTACACTGAAGTACTCGGATATGTTCCCCGTTCTGAATCTTTGGGCGAACAATATGACTTTCAATATCGTAATCACGGGTACATTTAACGGAGTTTACAGCGAAACCGAAGTATTCCCTCTTACAATCGATTTAGAAGCACCGACTTTAAATAAAGCTTCCATAGAATACGACGGAGATAAAACATATCTTAACCTTAACGTATTCGACAATAACGTATTGCAAGCCACCGGTCTTTTGACATCTGACGGAAAGGGAGGACTTGCAAGAATGGTAAACGGGAACGTTCTACCCGCCTACGATTTTGCAAAAAACAGCGATAATGCTTTTAGAATCGACATTACCGAGTATAAAGAGCAAATATGCAACGGCGTTTTGGCAATAGAATTGATTGATTATGCGGACAATTCGCAAATTTACGAAATAGAACTGCCTGACGAATTATTGTCGGAAGAACTACTAGATAGTGTCGCATACTATACTACCGACTGCGACGAGTATATTATCGATTTCGAGAATGACATACGTTGCGTTTCTAATACAACGTATTCATTTAACGGTGTGGGTGATAAAATAAGTGCGCAAGCCGAAAGCGCTGAAGAATTTGTTATCGAAAACGGCGTACTGGTTTCTTACAACGGCAACGGCGGCGATGTTATCGTACCGAACGGCGTTACTAAAACAGCAAAGAACGTATTTTGGGAAAATGCGGATATAACATCAATTACCTTCCCCGAGGGCTTTACCACGATGGGCGAGTATTCGTGTTCGCGCTTGGTTAACCTAAAAAAGATCGTACTGCCTGCGTCTTTTAGTACGATGACAAAGTACAATATCTATGCTTGTCCCAATCTTGAGAGTATCAATTTGGAGGACACCGACCTAAGTAGTGTCGGGATTAGATGCTTTATGGGATTGACGAAAATGAAAGAGATGACTTTTCCTGACGCGTCGAAACCGCTTACGATGAGATCCTCCCTAATCGTGGTTTATAATCTGAATAAAATCACCTTTTTGGGGGAAATCGGTAGTATAACAAGCAGTTTGCTGTTTATAACCGACCTTACCACCGTTGAATTTTGCAAGAAAGTTCAAAATATCGATGCATATAGCGGAGATGGTGACAGTTTCAGAGAATTGAATAAGCTTGAGAATATAATTTTCAAGGATGACGTAGAGCAACTCGGGCATTCATACTACACCGATATGGGATTCTATATCGATCAAGATCACTCTTCGGGATTCCAACTGCTACCTGTGCTTAAATCCGTGGAATTTTATGGTAATATAAACATTATCGGAGGAAACACATTCGTTAACTGTCCTTCTCTTGAAAACGTTGTATTCCACGGAGATTTGGGCGAGATCGGAGAAAGATGTTTCGGAAACTCTATGGCTTTGAAACACTTCAGCATATCCG
Organism: Clostridia bacterium; assembly: GCA_028703495.1. Lineage (GTDB taxonomy): Bacteria > Bacillota > Clostridia > Christensenellales > CAG-314 > JAQVMT01. Next base: position 13,388 of record JAQVMT010000025.1, on the reverse strand, counting down.
ACGACAACGCTTATTTGTTTAAAGACGAATACAATGTGGTTTATGACACGGAGAAAACCGAGATATTCATACCAAATGGTTGGGATTACGAAGGAAAATACATTATGCCCGAATCGGTTACTACCTTGAAAGAGTATCAGTTTTCTTTCCCGTCGATGATCAGCAAATTCGGATCCGCAAGCTGCAGTATTTCGGAAGACGGCGAACCCCTATATGCTATGGCTACCAGCTATGTTTCTCCGACGGGGCTGAAAACGGGATTATCAGGCGTAGAACTGCCCGAGGGGATTACTGCTATTCCTGCTTACTGCTTTGCGAGGAACATAAATCTAGCCGAATTGAACTACGAAAACATAGCCATATTCGGTCAATACAGCCTTCAATACACGGGCTTCACGGCTTTGAATTTCACAAGGTCGGGTGTACACTTCAACGAAAGGGTATGGAATTACTGTCCGAAGCTTAAAGAAATCACATTTCCTGAAGCTATGTCCGCAAAGAGTTACACATATTTCTACTGCGGGCTTGCAAGTTTGGAAGAAATAATCGTTCCGGCATGTATAAATATAGCCACTTCGGGACTATTTATGGATTGTACTTCCTTAAAAAAGGTTACCTATTCCAATACAATCGGCAAAAACTTGGGTATGTATGCTTTTAGAAATTGTACTTTGTTGGAAAGCGTGATTGGAATAGAAAACGCCACCGGTATAGGATACGGGGCATTTGAAAACTGCTCTTCGATTACCGAGCTTCATCTTCCGATGATTAAAACGGTTGGCAATTATGGCTTTAAAGAATGTAGATCTATGACTGTATGCGAGTGGGGCGACGATTTGAACACTCTATCAACGCAAGCGTTTTACAACTGTACTTCGCTCAAAAAGATCTATATTACTAAAAAATTGACTAAATTCAGCATGTCCGATCAATTCTTCGGTTGCACGGGTTTAGAGGAGATTGCTGTACATGATGACAATCCCTTATATACGGCAGTGAATGGTGCTCTTTACAATAAGGATCTGACCGTATTGGTTAAATATCCCACTGCGTCCAAAAATACCGAGTATACCATTCCCTCTACGGTAGAACTGTTGGGAGATTATGTATTTGCAAATGCGGTCAACCTCCAAAAGATTGACGTTTCCGGAATCAAGACGATTGGAAATTACACGTTTACGGATTCTGGTATCACGCAAATTTCAAGTACAGGCAATCTAGTATCATTGGGGGCGGGAGCGTTTGCGAATACTCCTCTTAGGGCGATAGAAATTGCCCACGTCAAGCAAATCGGATATGCCTGCTTTAAAGGTACGGCATTGAGCGAAATAACATTATGCACGGCAAATATCGAAATTCTGGCGTTTTCCGATATTCCTACGCTAAAAACGGTTCGCATCGACACTATGGGCGCTTTCAGCTTCGCAAGAGTTTTCTACAATAGCAATTATATAGAAAACATCGAACCGATTAACACAGACTACTTCCAAGTTTTTGATAACGCATTATACAACGAGTCAGGCAACACCCTCATTCGATATTTCGGAGCGTATAATGAAGTCATCATACCCGAAGGTGTTATCCGCATAGATATGGAGGCCTTTGCACATAACCCTTCGCTTACAAATATAGAACTACCCTCTACGCTGACCGTAATAGGAGATAAAGCCTTCTACGAATGTTATTCTTTGAGAAGGATTGTGTTTAACAGCTTGCGCGCTCCCAAGTTGGAAGCATTATACAGGACGGGCAGTCGGTACTCATACGCAAACTTCGTAACCGAAATAGAGAATGCAAGCGATCTGAGTTTACAGATAATACACTCGGATGATGCTTCGTATAACACTGCAATATGGCGTAAGTATTTTGGTTAAGCATTCCAAATGAATAAAGGGTTGAGTAATGTAGGTTTCAAGAACATCGGTTGGCTTAATTGGTAAACAGGCTTCTCCATGCGACATAAGCACCTACGCTATGTCTTGGGACAAGCTCTGTTTGACCGAAAGAGCTCTTAAGCCAAGCTATAGCACTTGGGTTACCGACCAAAGGGAACGGCTTCTGCCGACATCGAAACGAGGTTGTAGTATCGCCTCGGTAACAAAAAAGGGCAGTGCGCTTACGATATTCTCCGAGCAATCCAGATCGGGCGAATCTTTGTAAGAGTACTGCCTTATTCTATGTATGGGCATGTCTAATCTTTTTTGATATTAAGCCAACCCTTTTTGTGTAGCGGTATTTTTGCCTCTAATAAGATCAGATGCTACGACAATGTCGATATAATCAAACTACTTATTGCGAAGAAAGAACTCATTAAGAGTACCGCCCGTTTGGATTGTAATTCTATAGCAGTCAAAATCCTTTTCAGACAAACAAGCGTTTGTTCGAGATCCAATTATTTCTGAAAAATAATATGCATATTGCTCTCAGCTACATTATATGCGGGGTGTATTGGGTTTGTGGTCACAAGTACGAATACTTATAAAATAGCGCAAAAATAGCGCACACCCTGTTCAGTTAAGTGGGTGTTGTCTACAATAACTAAGGAAACAGGAGATTTGTCGGGGACGGTTTTTCATTTGCGCCCAAATTTGCCTGCACCACGTCCTGAATTCATCGACCACAGGTCGGTGGTTCGCTCAATTTCATAGTATTGATAAAGCCCTTCCTTTACCCGTCTATCTTCGGGAAATCAGAATCTACATCTAAATTGTCTGATTGGCCTGTGCTGATTTTTCCGTCAACCGACATGAGCATAAATAATGTCGTTACAGGTCTTTTTTCCACTATGTTTCACCTCGTCATAAGCATCTTCTCGTAACCGCCGCAAATCATTGGCGGAGTTTTCAATCTACCGCAAGCCGTTTAAGCCGACAATATTCTAATTTCTTATAGCACCTATCGAAACGAATTTTCTACAGTGTCTTTAACTCCGATAAGATATCATTTTTTGTCTATAAGAATAAACGAAAAGTTTATTTCCGACGTGGACAAAACCAAGTGGGTTTCCTTCTTTTCGACCATCACGGACTGCCCTGAGTTCTACGACCTTATTGAAAAACTTTCGGGCAGGCCTATCGGAACGAACGGAATCACATCTTTTCCCGAATCGAACTGGGATATTTCTTACCTTGCATACCACTCTCCGTATTTTCCGAATCAACCCGAAAACTTTCAGGTCGGCTGGGGTTACGGACTTTGGGGCGAAAGAGTCGGCATTTTCATTAAAAAGCCTATGTGCGACTGTACAGGCGATGAGATGTTGCTTGAGCTTCTTTATCACCTCGATATGCTCGACTTGAAAGACAAACTGCTCTCTCACACCTATGTTTCCACCTGTATGATGCCTTACATCACAAGTCAATTTATCCCGAGAGAAATAGCCGACAGACCAAAAGTAATTCCCGATGGCTGTACGAACCTTGCCTTTATCGGACAGTTTGTGGAAACACCCGAGGATGCGGTATTTACGGTGGAAACCTCTTGCCGAACGGGTATGTATGCGGCGTATGCTCTTTCGGGCGTTGAGAAAAAGTCGCTTGAAGTTGCGCCTACGTTTTATGATTTGAGATACATAATTGGGCAACTCAAAAAAGTACAGAACATCAAAGGTAACTTAACTTCTAAGGATTTACAGAAAATCAATCCGCTAAAATCGAAAGAGACAGAAAAACAACTACTAACGCTAATCAATCACCTTGAGCCGTATCCAAGCCTCTATCCCGGCAAAATACCACCTAATAAAAAGTAATTTCTTTTTGTCGATGGCGACTTGGCAACCAAAGCCGCCCTCGACTATCAAGGAGAGTAAATGAAAGACAAAATAATATGCATTGTTGCAATGAGTATTGCGGTTATCTACTGCCTTGGACTTATTTTTTCCGCATCGGGAAGTGTGTTACCAACCGATAGTACAGATTCGGAAGATACAGCGCAAACATCATCGGTATCCATGGAGTACGCAGATAAGATTTTTAGTTCTGACAGCGTACATATCGTCAATATAGAGATAATGAAAAGACAACAAATGATAAGACGTTGGACGACCGAATATTAAAGACGCCGTCCGTTGCTATTTCTCAAGTTTTTAACCAAACGTACGAAATAACACAGCAATCAGCTATTGCATTAGAGTTAAGTGTCAATGCGTTTTTATCGCAAGATAACAGTGGCAGAACAAGGTTGGACGAGATTACGAATATGGTTTTGCAAAGAAGCGAGGCCATAACCGACTTTTTAGCCAAGCTAAATGCCTGTCCATTAAATAACAACGAAAGAGTGAAGTTATCTTACTTGCAGCACGTGCTCAGCGATGTGGAAAGAATATGCGATCTTGCCGACAATATTATGCGATACTGCGAAACAGTAAAAAGTAGCAATATCGATTTGTCACAAAATGCATACGAGGAGATTTCCACTATGTACAAGTCGGTCAAAGCCATGTTCGAACTTACGTTACAAGATATGCTTACGCGTTCCGGCAATAATAAATCGAAAATCGACTCAATGGAAAACGATATCGATAATATGCGTAGTAATTATATTAATAATCATATTGCACGTATGAATATGGGAGAATGTAAGCCGAATAGTAGCGGAATATACGTTAATACAATCAGCAACCTCGAGCGTACCGCCGACCATTTAGTCTTTATTTCTAAATACCCGATGCAGAGATGAGAACTTTTTGGCATATGACGGGCTATGTAAAGGAGAGTTTTAATCAAAATGAATAATGTTACCGATAATCGTTTGCCTCTGTTATTATATTTTCACGGATGCAACAATACGCGCGACCTCGGCGGCTACAAAACCACGGAAGGCAGAACGGTGACTCGCGGAAAAATATTCCGAAGCGGAGAACTGTCAAAAATAAGCACACACGCAGGCAAAATAATTCAGAATAGGTATGGAATCGATACGCTAATAGATTTGCGTACGGAGGGTGAAGTATCTCATAGACCGATACCTAAAATAGACGGCGTTAGATATGAGAATATTCCCGTCTTACGTGAGGCAATGATGGGCATCACACCCGATGATGCATATATGGAGGAAATAATCACTGCGCTTGTCGCTGACGGTTGGACGGAAAAGGCGTTTATGCAACAAGCGTATCTAAAAATAGTGTCCGAAGAACATTCGCATAACGCCTACAAGTCGCTATTTGAAGTATTGCTTTCTTATAAAGGCGGCGCTACAGTGTTTTGTTGTTCGCAAGGGCGCGACCGAACAGGAATAGCATCGATGTTAATTTTGTCGGCACTTGGCGTTCCGATGGAACGAATAACAGCTGACTATCTTTTTACGTCTAAGCAAGCCTATCGCCAGAAGTTACTCGTAAGCGTTCTCAAAAATCTGCGCGTTATAGATACCGATCAAGCGACCTTTGCCGCTGCTTTTGCCTCGTCGTCTATCGAACGGCTTAACGGCGCATTGTGTTGGATAGACGAGCATTACGACTCAATAAATTCGTATCTTATAAACGCCATAGGCCTGTCGAATACGCAACTCGACAAACTAAAAGAGTTATACTTGGAATGAAGAGAATATAATACAGTTTTTCCTTCGTTAATACATTGGTTGACAAGGGAGCGCGTTGCGTAGTATAATTTATAGTAACCGATATGCTTGACTCTCGCAAGTTAGGTGGCTTTTCGGAAATATGCGATACGGAACACTATTATGGCACTTTCAACAAAAAAAGCCTTGGCGGCATCCTTTAATAATATTCTGCGCGGCAAACCGCTTTCAAAAATTACGATTAGCGACATCACGCGCGACTGCGGTGTAAATCGAATGACCTTTTACTATCATTTCGAGGACATTTACGATTTGATTGAGTGGGCTTGCACGGATGCTGCAAAAACCGCTTTCGAAAAAGGTAAAGCTGACTGTGATGGTCAATACGGATTGACTCAGGTATTCGATTGTATCTATGAGAACAGAGTTTTTATCTCCAAAATCTGCTGTTCCATGGGCCGTGAATCGGTCGAGAAGTTTATAAACAAGCTCTCCTACGGCTATATTTACGAAACGGTTGAGAGTTTTTCCGCCGATAAAAAACTATCCGAGGAAAACAAAAAATGTATCGCGGAATTCTATAATTTCGCCTTCACAGGGTACGCCGTAAACTGGATTGACCGCAATATGCCTGAAAAAACCGAGATCATCGCCGCGCGGCTCGATTCGCTTATTCGCCTGGGTATTCGCTCCGCGGTTGACGGCTATCCGAACAAAACATAATTGCCTCTTCTTTAAATTACAAACGAAGGCTGTGCGCCGCAGAAGGACACTGTGTTCCTTATATTCTTTGATAATACGCACAGCTCCCTGTCCTAAAAGTACTGCGTTTATTCTTTACAACTTTAATCATTTGATTAAAATTTAATCATATGCTAAAACTTGACTATTGCCCTTTTTGTTTTATAGTGATACAATACTTGTGCCGCTTAAGAGGAGCGGTAAATACTGCGTAAAGTTGAGTCAAAGATTTGGTTTCGAAGCTATTCGAAGCCGCAAGCGGAGCGGAATACTACTATGTAGGTTTTCGCCGCTACTTCTGTAACCTAACTGCGCGCAAAAGAGGAATTTGTTATGAGTTTGACAAAAAAAGCAAAAATAACCTTCATTATTCTCTCTATACTCGGGATACTTATAGGCACTTGCCTTATAATTTGGCCTAGCATCTCTGCCGTAACCCTATGTTACATTTTTGGCGGTTTGACAGTGCTAGTAGGTGTCATACGTATTATATGCTACTTCCGTGGCGAGGTTTACGGCTTGCCTGTGTTTACCGGTTTTGCTGAAGGTACTTTAGACATACTTGTCGGCGTTCTGCTTATCCTGCACCCTGGCACGACTGTGGATTTCTTACCCGTTCTTGTAGGCGTAATGGTTATCATCGACAGCCTTTTCGAGCTTCAAGCATCCATTGAACTACTCGGACTGAAAGTTATGGGTGGCTGGTCGGTTCTCCTAATTGCGGTTTTGGGCGCGGTTTTGGGCGTTCTGCTTATTATCGATCCGTTCAGCGGCAAAGAAGTACTTATGATAATGATTGGCGTTTCCCTTATCGCCAATGGAATCCAAGGACTAACCGCGATAGGCTACGTTTCACGCTTTATAAAAGAAAATTTCGTGAAACAGACAATCTATGTTAAGAAATAAAGACACGAGAGCGCGAGCTGCTGAGGACAGAATTAGAGATAATCTAGGAACAAATGCGAGAGCTGGCTCACAGGCATTTGTGACGACCATTTCAAGCTCGGAAGCACGGTTTTAGTATAAAACCGTGGAATAAACGCAGTTTATTATGGTTTCAAGCGTTAGCGCAGAAAACATATTCCGATAGGTTTTAATATCGGTGGGCGAACTAAGAACTAAAGACCAAGGGGCACTATCTATTTTAGGATAAATTGTCCCGTCGTAAAGTTTATCTGCACGATTGTTTTCGGACTGCTGGTTTGTTTTTGCAGAACTTGAGTTGAAATAAGGAATTATGAGGTGCTTGCGGAGAAAAGCTCGGGCAAACCTAATGGTTATTGTATTGCCGACGCAACGTTATCGTCATTTTCAATACCTACAATGACAGAGCTATGTCCGATACTAACGACAACCGTCCCGACTTCCAACGTATGCTTCGTGATAGCGGAAAGAGAGAATGGGACTTCGTTCTTGTTTACAAATTAGACAGGTTTTCTCGTGACAAATACGCCGCAACGGTAAATAAACGCAAGCTGAAAGATAATGATGTAAAACTGTTATCCGCTATGGAAAACATCCCAGATACCCCCGAAGGTATCATCCTTGAGAGTTTGCTTGAGGGCATGAGTTACGCTGAAATTGCAAAAGTCATACAAAGAGCTGTCAGTACTACATATGATTGTCTAAAAGCCGTTCAAAATCGTTATATGGCGGTATATGGTTGAAATTAATACGAAACTAAATACAAAGCCGTCTAATATCCATTTGGACTTAGACGGCTTGTTTTTTGATATAAAAAAGCCAAACTCAAACAAGTTTTTCACTTATTCGAATTTGGCTCTTGATGGCGGAGAAGCCGGGATTTGAACCCGGGCTACGCTTCTCACGTACTACTCCCTTAGCAGGGGAGCCCCTTCAACCACTTGGGTACTTCTCCATCCCATAATCTATTGTCTTCATCTGCTTGATATTAACCAATGCCGACTAGGTCAAAATTGCATTACTCAATACCAAAGCCATGATATTGTAGCACAAAACACATGGGATGTCAATTGTTTTATCTATATTTTTCCTCTATATTTACTCTTAGTTAATAGAGTTAATTGCCAAAGTATGTTCCACCAATTTGTCACACTAACTACCATGCCGCCCTCAACTGTGGAAGTTACTTTGACAATGAACGGGAAAAAGTATTGTCTCTCTTTTTAAAATACATATTTGTAGTGGGCTTTTATTTGTCCTCATTCCGCTGTAATTGTAACCATATGCAAAATTCTTCAAATAAGGCGTCCTGCTTAATAATTGCCTGCCCGCATTACTTCTGCGTCGTTATCCCTGTAATCGAACACAAAAGCTATTTTTGCAAAGTCGAGTTCATCGATAAAGCCGTGACCGTATCGATATCCTTTGTTCGATTCAAACATCCGCACATTAATATGAGTGCGAATGCGACCAGAATAAAAGCTGACACCAAATAGATTTTTGTCTTGTTTTTCATCATATTTCTCTTTTGTTTTTATTCAAAAGGCTGACATGTACACCTCGACTTGACCAAATCCGGTTGTTACGCAGACTTATTATTAAGAATGAACACCGCACGTCGGTTCGTTGTAGTACGACAAATAATCGACAAGCCCACATTTATTGCTCAATGCTTTTAGCTAGCGCCTATTACCTATGCACCATACTCGGCACACCAAAAAAATTGATGTAATATTGTCATATTTTTATATTATCTATTGACTAAGCATAATAATTATTGTAAAATTAAATATACGGATTTCCATCAAAAAATACTTCTATTTGTGAGGTTTCGTTTTGGATGCGAGAAGAAAACTATTTAGGTTAAAGGATGCTTATAGCGATAATGGCGACCTATTATTTGTCAATGCCATGAAGGAAATTTGTAAGTTTGAGTACGAGCATTGCCAAGAATATGCCGAGCTTTGCCGCGCGGTAAGCTTCAAACCCGACGATATAGTCGACATGGATTCTCTTGCGTTACTGCCTGTTATACCCACACTGCTATTTAAAAAGCACACTATAAACGCGCATGGGTGCGGCTTAAAAATTACTTCCACATCATCGGGAACTCACGGCAATGCAAGCGTAATTTCTTTCGACTTAGGCGGACTACTTTGCGGTCTTAATATGGTTTTAAGGCTATGCCGCAGGCACAAGGTTCTATCGGCTCGCCCTGTACGCTACATAGTTATGGGCAATAAAATGCACAAGGACAACAAAACCGCTGTAACAAAAACCGCTTTCGGAGCAACCTTTTTTGCGCCGGCATTAAGTCGTCGATACGCCCTAAAGTACTCCAACGGAAAATATAGCGCGGATTTATCCGACATAATACAAGAAGTAATTCAATATTCACACGGCAAAGCTCCCGTTAGATTTATGGGATTTCCGTCGTATACATATTTTATGCTGTCAACCATGGCACAAAAGAATATCTCGGTGCGCCTTCCCAAAGGCTCAATGATTTTACTTGCAGGCGGTTGGAAGCAATTCTATACCCAACAAGTAGATAAAGCCGAGCTTTATACTCTTGCTAAAAACGTTTTAGGTATTGAGGAAAGCATGATAACCGAATTTTACGGTGCAGTCGAGCATCCTATTATGTATACCGACTGCAAAAACCACCACTTTCACGTCCCTGCGTATAGCAGAGTTTTCATTCGCGACGTCGACACGCTAAAACCCCTTGGATTTAACCAAATCGGTATCGTCAACTTGCTTACTCCGATGGTAAAATCTACTCCCTTGCTTAGTGTTATGACTGACGACCTTGGTATTTTGCACCCACCCTGTGAGTGCGATTGCGGAATTAATACTCCGTTTTTAGAAATTATCGGAAGATGCGGATTGCAAGACATAAAAACTTGCGCCGCAGGAGCTGCCGAAATACTCAAAAAAACAGAGTTTTAACACACTAAAAATTTTCCGATAACAATAAATACATTATGCAAATTCAAGAACTAAGTAATAGTTATTGCGGCAAAATCAGGAGAGCAAATTCAAAAATTAAGTAATTGCTATTGCAACAAAAATTAGGGAGCAAATTCATGATACTTGCTAACGGTAAAATTAACGATTCTTCAAAGCAAAATGAGGTTTTATCTACAATTGAAGACGAAATCAATCTCACGAGGCAAACGCTCACTTTAAAAAGCGATATTGTAATTCGCGCACTAAATCAGCTAGCTAAAAAAGTAGAAAATGGCGAATACAATCAGCTTATTACTTCTGTTTTACCTGTCAATGCCGAGAATTACCTTTCACAAGCGTTAAATATGCTTTCCTTGGAAAATCTTGAAAGCAAAATGCATTATGAGTTAAACGGCTATCAACCCTACAGTGAATTTTTAACACCACAAACTAATGGTAAACGGCTTAATAATCAGGTTCTACCGCTTGGAACTCTATTTCATATCGCCGCAGGAAACGTAGACGGACTGCCGTCATACAGCGTTGCCGAGGGTTTATTGTGCGGCAACGTCAATATTTTGAAGCTTCCTCAAGCCGATAACGGAATTACTATAAAAATTTTGCATGAGCTTATTGAGCTTGAACCACAGCTTGCACCCTTTGTTTATGTGTTCGATACTCCGTCCGAGGACGTTACTGCCATGAAAAAAATGGCTGAAATGTGCGACGGAATCGTGCTTTGGGGAAGCGAAACCGCCGAGCTTGCCGTTAGAAAAATGGCCCCCGTAGGAGTCAAGCTTATCGAGTGGGGACCTAAGCTTAGCTTTGCCTATATTTCGGGAAATTTTAACTGCGACAGCGACCTAACAAAGCTTGCCGAGCATATTGCCTTAACAAAACAATTATTTTGCAGCTCCTGTCAAAATATTCTTTTAGATACCAACTCTGACGACGTTGTGAAGAGCTTTTGCGACAGATTTTTCCCAATACTAAATTGTGCTGCGGAAAAATACTGCTCAACCTCTATCGGTTCTCGCGCAGAAAATACGCTCAAAAAACACTGCGAACAATTCGAAAATTACATTTATCACACTAAGCCCTTACCATATAATAGCACCAACTGCTCGATTACAATTTCACAAAGTCCCAATTTAGAGCTTTCAAAGCTGTTTTGTAACGTAATAGTAAAAAAGGTACCGCAAAAGACCCTACTTGGCACTTTGAGAAAGAGCAAACACGTTTTGCAAACAGCCGCTCTTATTTGCCCCGATTCTCAAAGAGAATTGCTTGCCGATTTGCTCACTAGAAGCGGAGTTACCAAAGTAACCTTTAGCGGGGACATGTCGGCGGCTTTTATTGCCGAACCACATGACGGTGAGTACTCCTTACGCCGATACACGCGTATTGTATCGATAGAAGAATAATTGCCTTTTAGTTTTTATGCACTTAAAAAGCGCGCTACCGTTTAGCAACGCGATGTATTTCTATATACCAATTCAATTCTAAATGGTAGACGTGGAACGTGCCTTTTCGGTATCTTTCCCGTTGCCTTGCTTCTTACGTAGCGCCACTACGTTATACCTTTTTGCAATTTTAAGAAGTTTGCTTATCCTATGTATGGTAGCATTATCTATTACTACTATAGTTACTGCAATCTCCGACATAGGCATTTTTTAAACCATTGTTCGTATAGCACGCTGATTGCCGTTCCGCATTAAAGCAAGGGAGCTACAATTCCCCCCCATTTTGCCGCCGCGACTTTCACTGGGGCTGTATCGTATGCGACCGAGCGATGAATAGTCGTTCGTCCAGTGGCTTTTTCGTTTGCTTAAGCGATTTGCGTATTTTTTATTTGAACGAGCAATCATATCTCCCTATATATCGCACAGTATCCGTGCGATCATATTGGTTCACCACTGCAATAAATGGACATATTATTGGTTATTGCAACATAAACCTATCGTTGACAGAAACTCCGTAACTGTATCTGCGCTCTGCCCTATTCCTTCGGGGGCTTTTATTGTTATATTGCAATAATTATCTTTTTGGTCTTGTAACGTGATAATCCATACACCATTATCCATGTTAAGCGCATAGCCGTCCATTTCTCCGTACACAAAATGATAATTTATAACATCGGCGGAATTCGCGTCTGCATCGTACAAAACTGCGCGGATGCGACGAACAGCGGATGCTATTTCGATATCTTTTCTTGATGAGAAAACACTGACCTTATCGAGATCGTAGCTCAAAGCAAATCGCGACATTGCCATGACAGACGTGATTCCGATTTCTGAAAGATACTTATAACCGTCACATCCCGTAATTATATTGGGGACATTCTCCTTGTACTCACTGGTAAACCGAATGAATTCACCTTTTCTGTCGGAACTTGTATACAAGCCGTCTATGGAATCGCTTTTGACATAATCGTTCGGAATTAAACCTGTAATCAGTGGCTTGTTTGCCTCATCGTAAATAACGGTTGCCACACCTTTGTAGTTCACGTTAATCATCTCTTTACAGACATAGGAATCGTCATGTTTTCCATATGTATAAAGTGTTTTGTACCGCGATACAAGATTGAATATTCCGACTGTTATTATTGCCAGACACAATGTTAATGCACATATCAGGAGTATCGTTTTCCTTTTCCATGTATGTCTTAGGGGTATACTCATGACTTTTTCAGTAGCGGGATACGCATCACGCGCCTCGGTTTCGGAATCGTTTTCACATACCCATTCGTCAATCGATATACCATATATTTTTTTTAGCATAATCAGATTGTCCAACGATGGAACTGCTTTACCCTTTTCCCACAAGCTTACCGATTGACGCGTGATGAAAAGTTGATTAGCTAAATCTTCCTGCGATAAATTATGCTGTTTACGGAGCAGTAATAGTTTTTCGCTAAGTTTCATAACAAATTATCCTCCATCGCGTTTATATAGATAAATTATACATCGACACGCCGGAAAATGCAAGCACCGTTGTCTTGCAAACTGTCAAGTGGCACTTGCGTGCCATAGTTATTGTTGCATAAAGAACAATCACCGCATCGGCTATTAATATTTTCCATATAGCGACTTACAAAACTCTTTACCCTCGATGGGATTATTTCATTGGAGTAGTATACTTAGAATAGAGTTGTCAAACACCCTAAAATCTAATAGAATAAAAGAAGAGGAAGGAAGGCAGAATTATGACAACTTACAGTAGAGAATTCAAAGAACAAGCAATCAAGTTAT
>JAQVMT010000041.1 GCA_028703495.1 Clostridia bacterium | reverse complement strand
ATTTTAAGTAGAATAAAAGAGCTTTTATTCTACTTAAAATACTGGCATTAAAACCGTCTTCGTTTTCGTCCTCTTCGCCGAGCATTTCTACGTCGAACTGTTTTTCGGCCGGCTCAACAAAATTCTTTTTTATTGATACGCCAGAAGCTATTATAGCATCGTGAATATCTGACTCCGTAATTATCGCGTCAGCGATATCGTTTATTACGTCGCGATAACCTTTATCCATTGAATTAGTCTGAGCTAAACTTCTGGCGAACTCTCGAACATCTTCGGCCGATATAGAATTGTTTTTGTATTTACCAGTGCGAGTATTTTTATATATTTTCTGTTCGACTGGCGGAGGCGGAGGCAAAGGATTTTTTTTATCTATTTCGATATGGCTATTCGGCATATTTTGACGGCGATAGAAGTCGAGTTGATTTTTTATTTTATCGATAGTTATAGCGAACCTTGCTTTTATTACGCCTTCTTCGCGGCCGTCAAATTCGGTAAGCATTTCAGCGAGTAGTTCTAATGCTTTTTCTTTATCATTGACGAGGCGAAAGAGCTTATCGTAACGATTTTTAAGGTCGTATATCATTAAGCCGTGCGTATGCGCGAAGTGATTGTATAGGCATTTTATTGTATTATATAAATACGATAGCTCCATGTTTTCAAAAGTAGTTACTCTGCCTTTATCTGAAGTCCACGTATTTTTATATCTCGTTGCTAACGCAATACTTTCTAACGCGCGATTATATTCAGCGCTGTTATAAAAGCCATTGTTATTTAGCATACCTTCAATCAAATCATCTGCTATATCGCCCATAATACACCTCTTATTTTAGAATCTTATAATCTTAATTTTCTTTTGGTTTCATTGCGTAATGTTTATTTAAGTCGAGCGGCATTAATGCGAAGCGGCCGGTCGGCGTATGGCCTATCGTAGCCATATTATGTTTATTCATATACCATGTTATTAATTCGCCGTCAGCATCTTTAAATAGAAATTCAAGATATTCTTTTGTAACCGATATTTTCTCGCCGGCCGGCACGTTAGCATGAAATTTATGCACTAAAGGAGTTATGTCGAAATACTTCGCTGTTACATCAGCTAAATCGCTTTCCGCATACATTCTATTATTTGATAAATTAAATGCTATTGCATGTATGGTTTTCCAATACGTTCTTTTTGTATCAACCTCAGGGTCGAGCGGCAACATTGAAATCATTTGCATAATTTGATTAGGCGATACAGAAAGATGATACGGCGCTATCTCAGCTTCTTTGAATATATTATCATATGACGGATACTGTGTGAATGCTGAACGATATGCTATGAGAATATCTTCGCAAGTTATCATCGTAATGTAATGTGTTATAGTCGGGTTATTACCAACAGTTGCGGCAATACTGCAATTTATACCGAATTCGAAAGGTTCGTCGCCATAAATGAACGGTTTAAAGAATTCGAGTGCTTCAAGATGAATATATATTTGAGCGCGTGATTCCATTAAACATGTAAGTTCGCAATTATGTGTAACGAGAACCTGGCCGTTAGTATAAACCAGTTCTTTGTCTGCTTGCGATACGCATAAGTATTTACTGAAAGGCCGCTCATCGTTATAGAATACAGGATTGCGCATATCTTTGATAATCGATTCAAGTTCTTTTGGTGCTATTTTAATCTTGCAATCACGTATGAGAGTATTACGTTCATCTTCGAATATGAGTAATTCGGCCGGCAAAGTCTTATCTTCGAATGCAAATTTAGTGCGGCCTGCGTCGAGCGCCGATAGTAAAGCCGAATAATGAATATAGCTCGAAGGTAATTTATCGACATATATATTCTCAACTTTATGCTCGACGTAAAACGTAGCATATTTCGCGTCGAGGTCTGACATGGCGAATATAATTCCATTCGGAAACTGTTTCATATAAACATACGCTACGCCGCCGCGCGGCCTTGCCCAGCTTATGTTTTCGAGCATTTCTCTGAAATATTTAACATCTTCAATCGCGAATTCTATCATTTTATACCTCGATTGCTTTTAAAAAATTTATTGGTAAAAATTTCTGTAACTCAAATCCGGAATTTTTGAAGTATAGATAAGAACTCTTCGCTATGAGTTCTTTTCCGTCTATCCAAAGACGTTCGCCCGTATCTTCGATATTGAAAAACACTTCGTCAGGAGTGAATTTATTGAGAATAAATTCATTCACTCCATAGGAGTTGTTTACGCGCATGAGGTGAATAGCCTTTTTGCGAAAGCAGATGTATGTTAGTTTGCCGTCTTCTACGACGAGCTGACCTATCTGGCGCTTAACGCCGGTCGGCAACGTCATTACTACTTCGCCTTTTACGCCTATGCGATAACGGCACTTGTTTTGGTCGATTAACTCAAACTCTTTTTGTCCTAATAACTCTCTCATTGACACTCTCCTTTTAAGTGAATAATAATATAAACAATACTAATGCGCCGAGCGGCGGGCATAAAATACACAGAAATACTACGGCGCAAGCCATTATTAGAAACCATTGCATTGTTATGAATATTGCAAAATAAAGTATAGCGCCGAATATTAACCACATATTAATCATCATCCTTTACGAGCGCAAATAACGGCTCGCTCTTGATAAGATTATCTGTTAAGCATGACGGGCATACCGATATCACACGGCCGGCCACATTCGAATTATATACCATCGACTCGCCGCTGAAGAATTTATAATCGCATTTACGGCAACGAACGTGCCGCGACACTATCTGACAGCGTTCGCCTTTTACATGCGCGATAGGCGCTTCGTTCGCAGGCGTAATAACTTCGCGTCTTGCCTTCGGCCTTTCTTCTGTTATTATTGTTTTATTTTTACTTACAATAGCTTCGGCCTGCTCTACGGCCGCGCGTTGCTCGTCTTCGTTGCCGCCTTCTTTAGCTTTTTTCATTAAAGCGATAGCCGCCTTTATTTGAGCCATTTCAGCGCGTATCTCTTCCTGTGTTTTAACTTTTCTTGCCATATTTAGCCGCCTTTCAGTGATTTTGTTTTCATATAGTATAACATAACTGCCGTGACAAAGTTTAGATAAAATTTTATTTTTCTCAAAAACTCTTGCCAGTGGCCGTTTTCGATAGTGGTGTAAAATTTATTTTTATAAATGGTTTGACAAATGACATTCAGACCTATAAAATGATAGTATAATTTTCTAAAATTTTAATGAGGTGTTTCTATGCCAAAAACCGATAAGGTTAAATTACTCGAAAAAGAAATTACCAAAACCAAATTTGTGACCGAAAATTTCGTCGTTGATTCGATAGCGAAGCATGTCGATAATGCTGGTCAGGAATATACAACTTTTCGTGCAAAGGCACAGCAGATAGATATTAAAAACGGCAATAAACGTATCTACACAAAAGAAGGTATGGATGAAGCCGGCGAGATAGTAATGAAGCAAATCGAAAAGAAAGCTATTTACTGCCTCGTAGACCACCCCGATATGCTCGAACGCACGAAGATAAAAAATGCCGGCGCGTACGTCACGAAATACGAAGTAATCGGTCAGGACGTATTTATCGAAGGCAAATTTATTCAGAACGATACGTATATAAAATATTTAAAACCCTTAATAGACTCTGGCGCACAGGTAGGCTTGTCAGTTCGCGGCTATACAGTAAACGACGGAAATCCATCATGGGATAATGAAAAAGATGCGTGGATTTATGGAAAAGGTTATCGCATTGATGGATGGGATTTCGTACTGTATCCGGCAGTCGAAGAGGCAGGCATCGTATCTCTCGAAGAACTCGATGTAACAAACAAACAATCAAAAGATAACAAGGAGGAAAAAGTAATGGACTTTAAAACTTACTCAGAACTTAGGGCAAACTTCCCTCACCTTTTCGTTGACGAAGACAATACGAAAAGAAATCTCGAAACAGCAATCGCTACCGAGAAAAAAGCGTTAATCGATGCGAAAGGTGAATTCGCAAAAACTCTCGACGAGAAGGTAAAAGAAAATCAGAAAGCTCTCGACGAGAAGGTAAAAGAAAATCAGAAAGCTCTCGACGAGAAAAACAAAGAAATCGAAACTCTCAATTCGAAACTCAAAACGACCGAAGCAAGCCTCGACGCAGTAAAGACCGAAATGGATAACATCAAATTCCAGAGCGAGCTTTCAAAAATCGTCGCTGATTGCAAATACAAAGAATATATCAGCGTTCCTTCGCATATCAAAACAGTCGCCGACGCAAAAGCGTATCTCGACAGCGAAGTAACACGCCTCGATACATTCCTCGCAAAATTCAAACCTGGCACCGCCGCTGAAAAAATCGTTGACGGCAAGCCGGTAACTCCCGCCGAAAAACCCGAAGACGCAGGCAGAACACCCGTTCTTGACGAACAGGATATGTGGTTGGCACTCGGCCGTGAAAACGGTACTTCAGTGCCTAAAACCACGGCTCCCGTAGTAAAATAATAAAATAAAATATATTGAAGGAGGAACTACAAATGAATCTCGACCCTTTATTCTTACAGCATATTGCACAGAATATGCACGCCGATGAAAAAGTAACAAAAGTGTACTACGATTACCTCGACAAAAATTACGGAAAAATATCCGAATCGCACACCGGCTACAGCAATTTCGCGAACGAACACCAGAGACGCCAGTTCCAGATAACTCTCGATTCGACAATCAGAGCTTATCGCTCAGGTATCTTCACGGATGACGCATCGACAACGGTTTCGACCGGAACTACAAACGCAAATCTCGGTATTCCCAGAATACTCCCTGGAATGCTCAGACGCATCATGCCGAATCTCTTCGCACAGCAGATATGCAACGTGCAGGCAATTTCGGCTCCCGACGCAAAAATATTCTTCTACAAAACACAGAAAATCGGTTCTCTCGGCACAGCTCTCGGCGAAATCGGCGCGGC
>JAQVMT010000009.1 GCA_028703495.1 Clostridia bacterium | reverse complement strand
GGAGAAAACACTGAGGAGATTCTGCTGGAGAGGGGTTATACCTGGGAAGACATTGCCGGATTAAAGGATGCCGGTGTGATTTTGTAGCAGAACGTCGCAAACGGTTAATGATCTCGTCCTCCTTTATTACGCCCTCCACCAAAGCATAGTATATTCGTCGGCAACGCTTATCCGAAATCTGCTCGGCAAGAGCCCTGTGCGCGACATCATTTTTAGCGACCACCATCAAGCCGCTTGTATTCTTATCCAATCTATGCACGATACCCGGTCTTAAATCCCCGTTAATACCGCTTAGATCGGTGAATCGATAGAGTAATGCGTTTACCAAGGTCCCCGTATACACGTTGTTTGCCGGGTGGACGGTCAACCCCTGCGGCTTGTCGATAACCGCAAGCCATTCGTCCTGATAGACGACATCGATATCAATGTCCTGCTTGGGAATCACACACTCCTTGGGAAGCGGCACCCTCAATACAATTTCATCGCCGCTTTTCACCTTCTTTTTGGAGTCGGAAGGTACACCATTAAGAGTAACGCACCCCTCCTCAATCAGCTTTTGAATGTGACTTCGACTAAAATCCGCAACCTCGCCACTCAAATAAACGTCCAACCTAACGGGAGTCGGCGTATCGACAATTATGGTAATTACGTCGTTCACAAAGCCACCACCCTAGTCCCGCTTCTCGACATTATCGCCCGAAACGGATCCGCCGTATTCGCCTTTAAGTGAATCTACGTCGGCTTCTTTCACTCCTGCGACAGTATCCTCGCCGTCGTTTTCTAGTGCTTCGTCTGCAAGCGATACAACGCCGCCTTGACCATCTTTTGAAGTAGCTTTGCCCGTGTTTACTTGAATATCGACAGTGGCAAGATTATTTACCTTTTCGGAATTTTCTACCCCATCGGCTTTATCTTCGTTTTCGTGATTTTCGACCGCATCGGCTTTATATTCGTTTTCGGGAGCGTCTGAAATGCGCACAACCTCAATATTATCACAAGAATTCGCCTTCTCGAAAGAATCGGAAATACTCGGATCGTTTACACCGTCAATATTGTTTTCTGCTTTCTTGTTCTTGCTCGTTTTATAGAGGCTGTCCGAATTGAAAAAGAGCAAGCAAAGGATATAGAGCGCGACCCCCACGCACATACAGGCATCTGCAACGTTAAAAACGGCGAAATACTTCACCGACACAAAGTCCCGAACATAGCCGGAGAAGAACTCCCCCTCGCCGGAATACATAAATCTGTCGATAGCGTTTCCGATCGCGCCGCCAACCATAAGCGCAAGACCTATGCAGCCGATCAATTTTTCCTTTCTGCTTATATAAATCAAAAGCAAAAAGACAGGAATTCCTACGACCGTCATGATAAAAAACAACAGGTTGTTACCGCTGAACATTCCGAAGGATGCTCCGTAGTTTTTTACATAGTCAAACTTAACGAAGTCGCCAAGTACCCTAATTTCACCGTTCGCGCCCAATAAATTCGCGAAAAAAGTCTTTGTAACCTGATCGGCGACAATCGAAAGAGCAATAACCGCCCCAATTATCACATAAAAAATGATATCTTTCTTCTTCATCTTAATCCTAATAAAATAATCAGCAGACCACAACGCCCGATTTCACAAAGAGGTAGTCGGTATCTTTGAGCTTCTTCACCTCGCCGTCGAGGACGTAGGTCGCGCCGCAAAGATTGTCCAAAAACCTTTGCTTCAAATTTTTGTCCAACTTTTCGAAGCGGATAACAACCGCGCCCTTTTGCATCAGCTCGTCCAAACACTGCTCGATCTCCTCAAAAGTCTGCGGTCTGTACAAAAACACTTCATCAAGCTTTATCAGCGTATCTTTTTTTGCCATCAGCAACTCCTCGTTGTATTACGTTTACACGCGCACCAATTTTATTTATCGCAAATATCGGATTTCTCACGCTTAAATATTTGTATGCGTACCTAAGTTAAATAAATGACAATTCGAACCTACGATAGATATAATAGTCGCTTCAATTGATCTTCGGGTAAATTCTGTCGCCGAGCAACACCCTGCCACACCGTATCATATTACTGCCACATTTTATCGCGACTTCAAAGTCATCGGACATACCCATCGAAAGATATTTCCAATTCGAGTTTTCGCCCTTATATTTATCGAACAACTCCTTCATTTTGCAGTATAAACGATCGCTTTTTTCGCCGACAGGCATTACCGACATCAAGCCGCAGGGCAATACACCCGCAAGCTCAGCCGTTTGCGCCAAAAAGCCGTCCAAGTCCTCCTCGAGCAAGCCTCCCTTTTGCGCTTCCCGACCGATATTAACCTCAATGAGGACGGGAATAGCTCTGCCGCCCTTCTTGCCGTATTTATCGATTTCCTTCGCCAAGTTCAATCTATCGACAGAATGGATAAGCTCCACCTTGTCGTAGATGTATTTGACCTTGTTAGATTGCAACTGCCCGATAAACTGCCAATGCACGTCCAATTTTCCGTACTTTTCGATAAGCTCCTGCTCGCGATTTTCGCCGAAAATCAAAGCCGCCTCTTTGCCGAAAACATCGGCATATGCCTTTTTATAGCCTTGAGAAAAGTCGGACAGCTCCTCCACCGTGCGCGTTTTGGTTGCGCAAACGATATCGAGATTCTCGATACCACGTCCCGACAAGCTCAAAGCATTTCCGACTCTATTCAAAAAACCGTGAATATCGGTCATTTTGTCACCCTCTTTTTCTCGGCAATTTCGCCACGATAACCGAAAACGCAAAACGCGACTACTCCGCACTTCGTTTACGATGATCGGGTATATTGTACCACAATAAAACCGCTCTGTCAATTCAATATATATCCAAAAAATACACTTTTGAAGTCTTATCAGCGCCACAAGTAATCGGCTTGATTACTCCAAAAAGCAACAAAAAAGGAGTGCTTTTCTTTTAACACTCCTCTTTCACTGCTCACGACAAAAAGCAGTATTGCATCATATAATGTCGAAATTACTTTATCGGCATAAGCTCGATATAGCCTCTTTCGCCGAGCGGGATAAGCTGTATGCGCGGATTGTCCTTATCCCACGAGAAACCGACCATTTCGGGGTTGTAACGCTTTTCTGCTTCCCAAATGGCTTTGATTGCCTCGGCATAGTCCTCCTCCGCAAAGGGTTCGCCCTGAAATTTAAGGTATTTTGATGCCGGAAGCTTGATGATGTCGAAGCCATCGGGAATTATTCCGTCAAAGTCCAAAGCAACCTCGACGCCCTGCACATACTCGGACGTGCCTTTTTTGATGTATTTTTCGGGAAGCCACATACAAACTGGCTCGTTCCCGATGGAAGGCAAGCTCACCAAAAGCCCCCAAATGTCGCAACCGACCTCCTCGCAATATGTGAAATACTCCTTGGCTGTTATACCACGCTTAATAAGCACCTTTCGGGCAGGCTTTTCCAAAACCTGAATAAATACGCACTGTGTCTTTTCCATCTTGTTCTCCTTCTTTTTCGCCTCCGCGTAATAAGGGATAAACAGGTATAAGGGTGAGGGGCTTTGCGCGTACTCCTTGGGATTGCAGCCGAATTCCTTGTAGAAGGCTCTTTGATAGCCGTCCACGCTGCTAAATCCCGAATCGAAGGCAACGTCGATAATTTTCACTCTTTCATCGCGCAAGGTCAGCGCTGACCTCGACAAACGCAGCTTTCGAATGTAATCCGACGGCGTAATCCCCAATATTCTTTCGAATATTCGGCGTGAATGCCAAGGACTGTACATGGAAACGGCGGATAACTCGGCAAGAGTGATCGTTTGGTAAAGATGCTCTCCGATATATTCCTGCATACGCCGCACGGCGCAAATTTGCTCATCCATATTCTGTTTCACCTCGGGGATATTGTACCACTGTTTGCGCAAATAATCTCGACTTTTTTTGCCAAAAACGTCCTTCGAAAAAACAGCTAAGCAAACGAAAATTATCGAATATCCGTATGTATTTCGCAGTCTTGCTATTTCCATTATCGATGTATTGCGCGTTATAGCAATCTTTTGCATTATCGCTGCATTTCACATTCCGTATACTTCGTAGCTGGTAAAGCATCGGACGCGGATTAGAGAGTTTTCACACTTTCTTAAATCGTTATCTAGCTTTGCGCGGACATAAGCAGGTGCGTTCCGTTTACCACAAACCAATCGGTGTAGGCGGTTACTCGCATAAATGCATCGCAAAAGCGTATCTCGGTAATTGCCGAAACGCTGTTGTCGGACAAATCCAGCACCCTTTTACACACACACTTTTTGTCATTGAAGGCAAAGAGGGCAAGGTCGGTTGCGCTCGTAAAGAAGGCGGCTTCGAGCTTGGACATACTCACCGTACAAACCTGTGCCATAGTATTGAGGTTGCACACGATAAGACCGCCGCTTACCGACACCAACAGATAGGGAATATTGCCCGACGACTTGATGTAATCACACTTTATCACCTTTTTGTTACCGGTTAATGTCATTTGAGTAGCAGTTTGCGCCGAAACCGTACCGTTTACGGAAATATCCTCGGTATAAAGCCTTCCGCGCGAAACATAGTATACCCGCAAGCCTCCGTTAATTGCATAAGCGGTAAAGTGCGATACCTCCTGTGCCACGGTCGAAGCCGTTGCGATAAAGCCCTCCACCGAGGAAAAGCGCAAATTCTTTTGGGAATCGATATACATAAGCGCGACCGAGGGCAGATTGTCCGCATCGGTATAAAACCGCACCTTCGCGTAGTCGTTTACTCCCGACAGCGTGTGAAGCACGGACAGACTGTTGTCCAAAACGTTTATATTGCCGTCATACAGGCAAAGCAACCTTGCGTCAGTGCCGCGTATGTCACAATCTACACAGCTGAAATCGTAATACTTGCTCACGTTGTAGCCCGAAACCGATATTTTACAGCTTTCCAGCGTTACACTCGAGGTCGAGGTCAGTTCCAAAGCATTGCTAAGAGCTACTACGTCCAAAACGTTGGAAAAGTCCAAGCTTACGGGAGTATCCGTCTCCAAAGCCAGCTGTTCCATATGCACGGCTTCGCCATTATGCAGCAGCTTCAAAACGATTGTCTTTGGAGTTGCACTGCTGACGGTCAGCTCGCACCTGACGGCAGCCGTCTGTGCGTAGAAATTCACCTCATACGAAGTCAACGCATAGTTGCTTTTGTTGAATACTACGGAGTTTGCGTTCTTATCCTCGTCAAGCGTTTCCATTCTGTCCTTAAGCTCCTCAACCGTAAGCTCCATATCGTATAGCCTCATATTGTCCTCCTCTTTATTGACCTTTGACAGTGCCTTTACCGAATATGCATTTTCTGTCTGATTTAATTGCCTAACCGAGTATACTTTCTCTGTCTGATTTAATTGCCTAACCGAATATGCTTTTTCTGTCTGTTATTATGCCATAACGAAAATACGTTTAGCCTTTTCGGTTGCATTTTTACCGTTCAAGCAATCACGTATCACATTAGTAAGTCGCATTTTATGTAAGAGCGATACCGTGCCGTGCTCGTATGTTGCTTTTATTAAAGCACAAGCAATCACGTGCCGTCCCTTTATATAACCAATCTACTTATAATAAATCGCGCTCAAACCGATCCTTGCCTTTCCCTCGCACTCGATTATGAAGCAAAACTCCTTTCCGATCATATTGAGCGGAACAGAGATCGGGCGGTCGGAGGCGCGAACATTTTTGACGGTTTTCTCCCTGTCCGAAAGCACGGTAAGCTTTATATCCGAACAGAACGACAGTTCGAAAGACTTCAGGTAGATATTTTTGCCGTTTAAACCGGGGTAAAGCTTGGGAGAAATCCAAACCTTGCTTAGCGGCTCGTCCAAGATTTTGCCGCAAAAATCGATGTGGGCGAGCTTGGTTCTATCGCCGCTTTGCACGCCGATTGCGCCCGAAAACGCCGATGAATGAATGCAACAGAGGGTTTTTACGGGTATGTCTTCGATCAAATGCGGCTTGGAATCGATAAAGACGCCCATTGTGACCGTAGGAATACGGTCGGCGATGTACCTTTCCCAGCTGTCCACGTTGTCCGAGTGATTGAGCCTTGCAAACGCGTCGTCTATGGCTGAAACGCCCTCGAAGAGTAATAGGTATCCGTTTTCAAGCGCGCAACCGCGTAGGTTTTTGACAGGCTTTTGCGTTGCTTCCTTGAAGGAAAACGCCAGCTCCACTCCGTTTTCAATGTAGAAGCAGGAGATTTTGTTTGCGAAATAGACCCTGTCGTTAACCTCTTTGATACTGTCGGCGAAGATAGTCGCAGTCGAGGAGAAAAGCTTGGTAACCGAAAGAGCGTAACCGCTTCTGGCGCGAACTTTATATATTCCGTTCACGCAAAACACCAAAACTCCGTCCGCGCAGGAAGCAAGCCTGATTATCTTGCCATACTCATTCAATCTGACCGAATATGGTAGAGTTTGTCCCCAATTTGCAATATCCGTCTGCGATGAATAGTAGAGCATATGCCCTGCCGCGGCGTAAAGCATACCCTCTTTGGATAGCAAAGCAGAATACCTTTCGGGGGTTACCACCGAAAAGGTCTGGGTGTTAAGGTCGTGAAAAAGGAAGAGGTCGTCCTCCTCCGAGTAAAACGCGGCATAGTCCACTCCGTCGGAAATCAAATCGGCATAGCGCACATCGCCGCCAAACACAGCTCCGACGACCGCTTGAAAGCCGTTTTGCGGCACACTCAAATCCGCACAGTAGAGCTGTCCCGACGACAGCGCGAAAAGAAATTCCTTATCTTCGGAGGAGTGGAAGAAAAGCCGATCGATATTTCCCGCCGCCACGAGCGAACAGGTCGATTCGACTCCGCCCGAGGTGTAGGAAAACTCTGCCGCGGTAAGTCCCACGGCATCGACAAGCTTCCCGTCATCCACAAAGAAATTCCGCATAAAACGATAGTCGGGCGTAGGCAACTCGGTCACCGCGGCACGCACACCTCCCGAATAGTCGGTCAGCCACCTTTTTTCAAATTGTTTGACATTGTATTTATTCGTAAAAATCGGCATACGCCCTCCTTATAGTATATAATCCTCGGCAATAAAACCCACTCACGGCGCGAATTCGAAAATCGTCTTAAATTGCACGCTTTTGCCACGGTAGCATCAAGGACAGTTCTTCTCTGCAAAACCGTTAGGGCAAAGGCGATAATCAAAACGCACAAAAGCCGTTACGACAAGCACAATATTCTTTACCGGATTAATCCGTTACGACAAGCGCAAAATTCTTACCCGAAAAATTAATTGCGGCAAAAAGTCGATGCGTTCCGCCCGTGTGCTATGGACTTTACATAAACCTATATCCATCGCATTTGCGGCAATCTTTGCGATCTGCGGTAGCGGGAGCAATTAAGCAAGCCTTCCTTGTAACGCTTATCGAACAGCTTGGCTTCCTCGTAAAGACCGTTCTGCGTAAAATACTCCGCAGCCGTGCCGTACGCGATCAGGCGATCCGATGCCTTGACGCTGCAATCGACCGTATCGAAAAGGCTTTTGTTGGACGGCAAATAGAGGTAGCTCAAGGTATAATCGCCGCTTTGCGCCTTAATGCAATCGCCGTACACCTTATATGGTGCGCCGATGCCGTTCTTTTCGAGCTTCAAAGGCTCATAAATGTTTTTGGATAGAGCGGAGAAGTAGATCACGCCATTTGTTGCGGACACCTCCTCACTCACCTCCAGAGGAAGATAATCGCTTGCCATTTCTCGCAAAATGATATTTGCGCACTCTATTAGTCTACCAAGGTCGGCATCCGAATTCAATACATCGGCAACCAACGCGTTACTGGAGGTCTGCAAGAAGACTCCCGTTTCCATCAGCTTGGTTCGGTTGCAAAAGACCGCACTAAGCTCTATTACATCTTTAAGTATCATGTTTAACACCTCGTTTCGGCAAATTATAAGCTAAACGCCCTACCTTGTTGCTGTATTGCAGACTACGCTTCCAACCCGATCTAATTGCTTTGTTGTCGGATGGTATTTCCAACCCGATCTAATTGCTTTGTTGTCGGACTGTGTTTCCAAGCCGTAATAAGCATTCCGTAACTGCACATGCAGTTTTAATAATGCAAATACAAACGCAGCAATGTCGATCTTAAATCGCACTTCACTTCGTCCTCCAAAGGCGGAAAGGGACAAGCCCCTTCCGCAAAAGGAAATGAGAAAATTATATGAATACGTTTGCGCAGTCTTTTACTAATAATTCTTTTACAAACTACTCGCTCGACCGCAACACAAGACTAGCGGCAAAAGGACTTACCGTGGTCGGTTTACGGCAGCGATTATATCCCACAATAAACCGCAATAAAACGGTAGGCATAGCGTAGCGGCATATGGCTTATTGAGTTATGCCCGTGATAACTGCCTGTCCGCAGGCTTATTGAGTTATGCCCGTGATGACTGCCTGTCCGCAGGGCTTGTTGCAAATGAGGTCGGCGTACTTAACCAAGGTCGCGGTATACACGGCTTTGCCCGTAGTTTGCTTGATTACGCGACCGTTTTCGCCCTCCAACCATCTCCAATCGCAAAGCTGGTGCAGATTAAAGTCGTTGGTGTTAAGCAGATACATATATCCGTCGGGGCAGAATCTGTCGGCGATTACGGGAATTCCGTTGTAGCTGACCGAGGTATAGCCGCCCTCAAGCTCCACCGTATTTACCTGACGGCTGGAGGTCATCAACAGCTTAACCAATGCTCTCCGCACGGCATGGGTAGTGATAATTATGTCGGCTTGACTGCCCGCCGCCTCGTCCATATCATCGAGAGCCTTTAATACCGCAGCTTCTGTAAGGGTACTGTTGGCAGCTATATAACTCAGGGGCTTCAACCAAGCGTTATCGGTTTTGCTCAACCCGTAGAGAGTGCCGCCTGTTGCAAAAATCGCACCCAAGCCGGTAATTTCCAAGCCCTTCGAGCCCTGAACGAAAACATCGTCATCCGAAGTTACGCCTGTGGGCGTTGCGCTCATGGTGATTGTGGAGTTGGTCTTATCGATGCCGATAATAGTCAAGCCGCCGATAGTCAAGGTGTCGCCGTCGTAGAAGTCCACGACCATACCCACGTCGAAGTTGCGCGTACTCGAAACCGTTACTACGCTGTTGGATACAGAGGAAACGTCTGCAAGCTTTCCGCTTCCGTCGCCGAACAGCATTCTTGCGAAGTTGAGTCGGCTTGCCTTGATAAGTCCCTCCATTTCTGCGTTGAGAAGGTTTACGAACGCGCCCTCCGAATGCTCGGAAGCTCTGATAGCCTTATCCGAAATCTCGATTTGACCATAGAGGTTTTTGAGTGTGAGCTGGAATTGCGCGTACTTGTTTCCGGACGCGGCGGGTAGGTTACCGCTTTCGGTTCCTGCACCGATACCGCCGTTCAAGCCGTAAGGAACAAGCTTTTTGATGGAATTGCCGTACACGTCGCGCGTGGTTTTGAGTATTTTTTTATAGAAGGGATTGATCCCCGAATTGAGTTGGTCGGAAACGACCTCCAGATACAGATCTTTTAACGCCTTATCGGCGGTTGATAAAGTTACCATAATTCTTTACTCCTTTTACTTTGTACGTTCGACAATGCATCGAAGGACTTATCGGCATTGCTTTTACAATCCGTGGTTTGCCTTTGATAACCTCGTCTAAACGTCGTTATGTTGTTCGGCTTAGGCTTAACAAGTATTGCCTTCAATACG
This sequence comes from Clostridia bacterium, assembly GCA_028703495.1. Classification (GTDB taxonomy): domain Bacteria; phylum Bacillota; class Clostridia; order Christensenellales; family CAG-314; genus JAQVMT01. The sequence goes on along the minus strand of JAQVMT010000009.1, from coordinate 60,493 downwards.
CTTCGTCCAAACGTCGTTTTTTCCAATGTGGTTCGGCTTAGACTTAACGACGGCTTAGGGCTTTGAAGTACTCCTCGGCAACGTCGCTCAACTCGCTAAGCGACTTGGGCTTGCTTTTGGGCGTAAGGGCGAAGCCAGCGGCTGTACCCGATATGGTACGCGGAGGGTTCTTACTCGCAATTTCCTCAACGTAGGCGCGCAAAACGCCGTTGACAAGCTCCATTACCGCCGCTCCGTTTTTGGCATCGGCTACCGCAGCCTTTATCAGCGCGATACTCTTGTCCTCGGTGTAATCGTTCGTTTCTTCCGTTTGTTGCTCAATCTGCGCTAAGTTCCCGTCGGCGGATTGTTCCGAAGCGGAGTCCGCCTTTATGTACGCGTTTTCGGGTAGGCTCGGAGAAGTCTCGAGGCTTGTTTTCGCGACTGCGTTCGTTTCGCGCGCGCCAAGAGCGTTATTTGCCATATCGCTTTGTTTGGCTGACGTTTGATCGGTCGCAAAGTCGGGAACAAGCTCGCTAAGCTTTTTTTCCAATTCCCCGATGAGTTGACATTTTCTTGTGTATTCGCTTCTCAAGCTGTTATAAGCGTTAAGAAGCTGAATATTGTCTGCAAAGGTGTTATTCTTCATAAAGACCTCCTTTTGATTGCTTTCGGATCTTTTGGATCCTTGCCATAAATAGATGCTTGTTGCTTTTTATTCTCGTCGGATGCCGCATTCGCGTCTGCGGAAGCGGTTTTCCGTTCGATTCCATCGTCGGTGTTTAGGTTGCTCGCGCCCTTTGCGTCGCCTTTTCTTTCTTGCGCGAAGGCGTTGCCCTCGATACCGTTTTTGGCGGAGCCGTTGCTCGCCTTTTCGTTATCGGTAAAGCCGCTCAAGCCCATAAGCTCGAGAAGTTTGTTCCGACAACTCTCATCGATTCTTCCTTCGGAGTTATTGAACATTCCCAATGCGTACATCTTCATGATCAGCTCTCTGCGCGAAGCAAGCGAGGAATTGAGGTCGTTGTCGGTTTCGAACACCACATCGTCAGACTCGATATCCTTACCCGCAAGGCTAAAGACCACACTGTTGCCGTTTCGAACCACCCTGTAATTGCGCGGAACGCAGGCAAACTGCTTGACAACGCGCAGCAGCTGCTTAGCCACGGCGACAATGGCGTTTCTTGCCTGTTCGAAGGTGGAAGCCATTCTATAGTCATCCTGCTCTATAAGCAAGCTGATCGCAGAACCGCTTGTTACCTTGGGAATAGTACCGCTTCTCATAACATCGCTTACGCCAGAGATGGTAACAAACTCCGACTTGAGTCTTTCCTCCTCATCGAAAAACGGCATCGGGAGAATGGCGTTGCTCATATAGCCGGGTGGAGTGCAGCCCTGTCTATAGGTCAAAATCTTACCCGGTTGCAATCCTTCCTGCTCCAAGCTATCCACGTCTACAGAGCCGTCCTCGACCGCAAGCACGCCTATGCTCAAACGGTTGAGGTACTCATACTTGCGGTTTTTGAGCGCGTTATACGCCCTCTGCAAAGGAATAAGCCTTTCGATAATGCTTTTGCCCCAAAAACAGCCCGAAACCTTGACGGCTTCCTGTTTGACAAAGGGATAACCGCGGGTTTGCTCATCGCCGTTTATGTATGGCAGCTCCGAATAATGCACAAGCTTGTCGCCTGCTACAATAACGTGCAAACCGTTCGGGCAGTCCTCCGAGGGCTTTTGGAATTTCTCCAAAACCATAGCGTAAGGCGTATCGTCCTCAACTGCCCTGCCGTTATTGAAGGGCGAACCGTTGTAAAAGTCGGTAATTTCCTCTCTTTCGACGTTGACTCCGAACTTGTTGAATATTTCCGCCGTTGCCATAGCTCTTGCGTGAATGATGCTTCTGCAGTCCTCAACCTTTTCGGTAGCATCGGAATCGGGGTAAAGCTCGAAGGGCGGACAAACGCTGATTGCAGGTTCGCCCTCAAATACAGGCTTATCGTCCTTGTCGCCCAGATATCTTCCCTTACTCGGCGACCACACGATTTTATAAAACACCGTGCCGGCGGTTTCGCACCAAGCATTGGCATCGGCGATTTGGCTGTCCATATTGAGTTTCTCGAAATAGCTTTGAAGCACTCCTTCGGACGCGTTCGCCGAATAAACGCTCCGTTTGCTGTCGTCGAAGGGACGAATGACCAGCCGAGGCTTGACTCTTTGAAGCTTTGCCAAACGTGTTTCCACGATAGGTGCGATATGGTTGTAAACCTCTCTTTGCTGCCAGTAAAACGCCTTGTCCAAATCGACTATTCCGTCGCGAAAGACGTCGCAGTACTGATTGCCGTTGAGAAAATTCATATTGAGTAACCACTGAAGCTCGTACCCTCTCCTTTGCTTCTGCCTTTTGGCAAAATCGTTCTTCAATTCCTGAACGATGTCCTCTCTAAAAGCAGGCCTTTTTTCATTCTTTTTCGCGCTCATTGTATCCTCCTTGGCTATTTGCAAGTATCAATGGCTATTTGCCTTTGTCCGTGATACGGCATCTCGATATCTTGCGTTCCTGAACCTTATGTAATCGCGTGTCTTGCTAACTAGTTGAATGCGCCTTTATACGCGCCAATTATTAACTCCGAAAAGCATACTCGGCAATATCGATTCCCGATATGCGTGTCAATCCCCTTTGCATAAATCGTTTTAACAGCTCGAGGAGTCTTATCTTCTCTTGTTTAAGTTCCTCGTCGGAAAGCTTGGAAAGGTCGGTATAAAACTCCGCGAGTGTACTCGCAAATCGATTCCCGATATGCGCATCAATCCCCTTTGCCCAAATCGTTTTTCAACAGCTCGAGGAGTCTTATCTTCTCTTGTTTAAGTTCCTCGTCGGAAAGCTTGGAAAGGTCGGTATTGCCGTTAAGCTCCATGATATATTTAAGGGCGGAGATATCGGGCGGAAAGTGCTTTGTGGCAACGCGTTTTTTGCAAAGAATCATCTCTCCGTTCTCGCCTGCTGCGTACTCCTCGCTTATTTCCTTGGCGTTATAGCCTTTGGCTTTTTTGTACAAAAGGCTCAACAGCCGACTTATATTTACTTCCATCATTTTATTACATGACCTCCGTCACAAAAACCACATTAATTGTAGGGGCGAACCCGTATGTTCGCCCGAACAGAGCAAACGCGCACTGATTTTTCAGGCTGACCTCCCTAATAGGTTCTGTTGTTGGACTGCTGCGATTATGGTATTCACGCTTCGTGGTCGGGTTGACCTCCCTAATATGTTCTAATGTAGGGGCGAACCCGTGTGTTCGCCCGAACAAATCGAACGCGAAATCCAATAAAGGGCTATGGGAAATACCATTAATATCCTCATCAAAAAGAATAAGTGCGCGATTTCTCGTCCGAACAGACCTAAAAGCAAGGCAGGGGATAGATTTAATTTACATATCGTACATTTTTGCGCCGCACAAACGCACGAAATAAGTCTCGTAGAAAAGGAGGTGCGCTCCTGTCGAATACACTGCTCCGCTGTGTTAATACAATCTTTTCAGGCGTTTGCTCAAACGTTCCTTATCCTTTTGAATTCCGCTCTTTTGAACTATGGTTTTAGGGCTTTCCGGGCGTGAACAGATATAGTAACGCAGCTCGTCCAAGGCGTGGTCGTCGATTTTTCGGGGGGATTCACCGTCGCCCCATCGATAGCATTTAAACTCCCGAATGAGGTTGACGCAGTTGCGGAAGATAAAGAGTCTGCTTTTGCCGTCGGCGTTTTTTAGGTAGGCTTTTACGCGGTTAATGCCCGTAAAGACGTCTTTATCGACCTTAGAATTGACTGTAATGCCGTTCTCGTAAAAAAGCTCTGCAACGGACTTCACCGAACCCAAGGTGCGTTGGTTGGCGGCGGAGTCGATCAGCCCGTAGACGTTGCCGTTGCACTCCCTGTGCCATTGAAGGCTGTCCGAAATGGCTTTTATGCGTTCGGCGTGATAAGCCACGTCCCTTTTGGCTTCGTAGTGTTCGGCGATGACATAGACGTTTCCGTCGAAGTCTACCACGTACCAATGCGCGGAAAGCGGATTGCTTAAGCCGGGATCGATGGAGATCTTGTCCTGCCAGTCTAAAGGCACGGTAAAAGGGTCGACGACGTGAATGCTCTCGTCAAACTCGGTATACACCAAGCCGGAGGAGCTTTGAAATCTGCCGTACCTTCGTGAAGTAAGCTCGTCTTGGCTCATCGAGGCGGTGAGCTCGTCCACCTCTTTTTTAGGAAGATATGGATTATCCGCCCACTCCATAAAGATATACCACACGTTTTTGTCGTTGTTCTTGTTGAGGTAGATGGTTTCGTACACCCAGCTTAAGCCCTTTAACGGAGTCATAGTCCCGAAAATAACACCGCCTCTGTCCATAACGCGCATTTTGCACTCGGCGTAGATGTCGTAGGGCGGCTCCTCGTCAAACCAAACGTAATCCAACGACGTACCTTGAAATTTCTCCCTCGAAGCCTCACAGGACTTAAACCCGATTTTGGACAAGCCGCCAAAGACGTTTCTTACCATTATGTAGTCAATTACGCCGTATTCGAAGCTGTCCTTACTTCCCGAAAGCATCACGATGCGATCAATCTTGCTCTTGTCGAGATACTTCAAAACGGATTTTTGCGCCACATCCCTTTGCACCTGCATACTCAACGACACCACCCAACCGATAGTATCCCTCTCATTCTTTTGATAGGGGTGTATTCCCAAAGCACGCCAAACGGTTTCCACTGCGCCGCACTCGGTTTTACCGCTTCGGTTACCGCCGAAAACCCACCTGTTTTTGGCTTTGCACTTATGAAAAGCCATCTGCTTCTTATGCGTCTTGCGCTTGTTGTAGCTGTTAAGCTTCAAGTCACTTCTGCGCTTAGACTCGTTTAAAACGCAATTAATGTCCTCGATTATATCCATATCGCCCTAAAAACACATAAACAACAATATTACCGCAATATTTGCATACAAGAGTAATGTATAATCTTGCCAAACGCAAACCAGAGCGGTAATAACGCCTTATGATACGCTTTATACAAAGCGTTCCTCGGTTGCTAAAACTAAATTAACAGCTCACGCCCAAATATGTCGGCTTTACCATATAGCAAAAAACAGCAATTGCTTGAGTGCGACATCATTATTTCGCATAATGGCATTTCCAAAAAGCATACAACTTCAATTGCTTGAGTGCGACAAATGAGTGCAAGTATGACGGCTTTACTCTAAAGCAAACAACTATATGTACAAAACTCATACGCAAACACCGACTTTCGTGAACACAGGGGGAACATCATGCCATTGTTTTCAATACTCAAAACTATTGTGATACTGATTGTTATCACACTTACGACAATCGCCTTTACCTTGTTCCCGTTGCTTGCGCATATTTCGCCGCTCGAATATTCGTGTTACTTATCAGAGCCCGAGAATCTTAACAGCCTTTCCTCGTCCGAGTGCGAACGCTTTCTATTACCGCTCGAATATTCGTGTTACTTTTCCGAGTCCGAGAGCAACAGCCTTTCCGCTTCCGAAAGCACGTCCTATGTGCGCATAACAAGTGAAAAGGCGGGATTCTATCTAAATCCCGTAGCAACGTCTGACAATTTACTATTCTACTTGGAATCGGGCTTTTACGCGCAGCTCAAGGGAAAGTCGGGAGCTTTTTTGCAGATTTCCGTATTTGACAACACCGACGGCTTTTACAAGCTTTACGGCTATTGCTTGGCGGAAGACGTTAAGGAGGTAACAAACGCACAAGCTCCCTACTATCCGCAAAAGCAACTGACGGTAATAGGAGGAAACGCCAAGCTATACGCCGACAAACAGCTTGCGGCGGTAAGCGGGACGTTGCTCTACGGTCAAAACGTGCTATACATTGGCAAGGTTTTCATCGAAAGCAAGACCTTTTATTATGTAAGCGTAGCCAACGATTTCGGATACATTGACAGCGACTGTTTAAGTGCACTTTTTTTAGAGCCGTATCCAAAAGCCGACGACATACAACCAACCGCCACAGACCCCGAAAGCCAAAGCCAACCCGAAAGCAACGACAATTTGGTTATGATAGTGCTTGCAATAAGCGGATTACCCTGCCTTATCGCCATACTCAAGCTGTTTTCGAACAAACGTAAATCAGCCGACGAAGGCTAGGTCATTATACCTTCTACTTAAAAAAGCCTTTGATATTACTGTATCTTTGGTGCGAAAGGCGGCAAGCCTCGATAGTGTTTTCGGTAATATCGCGAATCCACTTCTCTTTATAAAGATTATCCTTTATGTAATCCAAGCTGTAACCGTCCTCGCAAATTTCACGAAAAAGCGTGGCAAAAACATTGGCTTGTATGCGGTAAAACGACCTTTCGCGCACGTTCAGTGTTTTTAAAATCACCACCGGCGGTTGTCTGTCGATAAACCGCAAAACAAAATATTTCTTTTCGTTGACGGTAAACGAGGAAAAGGCTCTGTCCACGCAGAGCTTTATGTACAACAGCTCTTTCTTTAGATTGGTTAACGTTACAATTTCAACCGCAGTCGCATACGTCGTCTTTGAGGCGGAATGGAAGCAATGCGACGAAATCGCCTTCTTATAAATTATATCGTCAATATATTTAGCATAGCCCGACGCCCGCTTGAAAAGCTTGACCATCGTAATGCATAATGCCTTTTCTTTGTAATCCATCGTCTGCTCCAATGTATGTTTAAAATAAACATATGTTTTTTTGATTGTATTCTAACATCGCAAAGGTGACATACGGGTGGACAAATAGGGTATAGACTGTCCTGCAATTTGGTAATAATTAACATTTTTCACGTGTGCAAGGGCTACCGGACAATCGTAATCTTCTTTTTAAATAGCGAAGCTCTATTCGTTTATAGTTATTTATTCCGATCGTCTGCCCGAAAAGGAATAATGAAGATGAAGGAATTAATAAATGAATAAGCATTATAATCAAGCTCTTTTCCTCATGTTTACGGTGCATTTGTATCGTTAATCTCGTCATCGTTTTTCTGTTCGTCCCGACTCTCTACGGACTTTTTGCGAACGCAAACAATTTGCCAGATACCCGAGAAAAGGAGTAGTACCGCAAAGGTATATTTGAGCCATAGAGTTCCGACGAAGAAGCCGATAACCGCTCCTCCGATGCAGCCAATAATAGCAAAAAGCACGATTTTTCCCGTTCCGACAGCCTTTATCAAACCGTTTTTCTCATGTAGAGCCAGCACAATCAAAGCCATAGGAATAAAGGAAAGCAAATTCGCTCCTTGAGCTATTTCCTGTTCTACGCCCAAAAGTCGAAGCAACGGAATCAACAGTGTTCCACCGCCCAGTCCCATTCCGCCTGCAATACCTGCAATAAATCCCGCAATAATTATCCAAAACATAAAAAAACCGCCCCTTGGTAGTATCGCCAAAGGGAGGCTTTTAATACTTATTGACGCCGATTTGTTTATCCGCCGTATTCTAATACCATACGGCATTAGCATCGACTCATTTTCGAGGAGTACGACCTGCGGACGAAGCTTATGTGTTTGCCCTTGTCGTCAATATTATGCCTCGTCGGTCGGAATATCGAGGTATTTACGCGGATCCACACATGCTCCGTTGAGAGTCATCTCGAAGTGAAGATGCGATCCCTCCATAAATTCCGAATAGCCGCTGTCGCCCGCATAGCCGATGAGGTCACCGCTTTCTACTGTTTCTCCTACGGAAACCGCAGTATCGGTAGTAAGTGAGGAATAGTAACTCTTTATCCCGTTTCCGTGGTTAATAACAATGGTGGTTCCCTCCAACACGGTAGTATCCACCGATTCGACAGTTCCGTCAAATACTGCGTACACCTCTTTCTTATCGCCAACCAAAAAGTCCACCGCCTGATGGGTTTTCCATTCCTTGGTAGTTTGATTGAAGGTAAATTCGGTTTTGCTGTAATCCATTCCCAACGTATAGTCGACTACGGGCAAGGTCCAAACGGGATCCGGTGGTATTACCACGGGGTCGTTGCCGCCATCAACGGGGTCATCGGGTTCAGTATCGGTATCGATGGGAGTATTATCCACGATATTAACGGGTTCTTCGACATTGAAAACCGTCATGTAAAGCACGACTCCTCCGATAGCCAACACGCACACGGCGATGATTAAGATAGGATAGATCTTCTTGATTCTTTCTTTAAAACCGGTCTTTTCTTTCATAATTTTCCTCCTGAATAACGTATTGATACTCTTTCCGAGCAAATAGCCCGATTGCCGATGCAAAAGCGTCAGCAAATGCCGTCGGGCGCAAAAAGTATCTCTAAGGCTTAGCCTTGATGAAATTATTGCCATAAACGCAATGCCTATACATATTTAATTGTAATTTTTCGATTGCAAAGCGATAAACGATACGCCGATACCGCCTTGTCCAAAATGCCCTGCCGAAGTAAAAAATATCTCAACGCCTCGTATAAAAAACACAGCCTGCGATTTGCGTTGCATTAATAATTAGGTAAAGCAATATAGGAATTTGAAAGGCGCAAAAGAGGTTGACAAGTTTACACATAGGTGTTATGATGTACTTTGGTTTTATATGGACATTTGATTCATATAGCTGTTACAGATATCATCATATATAAACATTGGAGGAATACTAATGGCAAGAAAAATAACGATTGACGGTAATACCGCCGCATCTCACGTTGCTTATGCGTTTAGCGACGTTGCTGCGATTTACCCCATAACACCTTCTTCACCCATGGCAGAAATTGCCGATGAGTGGGGCGCAAAAGGAAGACTGAATTTATTCGGACAAAAGATCAGGATTGCCGAGATGCAGTCCGAGGCGGGCGCTGCGGGCGCCGTTCACGGCAGCTTGGTTGCGGGAGCGTTGACGACGACGTTTACCGCCAGTCAGGGATTGCTGTTGATGATTCCCAATATGTATAAGATTGCGGGCGAATTGCTTCCCTGTGTCTTTCACGTCAGTGCGAGGGCTTTGGCTGCGCACGCTCTGTCCATTTTCGGTGACCATGCAGACGTAATGGCGTGCAGACAGACGGGCTTTGCGATGCTTGCAAGCAACTCCGTGCAAGAGGCTATGGATTTGGCTTTGGTTGCGCATTTGTCCACCTTGGAAGCCAAGGTTCCTTTTGTTCACTTCTTTGACGGTTTCAGGACCAGCCATGAGGTAAGCAAAATCGAAGAAATCGACTACGCCGATATGGCGGAGCTGTTAGATATGCAGTATGTGGACGAGTTCCGCAAACGCGCGTTAAATCCCGAGCATCCTCAATTGCAGGGCACGGCTCAAAACCCCGACATTTACTTCCAAAACAGGGAAGCCGCGAATGCTTACTATGACAGATGCCCCGAAATCGTGGCTAAGTACATGGAAAAGGTAAGCAAGCTTACGGGAAGACCTTATCATCTGTTCGACTATGTGGGAGCAAAGGATGCGACTCACGTTATCGTAATGATGGGAAGCGGAGCAGATGCCGCAGAAGAAACGGTAAATTACCTTACCGAAAAGGGAGAGAAGGTCGGACTGTTGAAGATAAGACTTTACAGACCTTTCTCGGTTAAGCACTTTGTGGAAGCGTTACCCGAAACGGCTAAGTTTGTAACCGTTCTTGACAGAACCAAGGAAGCGGGCGCAATAGGCGAGCCGTTGTATTTGGATGTTATCGGTGCGCTTGCTGAAATCGGCGTTGTGGACGTGGAGGTCCTTGGCGGACGTTACGGATTGGGCAGCAAGGAATTCAATCCCTCGATGGTTCTTGCCGTTTACAGGAATATGCAGTCGGCGCAACCCAAAAATCACTTCACGGTCGGCATTGTGGACGATGTCACCAACACAAGCTTACCCGTGGACGAAAAGATTGACGTTGCCACGAAGGGAACGACGCGTTGTTTGTTTTACGGTTTGGGCTCCGACGGAACGGTCGGCGCGAATAAAAACAGCATCAAGATTATCGGTGACCACACCGATTTGTACGCGCAGGGTTACTTCGCTTACGACAGTAAGAAATCGGGAGGAATCACAATTTCTCACCTTAGATTCGGACCTACCCCGATCAAGTCGAGCTATTTGATCGATCAGGCGGAGTTTATCGCTTGTCATAACAGCAGCTACCTCACTCGTTACGATATGCTTAAGGATGCCAAGAACGGCGGAACCTTCCTTTTGAATTGCTCTTGGAGTAAAGACGAGCTAGAAGAAAAGCTTCCCGCCCACGTTAAGAATCAAATTGCTCAAAAGCATTTGAAGTTCTATATCATCGACGGATTGAACCTTGCAATAAAGGCAGGCTCGGCAAAGAGCACGAATATGGTAATGCAAGCGGCTTTCTTTAAGCTGGCAAACATTATCCCCTATGAGCAAGCCGAAAAATATATGAAAGAAGCCGTTGTAAAGACCTATGGCAAGAAGGGACAGAAGGTTTTGGATTGCAACTTTGCGGCTATTGACAACGCTTCCAGCGGACTTGAGGAAGTCAGGTATCCCGAATCGTGGGCAACCACCACCGAGGGAGCGGCTCTTCCTGCGGAAGTCGATAACAAATACTATGAAGAATTTATCAAGCCTATCTTGGCACAAAACGGCGACTCGTTGCCCGTATCGAAATTCAATCCCTCGGGAATCGTTCCTACCGGCACGACAAAGTTTGAAAAGAGAGGCATCGCCGTCAATATTCCTATGTGGGTTAAGGACAAGTGTATTCAGTGTAATCAATGCTCGCTTGTATGTCCTCACGCTTGCGTCCGTCCTTACTTGATTGAGGAAGGAAAGGAAAGACCCGAGAGCTTCCAAACCAAACCCGCTACGGGAATCAAGGGCTACGACTATCGTATACAGATCAATCCTCTCGATTGTTCGGGTTGCGGAAGCTGCTCCAACGTATGTCCCGTAAAGGCTTTGGAAATGACTCATCTTGCCGACACGAATGAGCAAGCCAACTACGAATTTGCCGACAAATTGCCTATTAAGGACTTCGAGGGTACGGCTAACGTTAAAACCAGTCAGTTTAAACAGCCTATGTTCGAATTCTCGGGAGCCTGTGCCGGTTGCGGCGAAACTCCTTATGTAAAGCTTGTAACACAGCTGTTCGGCGACAGAATGGTCGTTGCCAATGCCACCGGTTGCTCGAGCATCTACGGCGGAAGCGCACCTACCTGTCCTTACACGGTTAACGCCGAGGGACACGGACCCGCTTGGGCTAACAGCTTGTTCGAGGACAACGCCGAATTCGGTTACGGAATGAACCTTGCCTATAAGCAGAGAAGAAACCGCCTGGTCGATTTGGTTAAGGAATTGATGAGCAGATGTCCCGATTGGACGGAGTGCATTAACGCATGTCAGGCTTGGCTGGACAACATGGACGATGCCGAGGGCAGTAAAAAAGCAGCGGCTACTCTTGTGGACGTTATCGAACAATGCGTAAACTGCGGATGTGAGTGCGATGCTCTTGAAGCCGAAATACTTAAAGCAAAGGACTGTCTTGTCAAGAAATCCATTTGGATTTTCGGTGGCGACGGTTGGGCGTACGATATCGGTTACGGCGGACTCGACCACGTTTTGGCTTGCGGAGAGGACGTAAACGTTTTGGTTATGGATACCGAGGTTTACTCCAACACAGGCGGACAGGCGAGTAAGGCAAGCCCCACAGGCGCTGTTGCTAAGTTTGCCGCCGCGGGAAAACGCACAAAGAAGAAGGATTTGGGAATGATGGCTATGAGCTATGGCTATGTATACGTTGCACAGGTCGGACTGGGTGCAAACCCCGCTCAGCTTGTCAAGGTTATGCAGGAAGCCGAAGCCTATAAGGGACCTTCATTGATCATCGCGTATGCGCCTTGCATCAACCACGGAATCGATATGAGCAATCCTCAAGCCGAAATCAAGAAGGCGGTTGAGTGCGGATATTGGCAGCTCTACCACTTCAATCCCGACTTGGCTGAACAGGGCAAGAACCCGTTCATTATGGACAGTAAGGAGCCCACGGGCGACTATCAGGAGTTTATCAGAAAGGAAACTCGTTATGCATCCCTTTTGAAGACCAACCCCGAAATCGCCGAGAAGCTGTTTACAAAAGCCGAAGCCGAATCCAAAGCCAGAGTTGATAAGTATAAGAAATTGAGCGATCAATAAGCTTTTAGCAATGCAAAGATTATAACGGCTTGCTTTTTGCGAGCCGTTTATTTTTTGGATAAGTCTTATCTCAAACATAAAGTTAAATCAATAGCAAGTGCTTTGTGGAAAAGTCTTATCTCAAACATAAAGTTAAATCAATAAGGCAAGTGCTTTGTGGAAAAGTCTTATCTCAAACATAAAGTTAACTCAACAACGCTTGAACTTTTGGGGTAAGTCTTACTTCGAACCTGAAGCGAATATAATATCGCTTACGCTTTTGGGGTAAGTCTTATCACAAACATAATTGAATATATTTATGTCGTAACACCGCGCAAGAGTGCGCATAATAATGCTGAACAAGTCTTGCACAAATTAGCAACAGGAGATTGTAATGGTAAAGGAAGAATTAAGAAGTCGTTTTAAATTGCCACATCGTTCGCCACTGGGATGGATTACCCGATTCGGCGGATTAATATTATTATGCGCTTTGACGGCGATTGTATATTATGTATTTATTATACCGAATAACTTCGCCCCCGGCGGATTGTACGGAATCGGAAGTATGATTGAATCGAAGACGGGATTCCCGATGGGCTTTGTGGTAATTCTGATAAGCATTCCGGTATTGATTCTGGCTTTCATATTCTTGGATCTCGATCACACGTTGGTAGTGCTGACATTGACTGTATCGACGAGCTTATTCGAGGTAATTCTCGGAAAAACCGATTGTATTCAGTATATCGCGGACAACGGAGATAAGGTAACGAAGATATTTGCGGCGATAATCGGAGGAACACTTGGCGGCTTTGTATTCGGCACAACCATAAAAAAATACGGCGTTATGGACGGCACACTTACGATTGCGAGCATCATACAAAAGAAAAATCCGCACATGAGTGTAGCATGGTTGAGCTTTGCCATGGACGTCGTGGTAATAGCGTCATCGTTCATTGTCTTTTGGCCTGAGTACACTGCGGGCTATGAGGATGCTTCACTCTCGGTCAAATTCGTTCATGCGCTGGATCCGATAATGTATTCGGTAATAAACGTCTTTATGTCCACAACCGTTTGCGACCGAATTCTAAAAGGTATGCGAACGGCATATCGAGTGGAAATCGTTACCGAGCAAGCCGACGACTTTTGCCGCGACATCATTAAAAAGCTCAACAGAGGCGTTACCGTATCCAAAGCCACAGGCGCGTACAGCGGCAGAGACAAGTCCGTGCTTATGACAGTAATCAGCAAAAAACAAATCGGCACATTCGAACGAATCGCTAAAAAATATCCCTCTTCCTTCGTGCTAATCTCCACAACCAACGAAATAATCGGCTATTTCACAAAGTAACCGTCGTCAACGCTGTGTTTTTACAACAAAGAAGAGAATTATCAAGACAGCAATGCTGTGTTCTCGAGCTGACACGAAGCAAAAACATTTCTCTTAATTATGTAGGGGCGAACCTATGTGTTCGCCCGTGTTCCATTTACAACGCTGTGTTCTCGAGCTGACATAATGCATATCTTCCTTAATAATGTAGGGGCGAACCTATGTGTTCAACCGCACTTATTGATAGAAAAATGACAAAAAAGTCGCGAGGTTATAGATAAGCAATGAGCCAAATAAAACAGCACGAAAAACGCTCAATCGCATTACGGTTGAGCGTTTTGCTTTATGTATGAAGCTGAATATGAATCAAATAATACTTTTTTGCTTTCGCATGGCAATAGCCTTCACTATTCACCGAGAATCATTCCTACGACTAAAAAGGATGACAATCCAATCTCCGTCAAAACGTTACCAATCAAAACCGCCCACTCTTACCTTCGGAATATCCTCCAAATTATAATCAGGTGCCATATCCGCAACTTTGAAATCGTATCCGCGATTTTCCAGATACGCATCGAAATCAGCGAGCATATCCAGCACGACAGACCATCTTCCGTCCACTAGCTCCTGTGCCATCTCATTGGTTAACAAGCCATTCTCTTCACCTGCATCCATTTTAACATAAGTATCCGCTCTCTTACCATTTCTGTCATAAGCAATTTTATGCTTGCTAAAATAGGTCTTGCTTTTGTTAAAGCTCGGGGACATTAACAAACCAATAATTGGCAGCTCATTGTAAGACAAGTTTAGCCTATAGCTATAATAATATTCCTCCCCTGCTGCGATATAGCCGTCTCTAAAATCTATTGTAATCATACCACTATAGAGCGTGACGAGAATATTGCCTCGTGTAATTTCAACTCGCTCGGTGTACGCTGCATAACTGTAATAAACCGTATCATTGACCTTAACGCCGGTGCTACTTTTACCGTCCGAATCGAGGTAATTAGATTCGCTCAAATTCTTGCACAGCTCTATCATATCAGCTTGCGGTACATTTGAATAGTTTACATCTCTAACATTCTGATATACGATAATTGCAACGAAAATCAACATAACCCCGACAAAAATCGATAATACGATAGCGAGAATTTTCTTGTTCCTCTTCAACTCCTCGGGAGTCTTTTCATTGTTACCGGACATAAACATCGAGCCCATTTAGGTTCCTCCATTACTTTTCGCAATATCATACCCAACGAAATATCACGATTATTGATATATATTGTAAATGAACAATCAAGCTTTGTCAAGCGTTTCACGAAATAAAAATTACATCCTGTACACCAAATATGACGGGAGTCAAATAATTGTTTATTTCTTTGCGTTTTCGTAAAATATTCGAAAGAATAAGTGCTTTAGCATAAAGTTGTATTTGCAGAAAGCAAAAAGTCGGTTTATTCAAGCCGCTACATCAATAAAGCAAAAAATGGACGGAAGGTTAATTAATCGTTTGTGTTTTATGCGGATTTAGTTTATAATGTTATGTGGTTTAATTGTATAAGGGAGGTATGGCAAAATGTTAAATATTGCAATATGCGAAGATAACGACTATGAAAGAGAGCTGTTGCTAAGGCATGTGACCGACTATTTCGGTGCAACGGAAATTCAAATTGTCACCGAACTTCACAACAGCGGCGAAACACTTTTGGACGCCGCAAAAATCAGGCATTACGATTTAATCTTTCTCGACATAATGTTGGGAGGGAAGAACGGGATGACGGTTGCAAAAATAATCCGCGAAAAGGACAAAAAGGTTTGCATCGTGTTTTACAGCTCGTCAAGTGAGTTTGCCGTGGATGGTTATTCCGTGGATGCCTTGGGATACATTTTGAAGCCTGTAACTAACGAAAAACTCGGCAATTTGCTTGATAAGTACGTTAATACACTGTCCAAGGCTATTTCCGAAAGCGTAAACGTTCGCTATAACGGCGTCAACGTGTCTGTCCCCGTCAATAAAATCGTGTTTATCGAGTCTCAGGACAAACGTCTGCTGTTCCATATGAAGGATCAAACCGTAATGACAACCTACAGCAAGCTCGACGAATACAATCTATTGCTTGAGGACTATCCGTTTATGCTACGGTGCCACAAGAGCTATTTGGTAAATATGAATTTCATCAAGAAATTGACCGATTATAAATTCATAATGACAACGGGCGAAATTATTCCGATTCCAAGAGATGCTCTGCCTGCAAAGAAAAAATGCTACTACGATTATCTGCTTGACAAGCAGAATTGATATGGTCGGCTCCGATGACTTCGGATATCGACTTAGAAGCTCGGCTTGGCTTACGAAAAGCAATTCCGAGAGTATCGTGAAACGGTTACACCGCACCTAACATAACGGAGTTAATGATGGTTTTAGCGACAACCACGCACGTCGGATTCGGGATATTGTTCTTATCCGAATCCACGGGAATATTCTTCATCGTATTGATGTGTTCAATGTTTTTGACCGACTCGGATCAAAAGCAGGGAATATTCCGCAATGCCATTTTCTCTATTGTACTCGGCGCATTATCGGCATTGACGATGACAATCAATAATTCTTCGAACTACTATTCCTTCTTCTTTTCGGTAATCGCCATTGTTGCGGTGCTGTACCTGTTTGAAGGGAGCGTTCAACGGAAGATATTCTTTTTCACCTCTGTATTGATGACGTACTGGAATCTCGTCGCTTTTTCGCACATTATTACCAACTTTATTGGGACATACTACGGCTATGCTCCCTACCTATCTTGGTTTATCCTCCTATTCCGCACGGCTTTTTGCATAGTCGGAGTGGTATTGGGTTACACGTTAATCCGTCCGAGAGTACTTACCGGTCTTGAAATAAGTCCCAACGCAACGCTTTGGGTTCAGCTTTCGGTTTACCCGTCGATTGTATCCATCGCAACGGTTTTACTGTATGTTCCGAATATGCTTGAGCTGCAGGAGAATTTGCAGCTACTGTCTATGCTCTTTTGGATTGTGTTCGGAACGGTTCTGTTCCAAATAATTTCGAAGTACCTGGTCGTAAGTGCGCGGAACTACGAAAAAAACACTCAATTGCAGTCGATGAACAAGCTTTTCGATATGCAACGTCAGTATTACACGATGCTTCGAGAGAGTTTGGATAAATCCCGAATCATACGACACGACTTTCACCACCATCTCAATGTAATTGCCGCTCTCAATCAGGAGGGCAAGCGAGAGGAAATCGCCGATTATCTGAACATGATCGAGGCAAGTATCGCAAGCGCAGGCGTCGTTCGATTCTGCCCGAACGGAACCGTAAACGCCGTCTTGAGCAACTTTTACACGCTGGCAAAGGAAAAAAACATTAATTTTGTCGCAACTGTCAATATACCCGACGACTTCGAGAATATCGACAGCTTGGATCTATCCATAGTTTTGGGTAATCTATTGGAGAATGCTTTCCGTGCGGTTGATGAGGACAACCATGCCTTGCAGGACAAAAAGGTCGAGTTTAAGTGCAAATATGTTGACGACAAACTGCTTATTTCGATTGTCAACGGCTTTTACGGCAAGGTTAAGGTTGCACCCGGAGGCAAGTACCTCACCACAAAGGAAGGCGAAGGCGGAATCGGACTCCGAAGCGTAGGGGTTATCGCCGAAAAATATGCGGGCGATCTGGTAATACACTTCGACGATAGTGTCTTTTCGGTATACGTCACGTTGATCAACGCCCCCAAGGAAGCGGCAGAAGCCGCGGAATAAATCTGCAACAAGCGACGAGTTTGATCGAGTTTAATACGAAGGCGCGAAAACGCGACTCGTGCTTGAATATATAATATAATGTTATGAGGAGATGTAAAATGAGTAAGAAAACACCGTTATACGAGAACCATGTTGCTCACGGCGGCAAAATCGTAGAATTTGCAGGCTATATGTTGCCTGTTCAGTATGAGGCAGGTATCAAAGCCGAGCATAATTGCGTAAGAGAAAATGTAGGAATTTTCGACGTTTCTCACATGGGTGAGTTTTTAATCTGCGGAAAGGACGCGACGGCTTGCGTTAATCATTTGGTTACCAACGACATTTCGACAATGGTTGACGGACAGGTGAAGTATACGCTTATGCTCAACGAAAGAGGCGGAGTCGTAGACGATTTATTGGTTTACAGATTGAGCGAAGAAGAATATATGCTGGTTGTCAATGCAAGCAACTGCGAAAAAGACGCTAAATGGGCGCAAATGCACCTGATCGGCGATGTTACTTTTACCAATCCTTCGGACAAAATCGGTCAGGTTGCACTGCAGGGACGCAACGCCGAGAAGGTTTTGAGTAAGCTTACCGATGCAATCCCGCAAAAGTACTATACCTTCGTGACAACTAAGCTTTTAGGTTGCGACGCATTGATTTCTCGCACCGGTTATACGGGCGAGGACGGCTTTGAGATTTATACCGAGGACGTGAATATCGGCAAGGTGTTCGAAGCCATTATCGAAGCAGGTAAGGAATACGGCTTACTCTGCTGCGGCTTGGGCGCAAGAGATACTCTGCGTTTCGAGGCTTGCTTGCCTCTTTACGGACACGAGCTTTCGGAGGATTACAGAGCGCACGAATTGGCACTGAACATTTTTATCAAGATGGACAAACCCGAATTTGTCGGAAAACAGGCACTTTTGGACAATCCTCCCGCTTGGAGAAGAAAGGGCGTGAAGCTAATTGACAGAGGAATTGCGCGTGAAGGCTCCAAGGTTTACGATGAAAACAATAACGAAATCGGCTTCGTCACTACCGGCACTATGAGCCCCACTCTGAACGAAGCTATCGCCATGGTAAGAATAATCAGAGATTTCGACGGACCCTTCGTCTACATCGATGTAAGAGGAAAGCTTCTTAAAGCCGAGATTATCAAAATGCCTTTCTATAAGAGAGCGCAAGCGTAAGCATACACGCAACAATTATTGCCAATTTGTCGTGCACCTTGGCTTTTTAATCGGAATCCACAAGGTAACACCGATATTGCGAGCCGAGTTTGGTTAAAGCGTGAAAACTAGGTCGTAACGATAGAACGGCAATATTGATATACAATCGACACTTACAGGAATACAATAATTAATAGGAGAAATATTATGAAATTTTTAAAGACGCATGAATGGATTGACGTTAACGGAAAAAAGGCAAAAGTAGGCGTAAGTGACTACGCACAGGAGCAGTTGGGTGATATCGTATTTGTAAATCTTCCCGAAATCGGCACGGAAGTCGTAATCGGCAAGGCTTACACCGACATCGAATCGGTAAAAGCGGTAAGCGAAGTATTCGCTGGTTGCTCGGGCAAGGTTGTTGCCGTAAACGAGGAGCTTTTGGATGCTCCCGAAAAGATCAACGAGGCTCCCTACGATTCTTGGATTGCCGAGATCGAGTTTACCAAGCTTCAAGACGACCTTATGGACGAAGCAGAGTATAAAAGCTACGTGGAAAGTCAGCAATAATCATAGATTAATCGGAGGATAGTATATGGCAAAATACACGCCGCACACATCGGAAGATGTACGCGATATGCTACAACGCGTCGGAGTCGAGTCCGTAAAGGATTTGTTCAACGATGTCGATAAAAGCATTAGGCGCACCGAGCCGCTGAACATTCCCGAGGGAGTCAGCCAGTTCGAGGCATACAATAAATTCAAGTCGATGGCAAAGAAAAACGTGGTTATCGACACAATACTTCGGGGAGCGGGAAGCTATGACCACTTTATACCGCCGACACTGCCCGCGCTCGTAAACCGTTCGGAGTTTTTGACGGCTTACACACCTTACCAGCCTGAAATCTCCCAGGGAATACTGCAAAGCATATTCGAGTATCAGTCGTATATGTGTATGCTCACGGGAATGGACATCAGCAACGCATCGGTATACGATGGTGCAACGGCTTGCGCGGAAGCTATGCATATGTGTTGCGACAAAAAGCGCAAGATGATCATCGCGGGTGCGGTTAATCCGCAGTACACCGCCGTCATCGAAACCTATGCGACTGCAGGCGATTTTGAGATCGTATGCGTTCCCGAGGGCTCGAACGGCAAAATCGATTTATGCGCATTGGAAAATGCTATCGATGACACGGTCGCCGGCGTTTACGCTCAAAGTCCGAATTACTTCGGTTTAATCGAGGATATGAAAGCGGTCGGTGCTCTTACAAGCGAAAGAAAGGTTAAATTTGTCTATATCTTTAATCCCGTTGCGGCGGCTTTGTTGCCTACGGCGGCAGCCGACGGCGCAGACATCGCGGTGGGCGAAGGACAGCCTTTGGGCATTTCGATGGGCTTCGGCGGACCGTACTTGGGAATAATGACCTGCAAGACGGCTATGCAAAGACGTATGCCCGGCAGAATCGTGGGCGAAACCGTGGACAACAGGGGAAATAAAGCCTATGTCTTGACGCTTCAAGCACGCGAACAGCATATTCGCAGAGAAAAGGCTTTGAGTAGTATCTGCTCCAACGAGGCGCATTGCGCTTTGACGGCAACGGTATATCTGTCGCTTATGGGAAAGGAGTTTATCAACGTCGCGAAGCAGAGCGTTTCCAAGGCGCATTACTTTATGGAGCGTTTGACTGCAATCGACGGATTTACTCTTAAATACAAGGGTGAGTTCTTCCATGAGTTTGTTACAGAGTGCAAACTCAACGTTGCAAAGCTCAACAAGAGATTGCTCAAAGAAGGTTGCTTGGGCGGACTCGAGCTTGACGAAAGGACTTTGCTTTGGTGCGTAACCGAAAAGCCCTCAATCGAACAGCTCGACACCGTGATAAAAGTAATTAAGGAGGTAGCGTCATGCAACTGATTTTTGAAAAAAGCGTCGTCAACGGCAGACGCGCTCTTACCTTGCCGGAGATGAACATCGCCGAGTATAAGCTTCCCGAATACAGGGAGGAAATCGACCTTCCCGAGGTTGCCGAAATCGATGTCGTAAGGCATTATACAGGACTAAGTAAGCTTGCGCACGGAGTTGACGACGGATTTTATCCGTTGGGAAGCTGTACGATGAAATACAATCCCAAGCTTAACGAGGCTGTCGCGGCTTTTGAGGGCTTTACCGCCATTCACCCCACTCAACCCAAGGAAACCGTACGCGGTTGGACGGATGCTTTGAATATGTTAAGCGATTATCTGTGCGAAATCACGGGTATGGATGCGATAACACTTCAACCTGCGGCAGGTGCACACGGCGAGTTTACGGGAATGCAGCTTATCAAGGCTTATCACAAATACAATAAAGACTTCGGACGCAAACAGATTTTGGTGCCCGATTCTGCACACGGCACAAACCCCGCAAGTGCGAATATGTGCGGCTTCGAAATCGTTACCGTTCCGAGCAATAGTGAAGGCGGAGTGGACATCGAGGCTTTGAAGACTTTGGTTTGCGAAAAAACCGCGGGCTTGATGCTGACCAACCCCAATACTGTGGGACTTTTCGACAGAAACATCACAGAAATTTGCGAAATCGTTCATAAGGCAGGCGGTCTTATGTACTATGACGGAGCGAATTTGAACGCGGTTATGGGAATCTGCCGTCCCGGCGATATGGGCTTCGACGTCGTTCACCTTAACCTGCACAAAACCTTCTCCGCGCCTCACGGCGGTGGCGGTCCCGGCTGCGGTCCCGTCGGCTGTAAGAAGGCTCTTTGCAAATTCCTACCTCTGGGCGTTTACGGAAGTAAGCTCCCCAAAGACACCGCAAGCAAGTCTATCGGAAAGGTCAAGTCTTTCGGCGGCAACTTCCTTGTCGCACTTAGATCCGCCGTTTATATCGTAACCTTAGGCGCGGACGGACTTTTGGATGCAAGCGAGCTGGCTGTGCTTAACGCGAACTATCTGTTGGCACTGCTCAAAGATAAATACCCGGTGGCATACGACAGGATTTGTATGCACGAATTTGTGCTTACCGCCGAAAATATCAAGCATGAAACGGGCGTAAGCGCGTTGGATATAAGCAAGGCCTTGCTTGACTTCGGTATCCATCCGCCGACAATGTACTTCCCTCTTATCGTACACGAAGCATTGATGTTCGAACCGACCGAAACCGAAAGCAAGGAAACCTTGGAGTATGCCGCGGATGCAATGCTAAAGATTTACGACAAGCTTTACACAAACCCGCAGGAGCTTCACGATGCCCCGATCAGCACCGCTATCGGCAGAGTCGATGAGGTACAAGCCGCAAGACACCCCGTCTTGAAATATAACAAGTAATCGCTTATTGCGGTTGTATTCCCGATCACTTCTTTGCGTTGCATTGACAAAAGAGGAGAAAACGGAATAATTAAAGCCTCTTGCATTGAATTTTATTTCATTGCAAGAGGCTTTTTTATATTCTTTAACTACGCGCCGATGAGGTTATACGGACAAACGCATTTAATTATTCGTTGAAATTATTGCCGCCGCTTCCGCCACCTTCGTTAGCTTGATTGTCGATGAAGCTCAATTCGTTAACAATTGTTATTTCGCCGTTTTTAAGCGTTTCCAAGCTGTACGAGCGAATCAAACCGTCGGCGACCGTGTATAAATAGCCGTCAGCGTACATTGCTCGGTTGATGTACTTTCTAAACGCAGAGTAGTTATACGCAGAGCTTCCTGCCTGCCCGTTGTCAAAGTTGCTTATATATGCAAGGTCTACGATTTCGTCGTTGTTCAACGCAAATAAATAAAAGCCCTGCTTGTAGCAGGAATTGATCCTGTCGTATCTGAGTGCGCTGAAGCCGATAATGCCGTTTTCGAGGTTGATCATCAAGGCTTTGGGATTCTCGATAACCTCGCAATAGTACACGAGCGGGATTATCAAGCTGTTGATCTCGATAGGATCGCCCGAGCTTGTGTCGAAAAGTGTAACCTTTACGTCGCTGTTTGCGGCGGTCGCTGTACCATTGTAGCCGATTCCGACAAGCCTATCGGTTCCAACGACGTGCAAATACGCAGAGTAGCCATTAATCTTCAGCTCACCCGCAATATTCATACTCATAGGATCGGTGATGTTTATTTTGAACAAAGGATCCACCTGACGATAGGTTACCAAATAACACAGCCTTTGCGTCTCTGTCTGCTCATAGCGAACAGCGCGGATGCTTTCACCCTGTGCGATACCCGATATTTTCGATACCTCTTGCAAATTCTCATCAAGAGCGTAAATCGTCGAACCTCCCGAGCCATGCGCCGCAACGTAAATGTAATCACCGTAATCCTTCATCGCATATCTGCTGTATAACTTGGCATCCTCCAAAATCAGCTTACGCTTAGGCATTAGATTCTCGGGATTCATCTTGATAATGATGGTATTTTGTATGTATTGGTAATACCCGCCGCAGCCCTCGCTTTCATAATAGGTATAGGTTGTGAAAATCGGGTACATTCCGTAATCGGAAGCATATACCGTGTAGAGTGCGGCTCCGTTGTAGGCGACAGTGTCGGCAACAAGCTCGTCTTTGGTCAGCGATATTTTCATGAATATTGTCAAAGACTGCGAACTGCTCACATTTGATTGATAGGAAGATACATCGAAGCTATATTCAATTGACTTGCGCTCGCTGTTTTCGGTGTAATAAACACTGTCAACCGAACCGTCATCCGTAAAGACAAGGCATATATCGCTTCTGTCGAGGTAAAGCCTGCTGGTCAAATAATCCGATGAAACCACGCTTGAATACAGCAAGGGCAACTCCGAAAGCACCTCGCCTTCGCTCTCACCGCTTTCATTCTCCGCGCCCTCGTTGAAAACAGTAACCTCGGCTTCGTCCAAAACGCTCAAATCAAATATTTTAACCGCACATCTGCTGTACGAGCCCTTGTAGTAATAAGTAGAGCCCTGCTCGGAGAAATAGTCCGATAATCCGCAAATTGCAATCAGCTTATCACCGTTGACGTACATTTCCAACGGGATATTGCGGTCAAGAACAATATTCGCCAACAGAGTAAGTCCGCCGTTTTCGTCTGTTTGGGTAATTGTCATCCTGTCCGACTGCATACAATAGAGCCTGCCGTTAGACATAAGCTTGACAATGTCCGCCTCGTCGATATTCTTCTCCTGCACGTTTGTGCCTCCCGTGTCCGGACTTTCGTCCCCAGCCGAACACGACACAAAAAAGGCAAGACAGCAACACATCAAAGCCGCAATGATCGCAATAAGTAGTATTTCGCTATACTTCTTCATAGTAAGCCTCCAATTATATCCTTATAATATATTTGTATATTATTCTTTGTTAAGTCAATTCAATAAACCTTTATTGCGCATTCTTTGCGTGTAAGCTCGTTTTGCGTTTAATCGCCCTAACGATGAAATACGCGCAATATCCGAGGATAATCGCAATCGCAAGTAGCTGCGAATAGGTAAAAACCCACAAGCACCGCTCAAACTCGTAAAACGCGCGAATAAACTCGTTAAAAAACCTATAAACCGTATACCCCAAAACGCCGAGGTGAAGCAGCTTCCACTCCCTTTTTGCCAAGCTCAACGCGCAAATCGTGATTCCGCAAATGCACTCGATAAGATTGAGAGGGATTTCAACGCCGCCAATGTACCCGTTGCAGCAACCGACCGTAACACAACCAAGTTTTGACACGCCCCAAAAGGCGAACAGACAGCAAACCGCAGCGTTTAGATCCCTTTCGATGTCCAAATGCATAATTTTCAGCACGATTGCGCTTAACCCCAAAAACAGAGCGGAAGTCAAAAAGAAAGATTTGTCGACGGTGTATACAACACCGAATCGTTGACTTATGTAATTGCATTTCAAGAACATAAGCGCGTATGCCGATGCAACCGCAACGCACAGCACGCACCCGAAAATCGCCGAACACCTAACCGCATCATCATATCGGCGGCGTATAATAAAGTGCAAAGCAACCGCAACAATCGCTCCCAATCCAATAAACCCGAAGTAGAACGCCTGCGTCACCGATATCTCAAGTAACATACCAATATCCTTATATGCATAAGCCCTTGTACCTACTTCATCATTAGTTCAAGTGACATATCAATATCCTCATTTGCATAAGCCCTTGCGCCTGCGTCACCGATATCTCAAGTAACATATCAATATCCTCATATGCATAAGCCCTTGCGCTTGCGTCATCGATACCATCAGTACTCTTTCACCCACCACCACTATGCCGAAACCGGACGGAAGCTTCCGATACTTAAACGCGAGCAAGCCTATTATAAAAACCAAGTCCAAACGCCCTCGTTTTATATAGCAAAAACCATATCGCACAAAACAGAAGATAAATTCAACAAGCAAGCAAAAGCAGTTGCTTTTCTCGGTCTTTACTCTTGTATTATATTCAATCACCACTTTTATGTCAACTATTTTTAACACATTTCACGAAAATTCCATAATAAATTGATTTACATACACTTTAGTCGTAAAAAACGCTGAAAACAGATACAAACGAAAACAAAACAACTTGCCATATAATATTATCGGATATGGGGAACAAAGCTGTTTTTTATCATCAACGGATTTACATCATCATATCATTCTGCGAAATAACATAATCACCATTTTACTTAACGGAATAACATCATTTTCAAATAATTAAACGTAATTACCGCACTGCCATTTTGTACAACAAAATTACATCATCTCCATATTGTACAACGGAATTGCCTAAATTAATATTTTTTACGAATTTACCGCATCGCCATTTTGTTTAACGGAATAACATCATTTTCAAATAATTAAACGTAATTACCGCAATTTTCTTTTGTAGGGGCGAACCCATGTGTTCGCCCATGTTACGGCGCGTACAGTCATTTATAATAATGAGCAAAAGTTCGTTTGATATTGTTCTTGCAAGTATTGACGATAAGCGCGTACAGTCATTTATAATAATGAGCAAAAGCAAACCTATGCCGTCCGTGATACGGCATTCCCGAAACAAAATAAAGGAATATTACTCTACAAACAAACTTTTTGAAAAACACATTCTTTATCTTCGGGCGAACACACGGGGTCGCACCTACAATTAACGATAATCTTGTACAAAATCCCAAATCTCATACGCATATGGTGCCCTCTGAAACAAAGTCACACAAAAACGGCGACTTATTCAGAAACAATATCACGTACAGACAGCGCCTTACCCTAAAAATGAATCACACAAAAACGGTGACTTGCACCACAACAAATTTCAAAAGTAGATGCTTGTTGAATGAAAACATTTGGTCGTGGATTAGTATCATTTTTTCATGTTTTTAAGCATAAGCGCAAGCTCCTTGCAGAGCATATACATACGCAAAAGCTCGTCATCCGTATAGCAGCTTTCCAAGATTTCCTTCGCGGTTTTCATAGTAAGGACATCGACATCGCGCACAACTTTTTTGCCATATTCGGTAAATCTGCACAGGGTTTGAGTTTTCTTTTCGGGGTTGGTATACTTCTCCACAATTCCCTTTTCAGCCAGCTCGGCGACCGGACGGTGAATACTCTTTGTAGACTGCCCGACCGAAACCGCCAGCTCTCCCATTGAGCATACCCCCTTCATCGCAAGCACAGTATACACGCGCCGCGCAAGCTTTGAAACAAAGGCAAGCGGACTGCCCGCCTTTTCCGCGCTCACTCCGATAGGGCCGAACAAATACGCGTCCATCGATATTCTCATCTCGTCCATATAGTATCCAATTTCGTCAATCTTGTTCTGCCTCATAACACTCTCCGATATCCGTACATCTGTATTCCGACGGCTCTATTCGAAGTCACAATTCTCACCTCCGAAAGCTTCACGAGCAAGCAACTTTCACACCCGTTCAACACCTCATCCGATTTGCGAGTCAATATGACAATATCCGTCTTATCCAAAAATAATTTTTTTCGTAGTAAGTACACTGCTTTTTTTCCGCGCACAGCTTAGCTCGGCTTTCGCTCATGAAAACCAATTCTTAGCAACAGCAAAACCGACACGGCAGTAGCCCCTTATTTATGCACATTTTGCGCCTTTAATGCGGACAAGGCAAACCTTTTGTTATCGGTTCTTTCTCAACACTTCAAGCGCATTATAGGGAAATATTAGCATATAAGCAGGTAAAAGTCAAGAATTTATGCAGTTTTTTGCATTTATTTTTTAGTTTAAAACCCTTGACAAGCGTATTTGCTTTTTGATATACTAAATATACGCAAAATGCGCATTTTATGGAGGTACATAGCAAGTGAAAAAAGTAACATTTATAGTGCTGATGGCATTATGCGCGGTGATTGGATTTGCCGCGATAATTTCGACATCGCCCGATGAGACGCCCGCCACTGCGCAAAAGCTGGCTTTTGCGGAGTCGAACGTGCTTTCTGCAGTCATCGGCAAGGATATCGCCTTATCCTGCGAAGGGGTATCTGCAGACACGGTTGTGCCAATTATCATCGAGCTGGAGGGCGGTTCTGTTTTGCAGAGTATGCTTGACGAAAACAGCGTAGAGCTTGCCGATTACATTCAAACGCGCAAGGGTAAGGCTGCCGAGAATGCAGTCAGAGCCGAGCAAAGGGTGTTGGCAGAAAGCATCGAAAAAGCCGAATTAAACTTCGATTGTACGGGGAGCTATTCCACTCTTGTTAACGCATTATGCGGCAAGATGAGGTACGGCGACCTATATAAGCTGTATGGGGTTGACGATGTTAAGAGAGTCTCCATCGACGTGCAATTCGAATTGCCCAAAACACAATCGGGTAGCTTGGTTGATGAATTGACCGAAATCACGGGTATCATATCCAACAAAAGTCAATACGACGGAAGCGGAATGGTTTTGGGAATAATCGATTCGGGCGTTGACTATACGCATGAGGCTTTGTCAAAGCTTCCTGAAGTTGAGGGAGCGACCGAGGCTCAAATGAACGCCGTTATCACCCAGAACGCACTTAACGGCGTGTATCTCAGTAAGAAAGTCGTATACGCGTACGACTATGCCGACAAAGACACCGACCCGATTCCGAATGCGTTTGCAAGCTCGAACTACGGAATGTGGCACGGCACGCATGTAACGGGCATTATTACCGGAAACAGTAACAAAATTCAAGGCGTTGTACCTAACGCACAAATCGCCATTTTCAAGGTATTCTCCGATGCTGACGGCTCGGCATATCTTTCCACCATATTAAGTGCGGTCGAGGATGCTGCAATAATGGATTTGGACGGCATCAATATGAGTGTCGGTCAGGCTTGCGGCTTCAGAAGCGAGGCTTACAGCGAGTATGAGTTTATCAATGAGCTTTACGAGAAAGTGGATCGTTTGGGAATAACTCTTTGCTGTTCGGCAGGCAACTCCTTCAGCTCCTCTGCCGTAACCGATTCAGGCGCAAACAACATAAGCAACCCCGAAACAGGCGTCATTTCTCTACCCTCGTCCTACGATGCAAGTATTTCCGTGGCAAGCATCGATACCAAAGGAAGCAATTATTTCATTGCGGACGGGCATGGTTATTACTACAATCCCGCTTACTATGCCGACGAAACGGCAACCGATTTCTTGAAGCTGCTTTTGGGCAACATAACCCTGGCAAGCTATGAGATAGTAAGTGTGGACGGTTACGGAGAAGCCTCCGACTATGAGGGACTGGACGTAACGGGGAAGGCGGTAATCGTAAACCGCGGCGGCACGAGCTTTGAGGACAAGAACAAGCAAGCAAGCCTTGCGGGAGCCGCTCTGATAATTATTCATAACAACGCTATGTCGGGCATCAACCCGATGGTAGAAAATCTTTACATACCGATGATAGCGGTTTCCATGGATGACGGGGCAAGCTTGAGGACGGCTCAAAGCGCAGCTTTCTCGGTTGATTATGTCGCGGATCCCGAAATATCGTCATTTTCGTCAAAGGGACCTCTGCCCGATTTAACGCTTAAGCCCGATATAACCGCTCCCGGCGGTGAGATTCTGTCATCTGTTCCCGAATTGCTGGGCAATTACGCATATGCAGGCGGCACGAGTATGGCATCACCCAACACCTTGGGCAGTATGACCGCATTAAGACAGTACCTAAGGGAAAACTATTCCTACTTAACGGATAAAGAGATTCAAACCTTGTCATATCGGCTTTTGATGTCGACGGCAAATATTGTGTTCGATCTAAACGGCTTACCCATAACGCCGCGCGCGCAGGGAAGCGGACTTGTCAATTTGGAAAACGCGCTTGCCACTACCGCATATCTGTCGGTAACGGGTTCCGCGAAGACATCTCTTTCGCTGTATGACGACGTAGGCAGAGAGGGTATTTACACTCTCAAATTCAACCTCGTAAACACCGCCGCCGATGCGCAGAGCTTCACCTTCAATCCCTATGTATTCACCGAAACAATCGGTGTGGACGGCATTTCCATATTGGAAAAGGCATTTATGCTGGAATATGGTATTACATACAAGGTCGATGCAAACGCGTCGATAGAGGGCGACCGCATTACGATAGAAGGCAACTCTGTAGCCGCCGTTACAGTTGTTATCAAGTTGACAGCCGATGCCAAGACTTATATGGATAGATTCGAAAACGGAATATATGTAGAGGGCTTTATGGAGCTTGCCGCCGACAGCGGTATCGATTTGTCGATCCCCTTCCTTTCCTTCTACGGCGATTGGACGGAAGCTCCCGTTTTCGACAGCGACTACTACGACGGAGAGGATCCCTACGTTTACGAGACACAGCTTATCGGTCGCGGACCTAAGATGGGAATGGTCAATTATATGTACTTCGTTCTCGGAAGTTATATGTACGGAACCCTGGATGAAATACCCGCACCCGATGTGGACAAAATCGCGATATCCATCAATCCCGGCTCCATAAACTACCTTTACACGGTGGCAATGGGACTTTTGCGCAGTGTAAGCGAGCTTAGATACACCTACTACGATGCAAACACCGGCGAGGTTTTTAGAGTAGATTCTGGATACAACGTAGGTAAATGCTATTACGCCAACGGACGTAAATTAATAACTCAACACGCTTTGATGTTCTCTGCCGAGGAATTCGGATTGGCGAACAATACACAGCTTAACATCAAGATCGAGGCTTTTTTGGATACGGGCGAAAAAGCCGTTGCCGCGCAAACAATCGAATACAAGGTATATGTGGACTATGAAAAGCCCGAGCTTGTCAATGCCACGTTGCGCAAGGAAAACGGCAAAACCTATCTCGATATGGAGCTGTTCGATAACCATTATTTGCAGTGCTACAGACTTTACACACCCTCCGCATCGGGAGTGGGCTTTACACCATATACCAACTACAACGTACCGATATATTCCGACATTAAAAACGACACTACGATTATTTCTTTTGATTTGACCGACAAGGTAGTGCGTGAGAATGCGATTTATATGGGCATCGAGGACTACGCGATGAACTATGTGGAGTACAAGATTGATCTGGGCGAATTGGATATTATCGATAACCAAGCAGGAACAGACGACGTCAACATAACGGACATCATCGAGAACGGCGTGGTCATCGATGTTTTCAACGACATCGCGGCAGTAGACGGAAATTCTGTCATTACAACCGACTCGGAAGAGGAGTTCGTCGTCAACAGCGAGGGTGTGCTTACCGCATATAACGGAAACGGCGGCGATGTGGTTATTCCCGATAACGTGAAGATTATCGGAAACAGCGTTTTTACAAACAATGTCAAAATAAAAAAGGTCACTTTACCCGAGGGACTGACGACTATCGGAGATTACTGCTTTGAAGCCTCTTCGGTTACGGAGGTCGTCTGGCCGACAACCTTGACTACCGTCAACAAGGCAGCCTTCTACCAATGCGGAAATCTAGCCGGTGTATTGGACATATCTAAAACCAGCATCGAATCTATCGGAACTTCGGCTTTTGCGTATTTAACCGCGTGTACAGGTCTGAAGCTTCCGAAAACTCTGAGAACCACCGGAAGCTCTATTTTCGCTTATAATACCAATATCACGGGAATGGTTGACCTTTCGGTGACCAGTCTTACGCAAGTACCCAGCCATATCTTTTGGAGTTGCTCCTCCATTACCGAGGTGATAATTCCGCTTAATACGACGATAATCAACGCAACCGCGTTCGGCAACTGCTTCAAGCTTACAAAGGTAAATCTGCCGAATACGCTTATATCAATCGGAACCAACGCCTTCCAAGGTGTCGCAATGACCGAAATGACCTTGCCTTCTTCAATAACCAGTTTGGGAGCAAGTGCTTTCATAAATATGACCGCATTGAAAAAGATCAACGCCGAAGATACCAAAATAACCGTTGTTAATTCGTGGGTATTCAAAAACACAGGACTTGTCGAAGTAATACTTCCCGAAACCTGCGAACGTATCAATGCAAACGCATTTCAGGACAGCTCGCCTTTGGAAAAGGTCTACGTACCCAAAGCCGTCGATTTTATCGGTTGGTATGCCTTCGGAAGCTGCGTCAGCCTCAAGAATTTGGATTTGAGTCAAACAAGTATCAAGGAAATCGAACAGGAGGCTTTCAGATACTGCACGGCATTGAAAAAGATCGAGTTGCCTAACACCGTTGAGAAGCTACCGTGGAAGCTGTTTTATCGTAGCAGCATAACCACATTGGTAATGAATAACACCACCCCGCCGACTGTGGGATCGCAGCTGTTTTCGGGCGTTACGGGCAACTGTCGAATATTCGTTCCCGAGGGCTGTTTGGACATCTATAAGCAGCAATGGAGCGAATACGCCGATATTCTGTATGAAAACGGCGGCTTTAAGATAACCGACGGAGTTTTGACCTCCTACACAGGCATCGAAACACAGCTGATGATTCCTTCCACCGTTCACACAATCGCCGAGGGCGTTTTCAAGAACAACACGAGCATCACTCAAGTTTCCTCCGACGGCAATCTTGCGATCATCGAAAAGCAAGCCTTTTATGGTTGCAGTGAGTTGACCTCTGTATCCTTGCCCGACAGCATGACCGCCATAGGCGAGCAAGCCTTTGGAAATTGCGCGAAGCTCGACATTTTGCAGATACTCGCGCTAACGCCTCCGACCTTGGCGGAAGATGCCTTCGTCCAAACCGAAAACGTCAGGATTTACGTTCCCGATGGTTGCGGAGATGCGTATAAGCAAGCCGCCGGTTGGAGTAACGTCGCTTCAAGAATCAAGGAAATGAACTTCGAGATAGACGAGAACGGCGTCTTGTTCTCGTACATCGGCGTAGGCGGCAAAATTACACTACCCGACGAGGTGAAGTCTATCGGTGACAGCGCGTTCTCGGGAAATTCCACGATTACTTCGGTCGTATGTAATGCGGGCTTGAGAAGAATCGAACAAAAAGCCTTTTTCGGCTGTAATGCTCTTTCGGCGATAGAATTCAATCAGGGCTTGGAGTTCATCGGTTATTACGCCTTCGCCTCATCTGCGTTGACCTCCGTTACCATTCCCGATAGCGTTACCACCTTAGATTTATACGCATTCGCGTATGTCAATACCTTAGAGAAGGTAGATATTGCATGTATCTCTCCCATCGGAGCAGCCGCGTTCTACCAGTGTGGCGCCCTTAAAGAGCTTAATCTTCCAGAGGGATTGGCTTCAATCGAAAGTAACGCCTTCTTCGGCTGCAACCTTCAAAAGCTGACCATACCTTCTTCCGTTACCGCCATTGGACCTTGGGCTTTCTTCGGAAATGAGCATATCAAGGAGCTGCGAATTCTGGGCAACGTTCAAACTCTGTCGTATAGCTTCTGCGCTATGTACGATTTGGAGGTGTTGGAGCTTAGAAACTCGGGCACCACATACTACGGACCTATGTTTACCGCATCGAAGCTTACCGAGCTGACCTTCTACGGGGATGTGACGAACGTGACCTATTCCTTCTCTGCTATGCAGAATTTGAAGAAAATCACTTTCTGCGGAAACGTCGACAACTTAGATCTTATGGCGTTTTCGGGATTGCCGCAGCTTGAGGAAGTCGTATTTATGAATAATGTCGGCACAGTGACAGAAACGGCCTTCAACGGCTGTCCGAATCTGATACGCTGGACGGTCGGAGAGGGCAACGAGTATTTGACCGTCGACGAGCACGGCTTGGTTTATGCTGACGAATGCACAAGGCTGTTCCGTCAACCCGCCAATTTCCCGTCAATTGACAGGTTGGTGTTCCCCGACACCTTAAAATTTGTGGACGCTTACGCTTTTTCCTTCAGCGGACAGTACATCAACGGCGTTGCGGTCATTTCCAACGGATATTCAATGTCATTTATCGACTATGAAGCCGAGCCTATTGAAATAGGCGAGGTCGTTTTCCCCGCGGGTATGACGGAAATAGGCGCGTATGCTTTCAATTGCATCGACTCCTTGCAAAGTGTAACCTTTAACACCGTCGCAGAAGACAGCCTTACCATTTGCGGTTACGCTTTCTATAGATGCACGTCGCTCAAAACGGCAGGCTTGAAGGAAGGCGTTAAGGAAATCGAGGGCTATGCATTCGCCTACACCGACATCGGTAGAGTGGATATCCCCGAGAAGCTTGAAGCAATCGGAGGCGGCGCGTACGCCTATAACACGAATCTGAATTACATAACACTGCCTGCAAACTGCTGTGAAATCAACATCGGTTTGGTATTTATGGGCTGCAAGGGAATAGATGACATATCTATTCACGAGGATAATCCCTATTTCATCACCGAAGACGGCATCACCTACAATGCGGCTAAGACGGTTTTGGTTTTCTACTCACACAACAACACAGCCGAGCACGT
This sequence comes from Clostridia bacterium, assembly GCA_028703495.1. Classification (GTDB taxonomy): domain Bacteria; phylum Bacillota; class Clostridia; order Christensenellales; family CAG-314; genus JAQVMT01. The sequence continues at coordinate 27,345 of JAQVMT010000009.1, read as the reverse complement.
TGTACTACGCGAGGGCATTTTGAAAATAGGCGCACTTGCTTTCAGTAAGCAACCCTACATCAAATCGGTTACAATGCCCGAATCGCTCAAGGTAATCGGCGACAAGGCATTTTACGGCGCTGAAAACCTTAAGGAGTGTTGGTTTAAGGGTTCTGCTCCCGTATTGGAGTGCTATATTCCCGAAAACAGTATTTCACCGTACGGCAACTTCGTAACCGACCTGAACGAGGCAACGGGTGACCTGACACTGTTCTTCCCCGAGGGAGAAAACTTCATGACCTATGTTTGGAGAACCTTCTTCGGCACAATAATCAGCTATAACCAAAATAACGAGTTTAGTATTATCAAAACCAAAGACTAGAAAAAAAGTCACTGAAGTCGCATAGATTTATTGCTACCAAGTCTATGCGACTTCGAAAAAAATTTCCATCGTTTTAAAAGATTTTCAGCGCGAATATCATATCGCGTTAATCAAAATAAAAAAGGAGAAAAAGTATGAAAAAAAGATTTGTCACGTTACTAATAATGCTTTGCTTGATTACGGCATTCGTCTTTGCCGCCTGTACCCCGGGAACGGTGTATAGGATCACGTTTGACGCCGACAACGGCACCGAACCCGTTATCATAAAAGTAGAGGGCGGCAAAAAAGCCGATATTCCCGCTATTCCCGAAAAAGAAGGCTACATCTTTGCGGGCTGGTATGCAAACAATGTGGAATTCGACTTCACCTCGTCCGTGGAACAAAACATTACATTAAAAGCGCGCTGGACGCCAATTGAACCCGCTATCGTAGAGTATACGGTAACCTTCGTATTCGGCAACGGCGAAGATAACGCTGAAAAAACGATCGAAAGCGGCGCAACGGTTACTCAACCGCAAACTCCCGTTTACGAGTATCATATTTTCCAAGGCTGGTTTTACAACGGTGCAATTTATAACTTTGCAGCTGCCGTTACCAACGACATTACCTTAACAGCCGTGTGGAAGGAGGATATCGAGCTACTCAAAACCGATCTAACTGCCGCAGCGAAGGAAATTTACGGTGAACTCATCGCGCCGTACTTCCACTATCGTTACACCTCCGCCGATTACAACGCCCTGACAAAGCTTCTTAACGACCTTCTGAAAGCTATTGACGGTGCGGAAACCCTTGAAGCTATGAACGAGGAGTATGGAAAAGCTGTTGCCGATATGGAAGCGGTACCCACAATCGCCGAGCTTATGGTATCGTTTATCGCAAACTACGCCGAAGCCGACTATTACGCAGAGGATTGGAAGGCTCTTTCCGACATTTACAATGCCGCCTACCAAAGCATTGTAAACTACGAGGGTGGCGCGCCCGTTCCCGAAACGCTGTACGACGAAGCAATCGTTGCAATCCGTAAAATATCCACAATTGTGGAGGACAACGCAGCTGCCGATGCTCAACGCGCAGGAAAAATTCAACAGCTCAACAATTATGTTAACGCTTTAAACGAGAAAAACTACACCGCCGATAACTGGACTCTTATTCAAGGTTATCTCGCAGAAGGTATAGATGCTATGCAAAACGCTATCGGCACGAGAGCTTTAGTCGCCGCCTATGATAATGCGGTTGCACTTATCGCTGCTGTCGAAATTCGTCCTGCTCCCGTGTTCAACGGAGAGGGAACGGCGGAGGTTCCCTTCGAGCTTGCCACAAAGGACGACTTAATTAAGCTTGCCGAAGTAATCAATGCTGCAAACGAAGCCTACGTCGCCGCCAACTTCAAAATGACGGGCAACATCGACCTTGCAAACGTAAACTGGACGCCCATCGGAGTTGAGGGTGACGTGATATTTACCGGTGTTTTCGACGGAAACGGCTATACAATAGTCAATCTTTCGGTGACTAGCTGCAACAAATACTCGGGACTGTTCGGCTTTATAGGCGGAACCGTAAAGAACCTAGGTGTCGTAGATGCTAATATAAACATTGCACTTGCAGGCAATCAAACTGCGGGCGTAATCGCAGCATACGTAAAAGCAGGAGCTATCTCCGACTGCTATGCGACGGGAAGCTTGACTATACTTTCACCCGGCGTGGTAACAGCGGGCGGACTTGTCGGCAATATGTACCAAACAACGCTTTCAAATTCATACGCAGACGTTATCGTGAGCGCAACCCAAGGAGCCTTGCCCGAAAGCATTAAGGAGCCTATCTATACGCCTAACGCTCCCGCTCCCACCGCTTACGCAGGCGGTCTTGTGGGAATTGCTACGGGTTGCACCTTGTCAAACTGCTTTGCCGCAGGCGACGTAACGGCGGTTGCTTCAAGAAACTATGCAGGCAAATTACTTGCAAATAATCCCAGCACGACAATAACCAATTGCTACTATTCCACCGAGCAAACGCTCACCGGAACGGCAAGAGTTTTCGGAACCGAAACTGCGGCTGCTAGCTTTAAAAAGACCGATTGGCTGAAGGAAACATTGTTACTTTCCGCCGAAAAATGGCAATTTGTTGAAGGCTATATGCCTTTCCTTTTCAACGCAACCAATCTTCCCGAGCCGATTGTACCCTTAGCGTTCAATGGTCAAGGAACAGCCGAAGCTCCTTTCGAGCTTGCGACCAAAAACGACCTTGTAACTTTTGCTCAATTGATTAACGCGGTAAACGCGATTTACATCGCAGCCAACTACACTCTTTGTGCGGACATCGATATGGCAGATACTGCTTGGACTCCCGTTGGAATCGACGGCGATGTAATATTTACGGGCGTTTTCGACGGAAACGGTTATGTGATTAAGAACCTATCGATTACTACTCCAAATAACGGCTTCTCTGGATTGTTCGGATTTATCGGCGGCACAGTCAAGAATCTGGGCGTAACAAACGTCACTCTTAATGTTGCAGTGGCAGGCAATCAAACTGCAGGCGCGTTGACAGGCTATATGAAAAACGGTACGATTTCCGACTGCTATGCGACGGGAAGTGTGACTATACTTTCACCCGGCGTGGTAACAGCGGGCGGACTTGTCGGCAATATGTACCAAACAACGCTTTCAAATTCATACGCAGACGTTATCGTGAGCGCAACCCAAGGAGCCTTGCCCGAAAGCATTAAGGAGCCTATCTATACGCCTAACGCTCCCGCTCCCACCGCTTACGCAGGCGGTCTTGTGGGAATTGCTACGGGTTGCACCTTGACAAACTGCTTTGCCGCAGGCGACGTAACGGCGGTTGCTTCAAGAAACTATGCAGGCAAATTACTTTCAAACAATCCCAGCACGACAATAACCAATTGCTACTATTCCACCGAGCAAACGCTCACCGGAACGGCAAGAGTTTTCGGAACCGAAACTGCGGCAGCCAACTTCAAAACTGCGGATTGGGTTTTCAATACGCTTTTGTTTAGTGCAAACGTTTGGGCAGTCGATGAAGGCTACCCCGTTTTTAAAACCAAGTAGGCAAAACCTTGGGCAAATAACTCCGTTATAATGCACGAATGAACCGCATTATGGATGCAGACCATTACTTCCGTATAATGCATAAAAATAACGATTTTTTTCGGAAGCGATGCATAAGGGGAAAATGAATCGTTCGTCAAAAAACCGCTTAGAAACAGACAGCGAAAAAGCTCTTTTTTTGGCGAAAACAGGGACGAGGCAGCCATTGACAATAAATCGGCTTTGTAATATAATATTGACGTAGATACAGTGTTATGGCTGTTTCGGTCCCCATTCATTGGGATAAATCCTCCCCCTTTTTGACCTCGCAAGGTACGCACTTGCGAGGTTTTTATTTCCACAAAATCTTGACGCGCCCCCTTTGTCAATTGACAAACGTATGCAGTTATTGTATACTGATATAGGCGCTAATACATATCTATATATGAACTATTGCGAATTGACCATCGTCGTTTGCATTAAAAAGCAATAAGAATACGGAGCAAAAATGATTATCGCGCAAAGAATCAGACAATTGAGGATAGAAAGAGGTGTCAGTCGTTCGGCTGTCGGGCGTGCGTTGGGAGTGGACGGCTTTACAGTAATGTTTTGGGAGCAGGAGTTGTCGCAACCCGATGCCTCCGACATTTACTCTCTCTGCTTTTACTTTACGGTGTCGGCGGATTACCTACTCGGAATTTCCGACCACCGAGATTGAGCGCAACCAAGCCTTTTTACCGCGAAAATTTAAGCGATACAACTACTTAACTGCAAAGCTTTAAGCCAAACAAACTACTTAATTACAAGAATTTAAGCGAAACAAACTACATTTTCGCGATCGGAGCGTTGCATGATTTTCCTATTGCTACCGCAACGGGAACCCTACACTCGTCATAATAAGCGTTAAAAATCAAAGGAAAGAATGATAACTACGGAGTCAGAAATCAAGTTCACATTGACAGAGGAACAGTATGAAAGGGGTGATGCACCCTTCGTTTTCGAGCAGAATTTTTACTTTCACATCGACGATGAGAGAGTTTTGCGCGCAAGGCGCAGCTTTTCCGCGCCAAGCGAAATCAATTGCGATATTAATCGGAGTAAATGCGTTCAAATCGGCTTGTTAAACAAAGCCCATCAAGGCTTAGGCAACTGCGAAAAAGCAAACGGCGAAAAAGAGCCAAGCATGCAAATGCCCGTCGGGTTAACCTATGACTCAATCAATCGCTTCTATGGCGACACTGCACAAGATGCGAACAACTGCACAAAGAGATACGATAACTGTCTTTTAGGCTTTTTGGTCACGCACGACTATCCTTTTATGACAGAATGCGTGCTTACTTTGAAAACCAAGCGCAAGGACGGTGACGTTCGCATTTGCACGGAGAACACGGCACGAATTACGCAAAACGACCTCGAACGTTTCATAAACCGAGGGATAACCGCTCGTGAACAGCTAGAGCTTTTGGGAGCGGCGACGGGCGACGAACGTTTTTTGGGCACGCTTACCACGCAACGGCGGTCGGTTGTTATCGATGACAAGTCGGTCGAATTCGACAAATACTCCTTCAACGGCAATACCCGTTTTCAAGCTGAATATGAGCTTTGCGAAAACGATAACATCGGCGGTTTGAAGAGTTATTTTGCGGCAATCGGATCCGAAAGGGTGTTTTCCTCAAAGTCGTGTGAGTTTGTGCAATCGATCCGCCCTCGCAAGGAATATGACACCGTGCTTTTTGACTTTGACGGCACTCTTGTCAACAGCTTTAACGCTGTTTCAAGATGCTTTCGGCTAACCCTGGAGCATTTCGGAAAGGATTGCTCTAACGTGGATTTTTCCACCTGCATAGGTCCACCCTTGACTCTTTCCTTTACCCGCCATTTGGGAGCAGAGCGTGCAAACGAAGCGATGACATACTACAAAAGAATATACGACGAAACCGACGCTTCGCAGTATATCACCCTTTACGAGGGAGTGGCAAGCCTGCTTTCACGGCTTAAAAAGGCGAATAAGCGAGTGGTCCTCACCACTAATAAGAGCGTAGACATTGCAAAAGCCCTGCTGGTTAGGTTGAATATTGCGCAGTACTTCGATTATGTCGCGGGCGGCATATACGAAGCGGGCATAAAGGACAAGTACTCGGTATTGAAGTACGCGAGGGAGCATTTCTGCTTCAACACCTCTTCATCCGTGCTTGTCGGCGATTCTTCATACGATGCGGAGGGAGCGGCTTTGCATAACATCGACACGATTGCCGTGAGTTATGGCTTCGGCAAGATTTCCGATATGCTCTGTTTTCCAAATATTGTCGGAATCGCACAATCGCCCGATGAGGTGTTCGACCACGTTTAAGCCTTCTTATTCCCTTACAAACCTTTCGGGAGTAACCTGTATCACATAATTGTGTTCGAGAAAAGCTTCGCAATCGCAGAAATGTGTTCGGTAATAAGTATTGCAATCGCATACAAAATTATAGGAAGTCAATGCCGTATCGCCGATAAAATTCAAAAGATAGGGATTTATCGCATTTTACCGCCCTTTGCATTTGACAAATCGACCGCTTGGTATTAAAATATTATGTAATGGATTATTACTCGCGACAGCAGAGCCGAGGGCTTGCATACCGTATTCGTAATGTCGAGACAGCCGAGCCGAAAACTTGAATACCGTGTTCGGAGAATGTTGGTTTATGCCGAGTGCGAAAGCACCGCGCAACGGAGGTTAATTATGAAGAAAATATACTCGTATTTCAGCATTGAAATTCACGCGTTTTTGACGCTTGTGCTTACCACGATATTTATGTGTACACCCTTTTTTGTCGTTGAGCAAGCGTTGATCACTAATTTTTCGGGTAACGTATTCCGCACGGAATATGCCCTTTATGAAACAAGTTTTCTGTTTCCTATCGCTTTACTCGTCGGGTTTATCGGAGTAGTGCTTATGTTTGCGTTTACAAAGACCAACAAACTTCCGCAACAAGCCGCATACTCGGTGTATTGTCTATATTTGCTGACAATATTCATGCTTACGACATTTAAGATCGCTACCATGATTTCCGACTACTCATCGTCCACATATACCGCAAGATTCGGAATCGGCTGGTATCTGACACTGATTACAATTATTTACAGCATAATCACCTGTATAAACCTTTGGACGGAGAATTGTATTTATCTCGATAAATGCACTGCCGCCAAGTACATAAAGTAAATTCTGATACTAATCCACTCGCCAAAATGCAGAAATTAGGCGCAACTTAATATTAGAGTCGCCCCTATTAATGCAATTACGGCATAAACGCGATAATATCCGCTTTTGCCGTATTTTGTCAACGCCTTTATAAGACCAAACTCGGGACGGTCGCGCCGTTTCAAAAAAGAGGATAATGTGAATAACAACGCATATGAAATTTGGAAAAGTCTGCAAACCGCTGTAGAGCCTCTCGTTTCCGCATTGACTTTTGATATTTGGATAAAGCCCTTAACACCGCTTTGCGTGGTAAACGACTATCTAATCGTGCGCACGGAGTCTAATGCGGCAAAAACGCTTATCGAAAAGCAGTATCTTTCGACGCTTAACGAGAAGCTCAAGGAAGCCTATCCGAACATGGCGGGAATCGAGATTATTACCCCCGTGCAGGAGGCGGACTTTCAATTATTCATCGAGGAACAGCAGAAGGAAGAGGACGTCAAAAGCGATGTCTTCGTTCAAAAATACACCTTTGACAACTTCGTCGTGGGAAAGTCCAACGCACTTGTTGCCGCCGCCGCAAAAGCCGCCGCCGAAAACCTCGGAACCAAATACAATCCTCTGTTTATCTACGGAGGTGTGGGTTTGGGTAAAACGCACCTTTTGCACGCAATTGGCAACTATTTAAGCGTAAACAAGCCGCAGCTTAAATGCGTTTACGTCAGCAGCGAGAAGTTTACCAACGACCTAATCGAGGCTCTGCGTGACAGCAAGAAAAACGACGGAATGAAACGCTTTAGGAGCGTTTACCGCAATGCCGATGTCCTAATGATCGACGATATACAGTTTATTGCCAAGACCGAATCCACGCAGGAGGAGGTTTTCCACACCTTCAACGCTCTGTATTTTGCTTCGAAACAGATTGTCATCACTTCAGATCGACCTCCGCGGGAGATTCGTCCGTTGGAGGAAAGATTGCGGACTAGATTCGAGGGCGGATTGACGGCGGACATCGGACAACCCGACTTTGAAATGAGAGTCGCTATTTTAAAAACCAAAGCCCGTCAAATGGAAATATATGATATGAGCGATGAGGTTTTGGGCATTTTGGCTCAAAAGGTTCAAAGCAATATCCGAGAATTGGAGGGACTGCTTACAAAGGTTGTGAGCTTTGCCAACCTTACCGAAAGAAGCTACAACGATGTAAACCTTGTAAACGATGCCTTGAAGGACTACAAGGACTATTTAGAGGAAATAATTACAATCGACAACATCGTGGACACCGTCTGCGCATACTCCAAGGTAAGCAAATCGGATCTACTCTCCAAGAAGAAAACCAAGGAGATTGTGGAGCCGCGACAAATTTGCATATACCTTGTGACGGATTTGTTGAGTATGCCGCTTACCGCTATCGGCGAGTATTTCGGCGGCCGCGACCACACCACCGTGATCCACGCGCGAAATAAGGTGCAGGAACTTATCGCCGATGAAAATTCCCAAACCGCAATCATTGTAAAGGACATTAAAAACAGTATTCTACAAAGATAGTTCTTTTCATAAGCAAAGAAAGCTTGTGTCTTGATGAGAATCGGTATTATAGATATAAAAAAGACGGCTTACTTGCCGTCTTTATTTTTTGTCCGATATTTTGGGGAATATCTTTCCTCCTCGGAGAAGACACAGCCGCAATACTTTTGCATATACAAACCGCCATCGCGCGCTTTTTGCTGTCCCTGTCTAAACAAGGGACGAAAATCGCGATACAAAAATTCACACGCGTATTTTTGTGCGAAAAACTCGCCGCGTTCGCGAATCAGGTCGTGCCTTTGATAGGGACTAATCAAAAGTGTCGTGGAAAAACCATCGAAGCCGTTGGCTTTGGCAAGCTCCGCCACCCTCTCCAACCGCAAGTCGTAGCACACCTGACAACGATCGTCCATGCAATCGTAGGTCTTGCGGACAAACTCCCTTAAACCGTAGTCGTCAATCACCTCAAGCGGAAGTTCAATGCTCTTCGCATACTCAATCAGCGTATCGCGCCTACTTTTATACTCGGTAAAAGGGTGGATATTCGGGTTAAACCAAAGTCCATCGATTTGAAAGCCTTCTTCGCGCAGGCTCTCGATGCACATCACAGAACATGGCGCACAACAAATATGCAATAATATCCTTTTCATTCATTCCTCGAACTCGTTAATTCCTGAAATACGTATACTCCAACGACTTGTCACCTGCGAGAATACGCACATTCCTAGAACTCTCTAATTTCTAGAATACGTATATTTCTCGAACTCGTTTATTCCTCGAATAGACCAAACCTTAATATCAATGAAAAAGAGAGTTGAACTAGTAAAATAAATCACCTAAGTGCTTCTAATTGCCTATTCCCTTCCAACCATTAACGAAGAATTCAATTACACTCTCTTTTGCCATAAGGATTTTGTAATACCACATCGGAAAGTCATCGGTTATTGCGCCGACAATTTTATCCGTGCTTTGCGAACCGATATCGGGGTTTCGGCTGTCGTTGCTGTTATTGCGATTGTCACCCATAAAGAAAAACTCGCCTTCACCGATAATCAACGGCTTCATCTCGGAGTATTCGGCAAGCAAAAGCAATCGACTGTCTTCAATCGGCTCTAGCTTCACGCCGTCGATGTTGTCGATAACAAGCTCCACACCATAATGGATAACATGAATAAAACCGTCCTCAGCCCACAGCGCGTCGCCTTCTGTTGCGACAATCCTCTTGATAAAATACTCCTTATCGCTTATCTCGCTCGAATCGATCACAATAACCGAGCCTATTCCGATGTCCTTCTCGTAAACACTCGTACATACGATCTGACCACTGGTTAAGCTCGGATACATAGACTCGCCAATAACAATGTAAAAGGAATAACATATTCTGCCGTAAATCAAAAGCAAGCACATGGTCGCAAGCGCACATACGAACACCCAAACCGCAGCATTTAAAACCTTTCTTAAGATCTTATGTTTAACGGGTCCGCCTTCGCCGTCACCGCCATTACCGCGGCTTGCACCGTCGCTCTCCTCGCCACTTTGACCTCCACCCTCCGTATCGGTCAGATTCTCCTCGGCGTAGTCGAAACCCTTCTCGTCGTAAACGGTTTCGTCGCATTCGTCGTTTAAATCGCCTTCGCTCGAATCAACATCGGGATCGTTAACTTGTGCGCCGTTGTCGGGATTGTCGCTAGCTTCGCCTTCGCTCGAATCAACATCGGAGTCGTTAACTTGTGTTCCATTGTCGGCAACGTTGTCGAGATTGTCGAAGCCCTCGGTCTTTGTATCGTTGGCTTGCGCGTTATCCTTTATCTCGGTTGGTGCGTATTCTTTATCGAGTTCATTCTTTTGATTCTCATCGAGATCGGCTTGCTCGTCACTTGTATTTTCCTCGCCTGCCTCGTCTTCCTCATCTGCGAGTAAATTAGACAAAACGGCAGTTTTAAAGAGCATATCCTCCACCTCGATCTGTTCCGAATCGAAAAGGTCGTCTTTACCACCGACGCCGCATCCGAACAAATCGGCAAAGTCGTCCTCGTCGTCGACAGAGTTAAGCTCGTTAACAATGGAATCTATATCTATGTTCATTGACAAATCCATATTGCTTTTATCCGTGTCAAAATCGATTTTTGTCGACTTTTCGCGCATATTAAGGGCATAATCGCCACGAGTATTCTCCAACTCCAAATCCATTCAATCTCCCTTCTTTTGTTAAAGCCCCCATGCCTCGGCGCGTAATCGGTTTACGCTCCGATAAATCGGCTCTTCGAAGGTGTACGCAACCTTTTAAAGCCGACAGTTTATCTCAAACGAAAGCAAAACCCTTCGTTCGAGGCGATACTCGATTCGGATCGATTCTCAATAAAGAAGCATATTACACAAAACGAAGGCTCTGTCGGCTACGAAGCTTAGAACCCTTGCATCGGAAAAACCGCCCAGAGTTTTATTGGATGCAGTTTTGAAATCCTCTTTTGTGAGAACGATTTTTTGCCACTCGTCTCCGCCGACCATACGACACTCGGCGCAGTACAGCACGGGGCGAGAGCCCCACTCGGTAGCGATGTACACCGTTACCGTCTGTTCCACCTTGCTGAAACAGTCGAAAAGCAATATTCCTTGCTTTGACGGACGAATTATCGGGTCATTGAGAACGTAGGTAGAAACGGCTTTACCGCATATCCCCTTAATACCGTTAACCTCGGCGATATTGACGGGATTGCGCGCGATAAACTCCTCGCTTTGCTCCTCAAGGGGCGAAAGCGGTACAAAAGGTGCCGTCTTCTTCTCTGCCGAATACAGCACGGAGGTTTGTAAAACCGCATTCAGCTCACCGAAATCGGCAACCTGCACGCTTACCAAATCCGAGCAGTAATCACCGTCCTTATCGGATGCAGCGCAAAACGCAACAACCGTCTGCTCATCACCGGTGGTGTCCAATGAAAATAGATTGTCGCCACGCGATACAGCCTCCACCCAGTTTTTAAGCGGTGGTTCTGCCTCTCCTCTGGCGTAGAATACTCTCAAATCACCCTCGAAATCGGCTTCAGCTCTGATACAAAGCTTCTTTTCGACCTTTTCGAAGCTTATTCGGATATCCTTCGCTTCCTTGTCGGGGTTGTCGAAAAACTGCTTTGCGTAGTACAAGCCGTTGCCGTTGGACGCATCCATAAGGTTGGGTGCAACGATAAGAGTACTCTTGCCGTTGTTGTTCATACGCTTAATGCCTTCGTTGAGCCTACTTACATCGATAGTAATGCTATTACTTCCGATAACGCTTAGGTACGGCACGCTTACATTTGTCAAATATGCTTGCGGAGATATACCCGCAATGTACCTTTGAAGCTCCTCCTGCTTTTTCAAGGCAGCTTCGATATTTTCCTCTGCAGCCGCATTCACATTGACAAGATCCTCTGCTTCCCAGCAATCGCCGTAAAGAGAGGCAAACGCCTTTACACGCTTATCCATAGCAGTCACAATCATACCGATTTTGTCCGCAGATTTAATGGAGCAAACGTATATCTTGTCGTTATTTACAAAGGGAAGTCCCGCAATAAAGCTCAACGCCCTTCTTGCGTTGTAGGCGTAATTGTACCAAATGGTATTCTTGACATCGCCTTCGGCTTTGTTAAGAAAACCTACAGCCGCCGAAGCCTTGCAATATTCCAAGCTTTGAGGATACACCGTACACATTTCACCCTCTCCGGTAAAGTCCACTCCGAATGCGGCGTAACCGTTTCTTGCAAAATACTGCAGCTTTTCCTCGTCAATATGCTTATCGATCTCCCCGATAAGTAGTACAGACGGCATATACTCCGTCCTCGACGGCATAACCGTCTTTATATAAACCCTGCAAACCGCATTGTCGTCCGTTCTGCCGTCAATAAAGAACGAAACGGTTTCGGTCTTTGTGTCTGTCACGTTATTCACTCTCTCAGCGTGAAAATCAGCTGCGGGAGTATCGAAATTATCCCACAGTAACGCGGGAGTTTGAATTAAATCCGACATATTTTCCTCTGATAAACCATATATGCTATCAATGTATAAAACGCACTGTCGCGCGTTCAATAAGCGTTGCATCGCCGACTTATTCTCGTTTCCTTTCGTCTTGTTTTCGTCATATTTCCGTTGTTATATTCATCATAAGTCCGCTTAAACCTACAGCCGACAAAAAACAACGCAAATGCGCCGATAACGCACTATTTCTTAACGGTAAGCGAGCAAACGAAGGACGTTACGGCAAAAAGGCAGGTCAAAATGGTTGCCGCTCCCATCTTCATCGAGATGTACGCGATATAGTAAAAGTGCAAATAAGGCAAATTCATAAAACAGGCAAACACCAGCCAAGCTACCGATGCAACCGCCAGTACTCCCGATACGATTTGTATGACGGGAATCAGCCTTTTAAGCCCCACAACGGCGCACATAGAAAGTGCGAATAAAATCAGGGCGGCGATCAAAATAACCGCGCCTATTACAATAATAATCGGCAGAATGCTTTTAACGGTTTCCACCTTGCCTTGACTGTCACTCGTTTGTATTCCGTCGAAAAGAACCGTAAGTCCGTTTGACGTGACATACGTCCAAAGCTCGCCAATCAATGAAACGTCACCTGTACCCACATCACCGCTATTGCTCGGCTCCTCGCCCTTAGCATCGCTTAGGTACATATCCAGCATAGTGTACATATTCATTCTGTACTCTAGGTTGAGCGTTCCTATCGTGGACGTTTCACTGTCACTGCCCAAAAACTTTTCCAAAGCCTGCGCATATTCCTCTTTGACGCCAACGGATACCGTAGCAACGGGAACAAACATACAAATCAGCACCGCAACCGAAAGCAGAAAACAAATGCCGCACATCAAGGGGCTGTCCGTTCTGATTCTGACGTTTTGCTTATTATTGTCCAGATACTTTCCGTAATCGTTGTACAAGGGCTTACTCTTCTTCGCCATTTAATACCTCTTTATTTGCACTTGGGTAATTTATTACATACCGCGGGTTTAACCGGTTGCTTTGCATATCCAAAAGCTTTATCGATAGCGCAGCAGTGGTAATAAAAGCTCCGCATCGACTGTTTCCGCTCCGCCTACGCCGACTGCGCATTGTGAAAGCCGACAAATATAGTCCGCCGACCGCGCATAGTGCTACTTATGATACTTCTTGTTCTCTTTGATTGTGCAAGCGCGGTAGATTTGCTCGGCAAGTATCAACCGCATAAGCTGATGCGGATAGGTTATTCTGCCGAAGCTGATCAACTTATCGGCTCTTTGCTTAACCTGTTCGCAAAGTCCGTTTGAGCTTCCGATAACCAATGTTACCTTTTGGCTTTCGCCGTGGGTAAACAGAGTTTTGGCAAAGCTTTCGCTGTCCGGCGTTTCGCCTCGGCTGTCAAGAACGATTACGTAGCCTTCCAGCCTCTTTAATATTGCCTTGCCTTCTTCCTCCAACGCTTTTTCAACGCCAACGTTTTCGTCTTTTTCCTTAATTTCGACAACAGTCAACTTCGCAAAGGGAGCGATCCTTTTGGTATACTCCTCGATGCCCTCTCTAATAAAAGGCTCCTTTACGCCGCCCACCGCGACAATCTCGATTCTGTACATACCGCATATTATACCGATTCCATTCTATTCTGTCAACGTTTTTCGGCTTTTTCACACGCCAACACAGTAATATCGCCCTAATATATCATATATTTATGGTACCTCGACTGCTACCGCGCCCTAATTTTCTCAAACTGTAAAGCTTTGGTCAAACTACGTTTAAGTTTCACGGGCTATTCCCGAAACTGCTCCTGCAGTGCAAGCCTAAACCATCGCGCCCTTAATTCCTCAAACCGAAGAACTAGAGACGAATTCCCTTTAGCGTGCTACCTCCAAAGCAGCGTTAAACCTGCTTGTCTAAACCACCGTGTCCATAAAGCCGGCGGCAACTGCGACAAAGGTAATCACGCAGATTCCCACGCTGATATAAAACAACACTCTTGCAAGAATCCTTCTGGTGCGGTTTGCCACTTCATACTGTATGGCGATGAGCTTCTGCGCTTCCTCGTCCACTACAATTTCCTCTTGTTTGTCCTCAACAACCGCATACCGTGCGGATTTTTTCCTTTCCAAAAGTGTCACTAAAACTAATACTCCCACCGCGACAACCAAGCCAACAATCATCATCCATATATAATTCTTCTCGTAGAATGCGTTAAAATCATCCAAAAACCAAAGCTCGATAGCAACCACCGTGAAATTATTGACAAAGTGGATTATCGAAGCCGCCCAAATACTGCCCGTGGTAAACATAACGTAGGCAAGCACAACGCCCATTACAAACGGGTGGATCAACTGCCCCGGGTTTGTGTGCATAAGCGAAAACAGTGCGGCAGACAAGAAAATTGCTTTCCATTTTCCCATGCTGTTGCTTAATCCGTTGGCGATGCCGCCTCTCATCAAAAATTCCTCACCGAAAGCCGGACCGAAGCTGTATGCAAAAAGCATGATAAGCTGTGTCGCGGTAGTGGATCCCAAGTCGGTTTCGCCCGAATATACATGGATATTCAAGCTTTCCAACAGAGTCGTAAACCAACTGTCGATAGGAATCATGAAAAATATCAGTCCCAAAGCCAAAACAATCATCAACGGAATATTGTACCACGTAAACGGTGCGTTAAACCTCGTCGCGTTTTCAAACCGTATTCCGCGCGCCTTCGCATAGATATACACGGTGAAAAACATTGTCAACTGCGTTATGAGTATGGACACAAACTCATAATCGGGCGCAACCAAAACCGCGATCGTCCCCGTAATCTGATAGGCAAGTATGGCAATTCCGAAAAGAAACAGAGCATCGAACTTGTCGAATACATTCCTGTTTCCGTAGATATATGGTCTTATTTCAATCCTACTCATAGCCTTCCTTTTCCCGACCAACGGGATTCATCTCTCTGTGCAAAGCTCTTCTAAATCCGTTGTATGGATATATAAATTAATCTCCGAAAATCCGAGCTTGTAGGTATTTTTCTAAGGCGCGACATAATCGTTTTCAATCGATCAATACTCAACGAATTTCGCTGCGCCCATATAAAAGCACCTACTCTATAAATTGCTTTTCCTTCCGCAGTTATACGCGACAACCTCGAGGTCGATATCCTCGCCTTCGACCGCGCCTGCGCTTTTAAGAGCATTCAACGCTTCGCAAAATGCCAATTCGGCAGTATTATTATTCTCACTAAGGTGTCCCAGCCATACCTTTTTGACCTCGATTTCGGGCAAATAGGCAACAATTTCAGAGGCTTGTTTGTTTGATAAATGCCCCAACGAGCTCAAAATTCTGTCTTTGAGCCGAACGGCATATTTGCCGCATCTAAGCATTTGCTCATCGTGATTGCTCTCCAAAATCAATAAATCCGACTTTTGGACGAACTCCCTAAAGCCTTTCGGCTCTACTCCTGTATCGGTAATTTGCGAAAACTTCCTTTTTCCGTCACATATAGAGTACCCCACGCAACAGCAAACGTCGTGCGAACACTCCAAATAGTTTATCTCCAAATTCTTTATATAGAACACTCCGTCATACTCTCTCACCAAATTCGGATTGCACTTGGAGCGGGAAATAAGCGATTCCGCCGCTGCTTTGTGCGCGTAAATGGGAATGTTATACTTATTTGAAAACGCGGTGAGCCCCGCAATATGGTCGGAATGCTCGTGAGTAACCAAAATTCCGTCCAGCAACTTGGGAAACTGCTGCGCAGTCCTAAATTCACGCTCCAAAGCCGAACACGTTACGCCGCAATCTACCATTACCGACGCGCCCCCTGAAACAATAAGGGTAGCGTTCCCCTTACTGCCGCTGAAAAACAAATCTACTTCCATACCGATATTATATACCGCAACGCAAACTTTTGCAATTGATTAATGGCATTAAATCCTATTTTCGCGCTTTTACGCGCTTTTTTCGGTATTGCATGGCATTTATTCGACATATTTGGCTTGTTTTGATACTAAATCACTTGCTATATCGGATTTAAGTATGTTGATTTTAGCAACCGATAGAGCAACCTCGAAATCAGCGCATCCGAATCGTTTTTGCATCAGCCCAAAATGCGATGGTATCGGAATAACCTAACGCGTATAAGCATAAGTAAGACAAAAAAATAACATCATTCAATTTACGGCTGCTTATAAATCGTCTTTACTCGCCCGTCTTGGAGCTTAAGCACGATATTACCGAAGTCGCAAACATCCTTGCCCTCGACCTCGTACATCACAAAATACTCCGAAATCAAAAAGCCTTCGTAAAAACGCGCAGAATACACGTTATACCCCTTCAACGGATAATCGCAATCTGTCTTAATATAGGTTTTTTGCGCCAGCTCGCAAGTTCGTTGCACGAACTCCATGTCCTCGCGGCATAAATTAACGACTTCGGGAGAAACTGCAACGTTTTCGAAGGCGGAAAAATGGTTTTTGCCGAGCTTACCAAAGCTTTCGCCGCTCTCCTCGGCTTTCGATGTGCTACGGCAGTGTTCTGCGCCGAGCTTTTCTGTCAAAAAGTCCAAATATGGAGCGACGGCTGTCTTTTCCTCGAAGAAAATACCGTTGTTTTTACATATAATCAAAAGCAACGCGCCTACATCATAGGATATAATTCTGGCGGGGATTTGCAGGTCGACAGTGCAAATGCGTTTTTTCATCGACTCCGAAAAATCCTTCGCCTTCTTCTCGTTTAACGCTTTAAGCGCGAAATACTCCACACACTGCGCCGCACCCTCGATAGTTTCAATGTGCGCCTCGTAATCGTATTCCAAGGGAAAACAGGTTTTCCGATACAGCCTGCGTGAAAATACCTCACAAAACAAGCCATTGTCGAACTTGTCGAACAACCGTGCGATTATTCCGTTTTCGTCAAGCTTGAACTGTATGTGCCGCGCATCGTATTTATAGCCGACAAGCGCATCGAATTCATTTGGAAAACGCTTGTCACCGTTGGCTTGCTGATATGCGTGAAACATCTCGTGAACCATCTTTGCGGTCAACACGTCAAGGTCGATTTCCTCGCACAGCTTCCAAATCGCAACGTATTCGCCGTCAAGGTATATCGCGGTATTTGCGATAAACTCCGCTCCGACGGCTCTTTCTTCGCCTTCGATCACTACTCTTTCATCGTTGTAAACGGCAAACTTGAAGGGCGAAAAGCCCTCCCAAAGCATCGAAAAATCGACTTTGTCAAGCCTCTTTTTGATTTCATTGTATGTGCTTAGCAATTCCATACTCACCTACTTTATAATTATTTGGCGCGTTTTGGCTTTTATATCCAGATTATACCATATAATTTGCGACATATCAAGCGGAACGGAGTTTTTTGTACCACTTTTAAAGCAGCCTTGAGCATATATGGATTAAAAAAATTTCAAAGCTCGATTTTTTACTTGTAATAGCCGATAAAATGTGCTAAAATAAAAAGATGAACATCATTCTCGATGAAATTAATAAGCATACGCATCTTGCCGTCGCAGTCAGCGGAGGCATTGATTCTATGTGCCTTTTGCACTACCTTTGGAGCAATGGCTACTGCGTGAGCGCATTTTATGTCAACCACCATATTCGCGAGGACGCGTGCTTAGACTGTGAGCTTATCGACGAATTTTGCCGAAGCCGTTCCATACCCTTTACCGCCTTTGACGTGTATGCCGTGGAGTATTCAGTCGAGCATAAGCTTTCGGTAGAAACGGGCGCACGAATACTAAGGCGCGAGATTTACGATAAGCTTAGTCGTCAATTCGAGTTTGTGCTGTTGGCGCATCACGCCGATGACAGGGCGGAAAGCATTCTTATGCACATTATACGCGGCTCCGGGCTCAGCGGTATTGTCGGAACGAATTACAGAAACGGTTTCTTGTTGCGACCATTAATCAAAACCCCGAAGGAAGAGATTAGAGATTACCAAAAGGCAAACAACGTACCATATCGCGATGACAGCACCAACGAGGATCAAAGCTATTCTCGTAATTATGTGCGCCATACGATTATACCCCAACTAAAAAAACTCAATCCCGACCTGTCCGATGCCATCATTAGATTGGGCGATCTTGCGCTTTGTGACAGCGACTATTTCGAGCAATGCGTTGAGGAGTGCGTAAATACCGATAATTATCGAGCTGTCAATGAAAACGAGGTTTGCATTGGTGCAGAGTATCTTGACTCCTTGCACTATAGTATTAGCTCAAGACTGATTTTGAGGGCGTTTTTTGATATAGGCGTGAAGGTCGATATCGAACGCATTCATATAACTTCAGTCTTGGAGCTTTGTAAGGCACAAAGCGGCAAGAAGATTAACCTGCCGCACAACTCGGTTGTTTGTAAGGAGTTTGGCGAGCTTAGATTCTTTCGCAAGTCTACAAACAATAAGGGGATCGAAGAAAATATTGCCGTCTATGCGCAAAACAGAGGGGACTTTTGCGACCAACTTGTCGGAGCGTTGGCAAAGCTTGGAATAAACGCCGATTGCACCAAATACAGCGATGAGGTTGACAGCTGCAAGAAGGATGCTCCTCGCATTTTGACCGCCGATTTGGATAAGCTATTGAGTTCGTGCAAAACCAAATGCGGTTACAACGCGGATGTGCGGCACGTGCGCGACGGAGATAAGCTAACAGTCGGCTGCGGCACAAAAAAGCTTAGCGATTTATTCGCACAACGCAAGATTCCTGTGAGCAAACGCCGTTCGTATCTCGCTTTGGAATCCGCCGACTTTGGCATACTCGCCGTTTTCGGACTGGAGCTTTGCGCAGACATATTCATGTCGAAGGAAACTAACACGATTATTAGGCTTGAACTTAAGTAAATCAAAACACATTTTTACGATAGGAGAAGAAAATGAGTAAAGAAATTATCGACAAAATACTGATTTCACATGAGGACATCGTGAACAAAACAAATGAGCTGGCAAGGCGAATCAACGACGACTACAGAAACGAGGAAACTCCGATCATGGTATGTGTTTTAAAGGGCGCGGTTATGTTCTTCGCCGATTTGGTTCAGCATATCGACATCGACGTTGCAATTGACTTTATCGCCATTTCCTCTTACGGAAACACAACACGCTCCTCCGGCGAGGTGAAAATGGTCAAGGACTTGAGCTGTTGCGTGGAGGGTCGGAATATAATCATCGTTGAAGACATTATCGATTCGGGTTATACGATGCACTACTTGATGAATTCTCTTAATATCCGCGGTGCAAAATCAGTCAAGCTTTGCTCACTTTTAAGCAAGCCCTCGCGGCGCGTTGTCCCCGTCGAGATTGACTACCTCGGCTTTGAGATCCCCGATGAGTTCGCTATCGGCTACGGCTTGGATTTCGACGAAAGATACCGCAACCTAAAGGACATTTGCGTGCTTAGATTGGAGGATTAAACCTTTCGAGCACGGCAAAACCTCTAGACTACAATCTAAATATGCTTGCGTGCTTAGATTGGAGGATTACATCTTACGCGCACGGCAAAACCTCTAAACTACAATCTATAAGGCTTTTGCGTGCTTAGGTTTAGTAAAAACTGTATTAGGTTATCCGTTAAACTCCTTTGGATTTAAGCATGCTCATATGCGCGTTGCTTCTATTACCACTTTGTCCGATATTTTCTTGTTTTTAATGGCACAAAAAAGCGTTCCTGTACTGCTTTGCTAAGGCATCAAGCCTATAAGCGCAGATCCATACGGAACGCTTTTTATAGTTATCTGTTTTATTCAAGCCTTCGACTCATTACCTTGCAGTAATGGCCCTAGCATACCGATGATTTTATCCTTTGTAATCCTTTTCACGAATCAAGCGCGCATCTTCGATATTTCCGTCGATTTTCGTGATCTTGTTTCCCTCGGAATCAACCAAGATAAACTCGGTATCCGAATCAAACGCGCCCGAAAGCGTAAATCCCGTGAAAAATCTGGTAGTCAAATTGTCGGTTTTGGGCAGAATCATCGTCACTTTTCGGGTTGCCGCGCCGATCGCGAACATCTTGTCTTGAATAGACGTGCCGCCATAGCAATAGATTGCGTTTGCAAAACGCGAATCCACCGTCGCTGTAATCATATAGCCCTTAGCTGCCACTGTGACAGACTGCATAACTCCGTTTTTGGGAATATCGACGAAATAGTAGGTCCCGTCGCTGTTCCTAATCGGGCAGTACGCTGTCAAATAGTTGTAGGCATTGTTCTTCATGTCCAAAACAAAGGAATCACCGTCATAATATTGAGTGGCGACAATCAAGCCGTCAGAACCGTGATACGAATAGGTCAAGTACCACTTGGAAATGGTTTCGCCGTATTCGTCCGTAATGCGGAAGAGCTGTTCGGGAACGATTGTGAACGGGCTGTCGCCGTTGTTGGCATGCTGCTCGTAAAATAAATAGTAGCCGTACTCGCTAAACGAATATCCGTCCTTCGACGCACTGAAATAGACGTCGTAATCGGAATTCTCGATAGCATTCCCGACATCGTCGTATTGAAGCTCTCTTCCCATATCTGCAATTTCAAGGTAGACTATGCCCGAAGTATCGGTAGTCTCATTAATGTTGACACCGGTTATGCTGACGTCCTTAATCGGATCGCCGTCACTGTCAAGAACCTGAACGCAGGCGTATTCCTTGGGCTTTTTGTTGAGAACCTCCACTTTCACGACAAGTCCGCCGCGCTCATAAGCGGGTGCGGCTATGTCGTCCATCGACCATCTAGAGCTTTCGTTGATGAGGTATTGGGTTTGTCCGAACACAACATCCTCACGATCGGTAGAGAACGTCAAGGTGGTTCCTTGCGGTATGTTGTAGATTCTGAAGGTGCTAGAGTATTTGGTTATGTAAACACCGATACCATAGTTTATCGCAATGCCACCGACATACTCGTTATCTTGGTCAACTATACAGCCGTCGACGTAAATATCGGCAGAAACCGTATTTATACCGCTTCCTCCGCCGTTATCCCGAATAAACAGGAAGTAGACGCCAACTCCTATCACCGCCAGCACAAGCACGATCGCTAACACGATCAAGAGCGGCTTTTTTGATGAATCGGATCTTGTTTTATTGTTAACATATTTGAATCTTGCCATAACTACCTCCGTAAATTCAAACATAAATTTCACGTTTTGGGCTTTGAAGACTCCAAACGGACTGCATGGAAAGGCACATCGCGCTTGTCGATAACTTACTCAATTGCACAGTGTAAGCGCAGATATAACAAATCGCACAACAAATCGTACGAAACGTACTGTCTTAACGCGAAAATACAGGCAAAAACCCATATATGCGTACTCACAAATGCGTCGCCGAGCCTTGTGCGATTTTTGTAGTGTCGATACTAACCCGCACCAATATGCATAATTAGATGAAGCTTAGCATAAACACAGCGGTTCAACACATGAATACATTTTTTTTCGTGCAACTCGCTGCAATTTCTGCGTGGAACGCAAAATACGTTTTGCGCAAAAAAGTTTACCGCGCGTAGCTAAATACGCCTCTAAACCTTGTTTCGGAGTGTAAACGCTCCCGATCGTGTTGCCGAATAACGGCAGACGCTTCCAAATAAGGGCGGAATTCCCTCAACCCCCTCGCGCAACAATCCGCTGTAAACTGTTATGGAAGCGGCTGCAACCGCCGCTCGGCGCAGCCTAATAGCCGCGCCTTACGGTAGTAATTGCATTATAGGTCGCATACGCAAAGCCGAAAATTATCGTATTCCCGTCACTTGCGTGTGCATGGTTTGTTAGATTTTTGAATCAAACGCATATTGCGGTTGACTCTGATTATGTTATTTTCCTACACCAAAGGATCAGCAGCAACTGTCAATGTTCTGTTGTCAAGTCCATCGGCAGAGTAAGCGATTCGAAGTTCATAATAGGTGTAATTGCCGACTGTTCCTGTACGAACATAGTGAGCTCCATTGTATCCGACATATTCATAAACGTCACCGTTCTTGTCGATATAGTTAAATCCCTCATATCTAAAGAAACCATTATCAAGATATGTGAAATTGAATTCGCCAACCTTCGTCAAGCCGGTGTTATTCTGTGCAACGTATCTGGTTGCAGCTCCCTCGGGAAGTGCAGCAATAACTTCGTCATAATGTCCCCAAGACAATGTGGAGAAGTTTACAACGTAGTTGCAGTTTGTCATTGTGTTACCTTCAAATACCAAATTAAATCTTGAAGCAACGTTAATGTTGTCAACTCTGTAAATACGCATAACATTTTGCAGATTCTTAAGAGTGGTGTTTGTTACAGACATATTGAAGTATGAGCTTGCAACTCTACCATCTTTATAATATGCAGATGAGTGGAACGCAACGGGCTGCTTATTGGGGTTAACATAGCTTGCGCCATAGCTGTCCTTCAATGTGGTTTTATCCGTAATTGTAGATTCGATATTGCAACCGTCAACCATCAAGTTGCCGGCAAAAGAAATACCATACCAGAAATTACATACGATTGTACAATTCTTGTATATGTTTTTAGCTCCGTTTACATTGGCGCCGTTAGAAACAAGGTAGTTAAAGCAATCTGTAGCGGTCTCTGTAACGAATTCACAGTTGTAGAATTCTACATTGTTTCCGTTACCGGTAATTCCGTTTGCAAGGTATCCTTTCGTAGTAAATGTGCAATTTTCAAATACGAATGTGCCACCGTTAATTGTCAAAACAGAAGTTTTATCTGCATTATCCTTTGCAAAGTTTACATTCTTAAAGGTTACTGTTGCATTGTTTGTAGCAGTGAATACAAATTCATTCAACGTGCAGTCGACACCGGTGATAACCATATCATTTGCAACGGAGATCGTAGCACCAGTGGTAAACGCACTTCCTGTCAATCTGATATTGCTAACGCCGCTATTTATCGCACCGTTCAAGCCGATCTGAGTGTTAATAGCTTGGTCATAAACAGTGTAAGGGATTTCAAGTTCTACGTCTTCATATTTGAAAACCATAACCTTCGAGCCGGTTGTTGTTGTATTGAAGCCCGTAAAGGTCAAACGGCTGTCGTCACCGTTGAGGATCAATGTTTCCCCATTGGTAAAGGTAACCTTAAGTGATACACCGCTGAGATCAAGCACATCGCCAACCTCGAATTCGGTAGTTACAGTACCTCTGATTTCAAGACTTTCAACATTCTCAATGTTTCCGCAGCCTGCAAACAGAGTAAGTGCAGCAATTAATGCAATTGCCAAAACAATAATTCTTTTCATTTTTTTCCTCCAAATGTGTTTTTGCGTTTGTTACGCGTTTTATTTTAACTCATACCGCCTTACAGCGAAAGACGGTATGAAGCTAATCGAGTTAAGTACATATCAAATGTCGATATGTTTAGCCATTATAGACTTTCGTAGTGTCAATGATCTCATAGTAAGCGATAATTGAGTATTCGACTCCGTTAAGTGTATATGTAGCAACAATTGCCTTTACTCCGTTACTTACACAAACCTCACCATTAGCCAAAGTATATCCTGTATTGAAGCCTTTTCCGTCATATAACGATGTCACTCCCTTTTCTAGGTTAATACCTTCGCCGGGTAAGCTTCCCTCAGCAGTCACATCGTACAACATTATACTTAGGCTTGAATTGCTGAAATAAGCGGTTTTAGGAGTATTATACGCATCGTAATATCGGATACTACTGTGCGAAGTGTTGGGGATCGCTACAAATTGCGTTCCGCGATTAAAGCCGTTTTCACTGTTGTAATCCAGTACAATCGGACTGTCATAGCGCAAGCCTTCGCCCACACCCATGAGCTTGGATATACCTACCTCGGTTCCGTCCGTCTTAAATACTTGTCCGTACAAGGCGGTTAAAACAGGGGAAGTAACGCCATTTTGCGCAACCGCGGTAACTGCGATTGTCGCAATATACTCCTCATTTGCCGTTGCCGATGGCTTGTAAGCAACTCTAAGGGTACCGTTTTCTTGAACTCTCCAGTTATCCGTGTCGGGTATTAGGTAATAGTACACGTCGCCAACCTTAGTCGCTTCGCATACCGCAGTGGTTCCGTCAATGTATGTGTACACATAAACATAGTAGGTTTCTTCCTGCTGTACAATCTGCGTAACCTCTTTGCCGTCGATTGTGATAGTCTGTTCGACATCCACCATTCTGGTTCTGGTCTCAAGCGCGGACTCTGCAACAGAGTAATAATACTTGAAACGAGGCGAGGTAACTTCGCTGTTGTACTTGGCAAAGCTTGCGCTGCTTACAATGTTATTCTTCGTGTATGTGAAGGAAGAATTGGAGTTGGCGGCAAGCTTTTCACCGACAAACATCCTTGCACCATCGGAGATCGTAACACCGTTTAGCTTTGAAATGCTTCCAGTGAGTTCCTCGAGACTGAACTTAATCTCGATTTCATTGTAAATCACACTGTTAATCTTGAAGTTATTGATCTTCAAAACTCCGCGTGTTGCGGTTGGGTTTACCGCCAATACCGTGCTTAGCTTTACATATCCGTCATTAACCGTACAGTCAATGCTCGTTCCCAAGCTTGTCTCGCCGTTATACAAATCAACCGTGTAGGTGCTTGTGCTTTGGAAGGTCGCAAGCGATTTGATTGCAGCCGAAGCAGTGTGCCAAAGCGAAGAAGTGCTTATCTGAATATCAGGATTGTTTTTGTTGATAACAACACTTTGATTAATATTGTCGTCATCGTAGTAATAACTGTTGTTAATTCGCCTTACACCCAACTTAACCTGCGCCGAACTCGACCGTTGAAGCTTAACCTTTGCGATGTAGGTCTGTCCGCAATAGGTGTATACACAACAGAGCATTGCCGAGCTTTGACCCGACGGCCATACACTGCTTGTGGCGGATATATCCAAACCATAGCTCCACAACGTTGTATCTCCACTCATCAGCTTTGTGTTGGAAAGCTTTGTCCATTGATCCGTATCAAGCATAGAGCCGGAATAATTGGATGTCATTGACGATATATCCGTCAAAGTATAATTCAACGAAGCATCGGCATTCGTCTTGCTTAAATAGTACTGCTGAATTAAGCCCGAATTGTATGCATTCACGTTGATAACATTCGAGTTGTAGATATACGGCGCAGACACGGTAGTTACACCATAACCCGAAGCCGACGGAAGGGCAAGCTGCGTCATCGATGAATAGATATAAACATATTCGTCGTCGACGATATTGTATGTCGGAATCGCGCTTCCCACGTTGTCAAACGAGTAGTTATTCAGCTTGGTAAACTTGGCGTACGTTGCATAAGCGTCGTTTGCATCATTTTCGATAACGAAGGGGTAAACGTGACACGTTGTGGTATCCTTGAGGTAGAAACGTATCTCGCCGCTTGTTATGCCATTCATGCTAGCTTCTTTGAGGTCACTAGCGGAGAGACTGTCGTCATAAAGCTTAGTTTCTTTGCCCCCACTAACTAGTGTAATTTTGGAGAATACTTTATAGAAATCGTAGTTATAATGCGTCGACATCGCACTTTCTAATCCCGAGCTAGTTGT
Organism: Clostridia bacterium; assembly: GCA_028703495.1. Taxonomy (GTDB): domain Bacteria; phylum Bacillota; class Clostridia; order Christensenellales; family CAG-314; genus JAQVMT01. The sequence continues at coordinate 1,740 of JAQVMT010000009.1, read as the reverse complement.
CTTATAGCCTTTGCCATTTACCGTTTCAGTTGTACTACCATTTGTAGTGGTATAAGAAAAGGTACTATCTTGGCTATTTCTTGTAACATACAAGTATCTGTAATACCAACGCTCTGTATAGTCGTAACCGTCGGCAGTCTTAGAACTGTTCTTGAAATACAATCCGTCGTCGCTATCAAATGAAAGCGCTGAACCTTGATAGTAAGTGATACCTGACTCGTTATACGCATCTCCTGTCAATTTGTTGCCTGTGCTTTCGTGCGTGTGCGCCAAGTGATAGGATTCGCCGTTAACCAAATCCATCATATAATCGACGACCTGATAGGGCTGCACGATCGAATACGTGTCGTTCTTATAGGTAAATTCGATCTTTAGTTTTCCGTAACCGTCCGTTGCATACGAGGACAAGGAATTCGTCGAAAGCCTGTAATACAGCGAATGAACGTAGTTGGCTTCTAAATAATTGCTTGTGGAATAGTATCTCTGCTCCAGCTCGTCACCGAAGGTCAGCTCGACATACTCACTTCCGTTATACGCATAGAACTTAACGCCGTCGAATTTGCCGTTTTCAAAGACACCCAAATAGTCGGAAACTTTTACTGTTGCACCGCTTGTGTAAACGGGATAAAGCGTGGCAGAAAGATAATACAAATAATCGTAAGCAATCCTGGCTTTACCGCTTAGCTGCTTTCCTGTGGGAATTTTGAGGTTCTCGCCGTTAAACACGATAAACGGTTCCGAATCGGTTGCATTCGTTGTGCCGATACTTCTGCCGTTTAGGTAGTACAATCTACCCGAAAGGTTAGTATCGTTATCCACAAGCTTGAATTTAAAGCTCATTTCCTCGCCGGCATATGAAATTTTGCCGGTATATGTGTTGTCGGTTGTCAAGCCCAATTGCTCGAAGGTCTTGTACTCGCCATATGCAAGCGTTGCTTTTTTCGTGTCTCCCTGATATATTTCATAGGTCAAGCCCTTGCCAAACGCATCGGAAATATAAAGCGTTCTCATAGAGGACACAACCGCGTTTTGGAAGTACCAGTGCATGCTGGTATAGCTGTCCGTACCGCTCGCGACAGGCTTGTCGGTCAGCTTGAACGTGAGCGTATCGCCCGTGTATTTTTGATTGAGTACATAATCGAGCTGCAATTTAGTCGTATCCTCGACAACGTAAGTGAATTTGTAAGACGCTTCAAGTCCGTACCAATACGCTTTTATCTCCAGAATACCTTTGGTTTTGTCATTAAAGGCAGCAACATCATTCGCAGCGACCCTAGTGCCGTCTATATAATACTCACAGTAATAGGAGTTTTTCGTGCTGTAGGGATATGGATATATTGTCTGATAGGATCTTCCGTTTGCATATGCAAGCTGGATGTAGCTTCTGCCTGACTGCGCCTGTATGGATTCGCCTTTTGAAAAACGCACGACACCCGGAGCAGCAACGCCCGATGAGTTGTTTGTATCGATTTTTTCGCCGACATAGCTCGTAATATTGCTGTTATTTATAACGGCATTGTACAAATTGTCATCAAGCACATCGGAAGCTACCACGCGCAAGGTTTTATCTAGCTTGAAGTGATTTACGGGAATATAGTTTTCGTATGCCGTTCTTGAAGTGTTACTTGCGTAATAGTAATATCCGACATCGGCATATTGGGGATTGGTTAAAAAGTGGTTATATTGGAACAACTCAAAGGATGCCGAATAATCACCGACAGCCAAATCCAAGTCCACCCA